>JBAVML010000001.1:0-2271 GCA_049690035.1 Chthoniobacteraceae bacterium
GCGCAAGCTCGTGGATTTCCTGCTCAGCGAGGAGACGGAACTCGCGCTCGCGAATTCCAAGTCGCGGCAGATTCCGCTCGGCCCGGTGCCCGCGGATCGTCTGCCCGCAGAGGTTCGCGAGCTGGTCGAGTGGGCGAAGGATGGGGTGGATCTCACCCAACTCGGTCCCGCGCGAGCGGCGTGCCTGGCCTGGTTGAAAGCCGAATATCTGCGGTGAGCATCGGCGCGCAGACGGCAGCGGCGCTGGTTCGTGCGATCGTCATCGCCGCGCTCGTCCTCGGCGTGGCGGGCTCGTTGAGCCGGTGGCTCACCGCGTATCGCGGGCCGCTGCGTTCGCTCGCCTGGGTGATGCTGCTCGCCCCGTTTTTCACGCCCTCGCTGCTGATCAGCTACGCCTTTTCGAAGGTCTTCCTCGCCCTCATCGTCGCGCCTTTGAGCCGCGAGGCGCTTTACGTCGGCGTGCTTGCGCTGAAGCTCGTTCCCGTCGCGGTGCTCGTCCGCGTGCTCATCCCGCCGCCCCTTTCGGATGAGGCGCGGCACGTTCATCGATTGCTCACCGGCTCGTCATGGATGGCGCGCATCAAATTCGCCGTCCGCGGTGCTGGCGCCGGACCGTGGATCGCGAGCGGAGCCGTCTTCCTGCTCGCGTTCGCGGACTTCGAACTCGCCTCGCTCTGGAGCATCCGCACGTGGACCGTCGCGCTCTTCGACGCTCAAGCGGGTGGTCTCGCACTTGCCGAAACGCTCCGCCTCGCTGCCCTTCCCCTCGCCGTCGAGCTCTGCGTGCTTGCCTTGATCGTTCGTCGTCTCCCCCGCACCACGGAGCGACGCGCTCCCGCGCGTCCAGAGTCGATCGCCGCAACCGCGCCATGGCTCTACCTCGTCAGTTCCGCCGCGCTCGTCTGCCTCCTGCCGCTCATCATCATCGCTTCGCAAGCCGCTCCCGGACTACCCTCGCTCGCGGAGAGTTTCGTCCTCGGCCACGAACTCGGCGCCAGCGCGCTCTTCGCCATTGGCGCCGCGCTTTCCGCCGGGACACTGGCCCGGCTGGCGCGAAAGAACCCGGCGTCAGCGCTGGCGCTGGGCGCGCCCGGCCTGCTCGGCGCGCTCGTCGTCGCGCTGCTCGTGCTGTCCCTTTTTCAATTGCCCGCGTTGCGTCCCGTTTACGATTCGCCGCTTCCGCTCCTGCTGGCCCTCACCATCGTCCTCCTCCCGCTGGCGCTGCTGCTCGGTGCCATGGATTCATCGCCGACGCCTGGCCTGCACCTCGCGCGACAGCTCGGGAGCCGCCGGCTGATCTGGGAAATGGAAACGCGCCCGCAAGCGGCTGCACTCGGGCTTCTCTTCTGCTGCGCCTGGTCTGATTTCACCGCGTCCTCGATCCTCGCTCCCGTCGGCCTCACCCCGGTCTTCGCGCGGCTCCACAATCTCGCCCACTACGGACAGACCGCGGTGCTCTCGGCGATGATGCTCGCGGCGTTCGCTGTGCCGGTGCTCGCGCTGCTGCTCGCGGGATTCGTCGCGCGCGTGGTCACGACACGAAAGACGGCTGCCTTCCGCAGTTGACCGGCGCGGCGGGTTGCGCCTCCATGCCCCGCGTCATGCCCGCTGACTCCCTCTGGCAACTCGACGCCCTCTCGCTGGAACCAGCACGGCTGCGCGAAGTCACGCTCACGATCGAGCGCGGCGTGACGGCGGTGATCGGCTGGTCGGGCGCGGGAAAAACGTCGCTGCTCAATATCCTCGCGGGATTTGAAAAACCGGAGCGCGGACAAATCACCGGCGTGCCCCGGGTCGCGTGGGTGCCGCAAAACGGCGGGCTGTGGGCGCACTGCAACGCGCGCGAGCATCTTGAGATCGCGCGACCTTCCGCGGCGGGAATCGACGAACTGCTCGCCGCGCTGGATCTCGCGGGGAAAGCAAACGCGCGCCCGCACGAGATGTCGGAGGGAGAGCAGTCGCGGCTCGCCGTGGCCCGAGCGCTCGCGGCGGAGGCCGAAGTACTGGTGATGGACGAGCCGCTGGTCCACGTCGATCCGGCACGCGCGGGAAAATACTGGGGCGCGATTCGCGAACGAATCGCCCGGACCGGCGCTTCGCTGATCTTTGCCACCCACGAGCCCAATGCCGCACTCGGCGAGGCGCAGCACGCGATCTGTCTGCGCGAAGGTCGCGTCCTGCACTCCGGACCCGTCAGCGAACTTTACGCCCAGCCGCCGACCGAGGAACTGATGGGATTTCTCGGTCCGGGGAATTGGTTCACCCCTGTCG
>JBAVML010000002.1:0-5707 GCA_049690035.1 Chthoniobacteraceae bacterium
ACCATTCACAATGCGGAAGTCGAGGAGGTCGCCGCCTTTGCCGCCGTTTCCGGCCGCCCCCGCCCCGCCGCGCCCTGCTTCAATCTGGACATTGTGGGCCAGCACGCCGTCACCTTCGATGATGGAAATCGTCTTGAGAATTCCTCCATCGCCGCCCGATTTTCCGGTCGAGCCGTCGCCTGCGAGGATAGCGTGATCCGCGCCGAGGAGCGTTACCTTGGTCACGGAACCACCCTTGGCCGCTCCTCCCGCTCCAGCTGCGACCCCTGCATCACCCGCTTCCACCCGAATTTTCTGACCGAGGCCCGGAGCACCCACACCCACTGTCGGCGTTGCGATACGCAAGTCCACGTCTTCGATCGACCCGCCTGCGCCGGTTTTCCCTCCGACGATGACATTGCTATTGCCCCCTACTCCCGCGACGACTTGGATTTCGTCTCCGGCGGCATTGGCAGTGGGTGCGACGGTGACTCGGACGGCCTTGATCGAACCGGCATTGCCGCCGGTCTTACCGACCCCGCCGGCGCCGCTGAAAATCTGGACGTCATCCGCCAGCACATCCGTGGTCGGAATGGGTTTGCCACCCACAAACTGGAAACCAACGTAAACGAGCGAGACTCCACCACCGCCACCACCCTTTCCATCGAGTGTGGATGCGCCCCCTGCACCCGCAACGAGGCTAATGAGACTGTTCGAAGTGCCATCAGGGCGACCCGCTACGTAGATACCCGAAAGCCCGCCACCATCGCCGCCATTCTTCTTCGCACCGGCGGCATCTCCGCCCTTGCCCGACTGCAACGTGAAGCCGTTCGTATCTGTCGTCACGACGACCTGCGAGAGGATGCCTCCTTTAGCGCCCGCACCTCCATCGCCGGACTGAATCTTGCCGATCAGGTCGGCGTTGAGCGTCACACCCGTGATCGAGGATCCCATTTCCCCCGGTCCCGGAACGATGCCCGCCACGCCCGTGAGCGTTCCATTGCCACCGACCACGCCAGGGAAGAAATCGAACGCTGCACCCGCGGCTGCGGAGCCGGCGAGGATCGACTGAATTCCGCCATTGATCTGGACGTTGGTCACATTTCCACCGGAGAGAATATTGCCGGTCACACCGCCACCGCCGATGAAAACACCCTTGATCCCTTGCTTGGTGGAAACCAAGTCGGTCATGTTAAGGGTGTCGTCCGCGAGGCTCGGCGTGCCCTGCTCGTTGAGGTTGGTGACGATGTCACCGCTTACTCCGCTCCGCAGGATGATGGAGGCGTCCTTTCCGAGCGCCAGACTGACTAACTCGGCTTGCTGAACCTCGTGGTCTCCGTTGCCATCGACAAAAAAGGCCACAACGTTCCCGGAGTTCACCGTGAGGAGCGGCTCGCGCTGGTCCTGACCGGTATAAAGTTGCAGGACATCACCTTTCGAGAGGCGGAAGTAGAAGGTATCCGCAGCCCCCACCACCCCCGGCCCCACTGCGACGGAAATGGGATCACCAGCCAACCCTCCCACCTCGGTATCGACGAAACCCGGCCCACCATCGGCGGCAGCCAGATCATTGTAGTTGGTGTCCGCTTTATTCGGAAGGTCCGGCGCCCCGACGAGGATCACGCGTGCCGGAGCGATGCGGGATTCCAAGGCTTCAATGCCGGAGCTGTATCGCGAACGGAGAGAGACGAGGTTCATAAGGTAGTAAGAAGCCGGCGAGGACGCTGGCAAAATAATTATCAGCGAGCGGGGGTGTCGGCAAGCAGAAATAAAAATAATTTATCTCATCGCCAGAAAACCCCGTCAGCAAAGCACTTGCTCTCGAATTCGCCCGTCCACGCGAGTGCCAGTCGGGGGAACGGTGTGACGCTAAGCGCGCCTAGGCGGTGGGCGCCTTCAGCCGCTTCGTTACGTCGAGTTCGATCGGACCGTACTTCGCCTCGAAATTCTGAATCGTCGCCGTCAGATGAAGACAGAGACGTTTGGCCGCGTCGTGGGAGAGGATCACGCGCTGCTCGAGCTTGAGCGGTTCGTCGAGGATCTGGCCGAAGAAATTGGGGTTCAGGCCAAAGTCGATGATGACTTCGTTGGGCGTCTGGGCGATGCGGCAGACGTTCGCGTAGTGGGACTTGAGATTGCTCGCGTCGATCGTCGGGGTCTGGGGCGTGGTGGACTCAGCCATAAGAGTTTGCAGAGGTAGAGGAACGCGACGGCCATCGCAACCATTTCTTTTCGAGTGCGACGCCCCGCGTTTAGGTGGACATCGTGGAGACCACGCCTGCCATTCTGCTGCGCAAGACGAAGCTCACCGAGACGAGCCTCATCGTTACGTGGTTCACCGCCACCCACGGCAAGGTCAAGACAGTGGCGAAAGGGGCGCGCCGGGCGAAGAGCCGCTTCGCCGGGCTGCTCGATCTCTTCTTCGATTGCGAAATCCAATTCGCCCGCAGCCGCCGCAGCGAGCTGCACCAGTTGCGCGAGGTCGAACTGCGCCAGCCCCATGAGGCGCTGCGCCTCGACTATCCCCGCGTCGCGCTCGCGGCGTATTTCGTCGAGCTCATTGAGTTGGTGACAGAGCCGGACCATCCCGTGCCCGAGCTCTACGAGTTGCTCCAGCGCGCCTTCGGCTTTCTCAATACCCAGCCCGCATCGCGCCGCGCGTTGCTTCATTTCGAAACGGAACTCACCCGCCTGCTCGGCATCCAGGGACAGGAAGGAGTGACCGCCGCCGTCGCCATCGGCCGCGCCTACCATCGGCTCCCCAGCTCGCGCCCCGCACTGCTCAAGCTGCTCGTGTGACTACCGGGCGGCTTTGAGGTGCTTCGTGAAAAAATCGCGGATCTGCGCCGTGACCTCCGGCTCATCGAAGCCCTTGCCGCCGTGGCCGCCGCCGTCGATCACCCGCAGCGTGGATTCGACGCCGGCCTTTTTCAGTGCGGAATTGAGTTGCTCGCTCTGCGCCAGCGGCACGAGCGGATCGGCCGAGCCATGCACGATGAGAAACGGCGCATCGTCGCCTGTCACATAGGTGATCGGACTCGCGGCGCGCGCCTTGTCCTTATTTTCCTGCAAGGCGCCGCCGACCAGCAGCGACTCCGGCGACTCCGGCGCGTCGTGCTTGATCCGAGCCTCGGCCGGACTCTGCGCGCCCATCGTCAGCAGATCGGCCGGCCCGAAGAAATCGCACACCGCCTGCACCCGGCTCGACTCGCTCAGGTTCCCTCCTTTTTCGAATTCCTTGACGTCACCCGTCGTACCGAGCATCGCCACGAGATGCCCACCGGCAGAGGATCCCCAGACTCCGATGTGCGCCGCGTCGATGCCGTACTCGGTCGCGTGAGCGCGCAGGAAACGGATCGCCGCTTTGCAGTCCTCGATCTGCGCCGGAAAAATCGCCACGCTGCTCAGCCGATACTCCACGCTGGCCACGGCGAAGCCGGCATCCATCAGCCGCACCGCGGGCGAACGGTCTTTCGTCCCCGCGCGCCAGCCGCCGCCGTGAATCCAGACGATGAGCGGACGCGGACCATCGGATTTTTCAGGAAGATACAAATCCAGCGACTGCGCACGTCCGCCGCCCGGCACATATTCGACATCGTGCAGCATCTTCACGCCCGGCGGCAGCGGCGGTGCCTGGGAAAACAACGGGGGCGTGGAAAGCAGAAGCGTGGCGAGGAAAAGGAGACGGAGGTGCATGGCGGGAAGGAAGTGGTGGGCTCCAAAACCCCGCGGCGCAGGAATCGGTGCGCGGTCGTGGATTTGATGTAACTGCCACCCCGAGTCCCGCGTTACTTTCCGCATGAAATTTCCCATCCGTTCCCTCGCCCTCACCGTCTTGCTCGCCGCCACCATTTCCGCCTCCGCGCAAGAGCGGATCGACTCGCAGGAAGCGCAACGCATCGCGCGCAAGCTCACCGACACCGTGGGCAATCCTTCCGACGCGCCGTTCACCACCGAGGTCGATCCCGACAAGCCGAATGGCTTCAAGGGCAGCGGCGTCGGCCTCATGGCGCTGCCGGATCGCAAGCTGACCGCCGACGCGCTCGAACACGCCGGCAAGGACATCGTCCCCCTCGGCCAGCTCTGGACGATGGGCGCCAGCGTCGCGACCAATGGAAAAGCGGTCGCCAGCGATCAGTTGCGCCTCGTCAAAGTCGGCGACGAAGGCAAGCAGCGCGAGTTGCAGCTCTACTATCTCGGCGCGGGCAAGAGCGACTCCGGCGAGTTGCAGCTCATCATCTTCGCCAAGGACAAAGCCCAGCCCGTCCTGCGCGTGCCACTGAAGAAGAGCGGGAGCAGTTCCTTCTCCTCGCCCATCGAGTTGGAAGGCCGCAAGCAGGACGACGAGTCCGGCATCCTCACCGTCCGCGTGCTCGGCGACTACAGCGCCGAGGTCACGGTGATGAAGCAGGAGTAGAGAAGTCACCTGTTGTCAGGTTTCAGATTCGCGCCCGAAACACCTGACAACCGGTATCGCGGTGGCGCGGGACTTGCAGAAGTCCGCGTCGCCCATGAATCCTCGAGTCTTTGCAGTCAGTCTCCTTCTCTTCGGCTCCGGCCTTTGCGCGCTGGTTTATCAGACCGTCTGGTTGCGCGAGTTCCGGCTGATTTTCGGCGCCTCCACGGCGGCGACCGCTGCGGTGCTGGGCATCTTCATGGGCGGGCTCGGCGTGGGCAGCCTGTTGCTAGGGCGAAGGGCGGAAAAGGCGAAGCGCCCGCTGGCCCTGTACGCGAATCTCGAACTCGCCATCGCGGTCTCCGCGGCGGCGACGCCTTTCCTCGTGACGCTCGTCCGCCAGCTTTATTCGGCGCTCGGCGGTTCGCTGGCGCTCGGACCAACGTGGAGCGCGGCAGCGCGGCTGATCCTCTCGGCGCTGGTGCTCGCGGTGCCGACCTTGCTCATGGGTGGCACGCTGCCCGCCGCGGCGCGCAGCGTGGGCAGCCGGGAAGACGCCGGCCGGCGCAGCCTCGCTTGCCTTTATGGAATCAACACGCTCGGCGCGGTGACCGGCGCGGTCCTAGCCACTTTCTTCGCCCTCGAGGCGCTCGGCAATCGCGCCACACTCTGGACCGCCTGCGTGCTCAATCTCTGCCTCGCACTCGCCGCCCGCGCGCTCGCCCCGTCCTTTCCCGAGCCCGACGATGCGCCGGCGCCGGCGGCCACCAGCGGCGTGCCGGAAGCGATTCCGACGCGTTTCGTGCTCACGGCCTCGGCACTCGTCGGCTTTGCGTTTCTGCTCATGGAATTGGTCTGGTATCGCATGCTCAGCCCGCTGCTCGGCGGCTCGACGTTTACCTTCGGCCTCATCCTCGCGGTGGCGCTGCTCGGGATCGGCCTCGGCGGCGCGCTCTACGCGGTGGCCGGAGCGCGCGGCGGCGGCACGCTCGCGGCCTTTGCCTGGACGTGCGCGCTGGAGGCGCTGGCCATCGCGGTGCCCTTTGCGCTCGGCGACCGCCTGGCGGTGCTCGCGGCGCATCTGCGTTCGCTCGCGGGCGTCGGGTTTGGCGGCAACGTCTTTGGCTGGTGCATCGTCATCGGCATCGTGGTGCTCCCGGCCGCGCTCGTGGCCGGCTACCAATTTCCTCTCCTCGTGGCCCTGCTCGGCCGCGGCGGCCACGGCGTGGCGAGCCAGACGGCCCGAGCCTACGCGCTGAACACGGCGGGGGCGATTGCCGGCTCGCTCGCGGGCGGCTTCGGCCTCATGCCGCTGCTCACGGCGCCGGGTCT
>JBAVML010000003.1:0-4972 GCA_049690035.1 Chthoniobacteraceae bacterium
TGGCGGTGCTCGATCTCAAGGTGCGGATCGGCACCGTCGATTTGACCGGCGACTTCTACTTTGACCAGAGCGTGCAGCCGGACGGAACAAAAGTAACCCGTTTCGCGGTCGCCGAGGCGGCGATCACGGTCAGCGGCAATGGCATCAAGAACGCGGAGGGCGCGTTCGTGGTTAAGACCGGTGGTTTCGCGGGAACGCTGAGTGGCGACCTCGCGGTGGCGACCGGCGGCGCGAGTGTGAGCGGGCGCGCGGGCTTCCGGATCAATACCTTCACCACGGCGGTAAATGAAACAATCACCGTGGCTGGCCGCCCAATCGCCGTGGTCTTCAGCGCGAGCGAGGTGAAGGTCGGCGCGAATTCGTTCTTCGGCTTCTTCGCCGAGAATCTCGCGCTGAACATCGGCAACTTCGTCACCATCGAAGGCACGGTGAGCTTCGTGAACTCGGGCGGCCGCAGCACGTTCGCTGGGGCGAACCTGCTCGTCTTCATGGGCCAGGGCCCGGCGCGGCTGCCAAGCGGCGAACTGAATCCGGCCGCAACCGGCGTCTTGATCAGCAACGCGCGCGTCGGTCTGATCCGCGTCGGCACCGGCTACGCGCTGAACGCCACGGGCACCATCGAGGTTATCGGGATCAACGGCGTGACCATCGCTGGCCAGGCCACGGTGCTCGTGAACACCACCGGTCTCGCAATCAGCGAGACCCTCTTTTTCCCGGGCGACAACGGCGATCCAGGAGTGACGCTCAATTTCCCGACGATCGCGACCGTGACCCGCTTCGAGGCGCTGAACGCGGAACTGTCCTTCGCCGGTCAGACGCTGAAGGGCGACTTTGCCTTCGCCAAGGTGACGAGCGGCGCGGCGGGCGATCTGCGCATCGCGGCCACGCACGTGTCGCTCGATCTCGGCGACGACACGACGACGTTCCTCAAAGTCACCGATGGACAGGGCGCGTTGCTGCTGACCCCGGCTGGTGCGGCGGGCAGCCTCGCGGCCACGGTCGAGGCGAGCATTCCCGGCGCTTCTCTCGTGGGGCGCTTCAGCCTGGCGGTAAATTCGACGAGCGCTCCGGTTTCCGAGAGCTTCATGGTCGGCACTGAGTCCGTGAGCCTGGATGTGCCCGCCGGGCCGTTCATCCGCGTGGACGTCAACGAGATCGACGCCACGCATCCCGCGACGCTGACCATCGGCGGCCAGAGCCTCAGCGGTGAATATTTCTTCGAACGCAGCCTCTCGACGCTCGACGGCACCCCGATCATCCGCGGCGCGGCGACGGGCGTGAAGCTGGATCTCGTGGCCGGCACGACGCCGATCGCGACCGTGCGCAATGGCGAGGGTGCGTTCGTCATCACCTCCGCCGGAGTGGCTGGGCGGGTGAGTGGCACGGTGACGATCACGCCGCCGGGCGGCACGTTCTCCGGCGACTTCAGCCTGGCGCTGAACAGCTCGGCCACCGCGATCGACGAATCCTTCGCCGTCGGCGCGAGCACGGTCCGCGTCACCCTGCCGGCCGGGCCGTTCGTCCGCGTGGAGGCGGTGAATGCGCGGCTGGATTTCCAAGGCCAGTCGATCCGCGGCGACTTCGCCTTTGAGCGGGCGACGACCGCGACCGGCGTCGTAGTCCGCGTGGCGCTCACCAATGGCTCGGCGCAGTTCGCCGACGGTTCGGTGCGGATCACCAATGTGCGCGGCTCCTTCCTCTCCACGGCGACCGCGCTGGCCGGCGACCTGAGCGCCTCGGTGGCGATCACGGCGCCCTCGGTCGCGCTGAGCGGTGATTTCCGCGTGCAGTTGAATACGGGCGCGCTGCCGGTCACTTCCTCGTTCACCGTCGGCACGGAGGCGATCACGCTTGATGTCACCGGCGGTCCGTATCTGCGCTTCGAAGGCGTGAACCTCGCACTCGACGTGGCGGGGCAGACGCTGCGCGGCGACTTCTCGCTGGAAAATGTGACCCTCGCCAATGGCACTCGCGTCGTCCGCATCGCGGCGGCGAATGTGGTGCTCGCGCTCGGCGGGCCGCCCGCAATTGTCACGGTGACGGGTTCCGGTCAGTTCCTCATCACCACCGCGGGAGTGGCGGGTGAAGTGGATGCGACCGTGGCGACCGCCATCTCGGGCGTGACCTTTGGCGGAGCGTTCAAGATCCGTGTGAACAATACCGCGGCAGCCGTGAGCGAGACGTTCAAGGTCGCCGGCGTCACCAAGACGCTCTCACTGCCCGCCGGTCCTTACATCCGCGTGGAAGGCACCACGGTCACGCTCACCGTGCTCGGGCAGACGTTGATGGGTGACTTCGTCATCGAGCAGGCGACCGGGACGGATGGACGGCGAGTCACGCGCGTCGCGTTGCAGAAGGCGGAACTCGGCCTCGGCGGCACAGCGCCGAACAACCTGCTCAAGGTCACCAACGGCGCCGGCTTCATCATCCTGAATGCCGACGGTCTCGCGGGTCGTTTCTCCGGCAGCGTGGCGCTCACGGTGCCAGGCGTGCAGTTCAGCGGCGGCTTCACGGTGGAGATCAACAACACGTTCGCGGCCGTGGACGAAGCGATCGAGATCGGCGGCGGCGTGCAGACCTTGATCCTACCCGCCGGACCATTCCTGCGCGTGACCGGAGATGACCTCGTGCTCACCGCCGCGGGCCAGAAACTGCGGGGCAGCTTTGCCTTCCAGCAAGTGACGCGCGGCGCCGAGCAAGTAATTACCGTCGGTGTGCGCGGGGTGAGCCTCGCGCTAGGGGACGGAGCCAATACTTTCGTCAAAGTGACGAACGGCGAGGGCGCGCTGCTCATTACCAGCACCGGCCTCGCCGGGCAGGTCAGCGGCTTCGTCAGCATCACCATCCCGAACGTCTCGATCAACCGCACGATGACGATCGCGGTGAATACAACCGGCATTGCGGTGAATGAAACGATCGACGTGGCCGGCGTGCCGGTGGCGCTCAAGCTGGACGCGGGAAATTTCGTGCGTGTCGAGGCCACGAACCTGGAAGCAGTGATCCTCGGCCAGCGACTGAATGGCGACTTCAGCATCGAGCGGATCCTCACCACGGGACCGACGCCATCGGCCGTGGTTCGCATCGCGCTCGGCAACGTGAGCCTCGCGCTCGGCGACGGCACAACCGACTACGTGACCATCACGAACGGCACCGGCGCCTTCGTCATCAAGCAAGCCGGTCTCGCCGGCGACGTCAGCGGCACGGTCGGAATCAATGTGCCGAACGTCGCGTTCAGCGCCGGGTTGAAATTGCAGATCAACACTACGGGCGCCGCGGTGAATGAGACCTTCACGCTCGCCGGCCAGCCGAAAACCCTGAGCCTGCCCGCGGGCAATTACGTGCAACTCGCCACGCTCGCCGGCGCGCCTGCGACGCTCACCGTGCTCGGCCTGGAGATCTCGGCGAACTTCACCATCAGGAAGGAAACCACGGGCACCGGAGCCGCGGCGGTCACTCGGGTCGCAGTGGCGATCACCGGGCTCTCGCTGCAGATCAAGGACGGCGCGACCACTTTCGTCAACGTCACCGGCGGCAGCGGCGCGCTGCTCTTCACCCCAGCGGGAGTCGCTGCTCAGTTTACGGTCACGGCGTTCACCGCCGGCGCGCCGGGCGTCTTTACGCTGGCTTTGCTGGCTGGCGGCGAACTCAAGATCGCGGTGAACACCAGCGCGCAGCCGGTGAAGGAGACCTTCACGACCGGCGGCGGATCGGTCACGATCGACGTGCCGGCCGGGCCGTTCGCCCGCGTGGAAGTGACCAAGGCGAGCGTCGTCATCGGCACCGAAACGACCAGCGCGCTAAGCGGCGACTTTTTCTTCGATCAATTGACGCGCGCCGATGGCACCAAGGTCACGCGGGTCGCGGCGGCGAACGTCGAGGTTTCGATCACCACCGGGACGAATACGCAGACGCTGAAGAACGGCGAGGGCGCCTTCGTAATTCTGCCGACCGGGTTTGCCGGTTACCTCTCCGGCGAGTTGAAGGCGGGCGCGGGCGGCGTCGAGATCGGCGGCAGCCTCGGGATGCGGGTGAACAAGACGGGCGTCGCGGTCGACGAGGCAATCGAACTCGGCGGGCGCACCTTCCGCGTGCAGTTCCCGGATGGCGCGAATGTCTTCAGCTTCTTTGCCGCGGGCCTGACCATCAAGGTCGGCGACTTCATCGAAATCGAAGGCGAGAGCATCGCCTTCACCGCCGGCGCGGCGGGCGACACGCTCATCGCTTCGGGGGTCAGCATCTTCATGGGCGACGGCCCGTCGAAGCTCAACGCGACCACGCGCAATCCTGCCGCCCAGGGTGTGCTCCTCTCGAACGCACGGGTCGGCGTGCTCCGCATTCCGGTCGGGAACACCTTCACCTATGCCGTCTATGCCGAGGGCACGATTGAGGTCATCGGCTTCTCGGGATTCGCCTTCACGGGCAGCGCGAAGGTGCGCTTCAACAACGTTGGATCCGACAAGACGATTAGCTTCCCGCGCACCGACGGAACGAACGACTCCATCACTATCGCGGATACCGCTCGGAGCTTCGAAGGCAACCTCGCGCTGAGCGTCTCCGGCCTTTCGCTGAGCGGCACCTTTGCCTTCGAGCAGAGCCTCGTCGCCGGCGTGAAGGTAACGAAGGTCGGCATCACCAACGCGGCGGTGAGCATCGGCGATGGATCGACGGAATTCGTTAGCGTCACCGAAGGCACCGGTGGCTTCGTCATCAAGCCGACCGGCATCGCCGGTTCCTTCGCCGCGAAGATCGCGGTCAACCCGGCGCTCGGCTTCAGCTTCTCCGCCGGGCTCAGCGTGCAGGTGAATACCACCGCGGCAAAAGTCACCGACAGCGTGCCTGACGGTGCGGGTGGCACGCTCCCGCTCGATCTGCCCGCCGGGCCGTATTTCAGGCTCGCTGGCACCGGCGTCACGCTCACGGTTTCCGGTGTGGACGTGAAGGGGGACTTCGCCGTCGAGCGTTACACCAAGGC
>JBAVML010000004.1:0-23955 GCA_049690035.1 Chthoniobacteraceae bacterium
GATTCGGCGTGGAAACGACAGGTGCCACGGGCGTACCGGTGCTCGTGCCTCCCACAGAAATGTTGTCGGCGTTCAGGACCGTGACGGCGGCGATGTTGAGATTGCCGGTCACGCGGATGCCGGCGTCGCCGGCATCGACGCTGCCCTTTGGCGCTATCAAATCCACATCACCCGGCGCGACACCTTTGACGGTGGCGAGGACGCCGATGCCGCCGCCGGTGGCGAGTCCGGCGAGGTCGGTCTTCACGTCGGCGCTTTGCGGATCGAGGATCACGCGCGTCGGCGGTGCAGATTGCACGGTCTTCGAGGAGGCACCCGCGGCGATGTCGCCGTTGCTCGACCAAATGACTTCGTTGCCCCCGCGGAGCGTGAAGATGCGCGACGTGCCGACGACCACGTCGCCGTGGGTAAAGATGGAGATGTTCCCACCCGCCTCGGTGAGGATGCCCTGGTCCAGCGGTTGATTCCCGGCCACGTCGAAGCCGACGGTCAGCTTTCCGTTCGGCGCGAACAGGCTGATGTTGCCGCCGCTCTGGGTCTTGATTTCGCGCGAGGTCAGCGAGATGTCGCCCCGGCCTTTCGCCTTCGGGAAGAGCAGGTCGATCGCCTTGAAACCCGCGTCGTAGTTGTTGAAGCCCTCGCTCCCCGGGTCGCTGAAATCCCGGCCGGCGTCGCGCAGGACGAGGTAGAAAATCTCCAGCGCGACCCGGTTCTGCACTTCCTGCGGCAACGACTTGAAGTCTTTCGCATTCTTCACCCCGCTCTCACTGACCAGCTTTTCCACTTCATCTTCGTAGCGCTCGTTTCCATCCACGTACTCGGCGATGAAACTCTTGAAATCGAGGTCGCTATTCCCGAGCCCGAACGCCGAGCCCAAGCCCGCGCCCGCGACGATGCCGGCGCCCTTGAACGGCAGATACGGATTGCGCGCGTTGCCGATGCTGACGATGCCCAGCCCGGTGCCGTCACCCACATTCGGTCCGACGCCGAGATCGAGGTCGCGGCCGGCGAGAACTTCGAGCGCGCCGGGTCCGCTGATCTGGATGTCGCCGGCGAGCGTGTCGCTGTCGAAGTTCACCGCATTGCCCGCCGCCCGCGCGGCGACGCGCAGCGGGGCGTTGGCATTGTAGAGCACGATGTCGCGTTCGGCGGAGACGAGGGAGACATCGTCCCCGCTTACGTTCTGCACGTAGAGCGCCACATCGGTGAGATCGTGTCCGGCGAAGACCTGCGCGGCTTTCGGCGAAAAGAGCGTGATGCCGGCGATGTTGCCATTGCCCGAGTAGAGTCGCAGCGGCTCCGGATCGTCGCCGTGCAGTGGGCCGGGCGCGTGCAGCGCCTGCTTGGTTTCGAGGGCCGTCTGGCTGCCGCTGGTCGCGCCGGATTCCTGGAAGACTGCGTCGATCTGCTTGAGGAATTCCAGTCCGGTCACGCGCGCGGTGCCCGCGGCTGTCCCGGCGAAAGTCTGGAAGGCGAGCGGCGAGCCGACGCCCGGAATGGACGACGGTCGCGCATCGGAAACATTGATCGTGCTCGTGCCCCAGACCGTCGTTGAGACGTTATTCACGAACGCTTTGCCGTTCGGCTGCAAGCCATTGACCGCACCCGCCGCCGCGATTTCGAGCGTCCCGCGCGGTGAGGGCGAAAGCGTGATGTCACCGACTAGGTTGATGTCACCCGCGAAGGCCGTCAGCCGCAACGTGCCAGGCATTACGCCCGCGAGCGTGCCGAACGGCGTAACGCTCGATTCGTTCAAACGCAACCATGGCTGATAGAACGATGCCGATTGCGGATTCGAGCTGAGCAGGAGTTCGCGCAGCAGCCACGCCTGGAGCAGCGGTGTCGCCGCGCCCGCCCCCGCGGTCGGCAGCGTCGCTCCGGTGCGCAGGGTCACGGTTCCCGCGAGCGAAGAAGCTTCGATTGCATTCGTCGGCGCATAGGTCGAGAAATAGGTCTTGTACCAAAACGTGTTGTTGTATCCGCCCGGTACCAGGAACGGATTCGCCACCGGCCCGAGCAGCAGGTCGCCACGCGCGCTCACGTCGAAGCTGCCCTTGCCCACGAAGAGCGTCGTCGGCAGCCACGTCGCGGGATCGAAGACTTCTTTCGGCGTGGTAAGATTGGTGAGCGAAGGAGAGCGTGTGCTGTTCGTGTGGATGGTGTTCCCCGCGCTCAGCGTGCCATTGCCGCGCTCGGTGTAATAGACGCCGCCGTCGATGTCGCGACCCGCGCGCACTACCAGATCGCCGCCGCCGAGTTCGAGCAGTTTGCTGGCGTCCGGCGCGCCCTTCGGCATGCGTGCGTTCGTCGCGACGAGTCCGTCCACATTGCTCACATCGCGGCCCGCGAGCAGCGTCACGTTGCCGCCGCCGAGCGCGCCGATGCCTTCAAAAAAGTTGCTGAAATCCACCCACCACGCCGTAGACGCGACATCGCCGTATTTCGCCACACCGAACTCGCCCGTCGCCCCATCCACGTAGCCGCGCCGGTAGAGCCAGTTGATCGGCAGCTCGCGGCTGGAATCGGCGATGAGCTGGTTCTGGTTGTCCCGCGTGAGGTGCGTGATGTCGTTCTGCGCGTTGATCGTCACGTTGCCGCCGGCGACGCTGAATTGCGCGGGATACCCGGGATTCTGCTGCACCGCGCCGAGCACCGTCTGGCCGCCGGAAGCGTCGAGGATCGGCACGTCGAAGGTGCCGCCGAGCGTGGGATCGGCGACCTGCGTTCCTGCGGTGTAGATCGTGGCAAATTGATTGAGCAGCCGCACGTCCGCCGCCGCGGCGATGTCGATATCGCCGCTGCCCGTGCGGATGACCTGGTAGCGATTGCCAATGACCGTGCTCGTCTGCGCGTTGGCGCCGGGATTGAACGCACTCGCCGTTCCCGCATTCTTCCCGACCAGCAGCGAGCCGGTGGTTCCCGTGACGCGAAGGACATCGGCCGCGCCAAAGTCCGCGCCCGCGACGAGCCGGTACGACCACGACTGCGCGTTGACCGGCAGCGTCGCGCTCTGGTCGAGCAGCGGCGACGTGTAGAGGCTGGTGGCAAAGCCGTCGCTCAACGTGTTGAAGAAAACGAGGTCGCCACTGGCGCGCAGAGTCAGAACGCCCGGTGCCTTCAGCGCCGCCGAACCGAAGCGGAAGGTCGCAAGATTCCAGTCGTCCGCCGTGGTGGAGTTCGCCGTGCCGAGAGTGAGGTCGCCGGTGGTGTTGATGATCTCCGCGCCGGTCTGGATGCTCGCGACCGGTTTGAGCGACGCATTGGAGAGAAAGATTCGGTCGGTAATCGCCGTGGAGTTGCCGCCGAAGGTCGTGCCGTTGGCAAAAACCTGGCCCTGCACTCCCGCGTCGATGAGCCCGCCCGTGCCCGTGAGATCATACACCTGGAAGCCCTCGACGGTGATGCTCGACGCGCCCGTGATGGTGCCGTCGATCTGCTGCACGGCGAGGTCGGTGTTGGCATGCACCTGCGGCGCGCGCAGGTGCAGCGTGCCGGTGAACTGGCCAGCGGCCTCACTGTTCGCGGTCTTGCTCGCGACGCTGAGGTCGATCTTCGCGCCGGACTGAATATCGATCTCGCCCCCGCCGAGGCCGCGCGTCTCCAGCGAGACCGCGCCGCCCTTGCCCGCATGGCTGAAATCCTCGCCGGTCACTTTCAGCTCGGAGTTGGCAAGCAGCGTCAGCGCGCCGCCCGCCTGCAAGACGATCGTTCCGCCGGTCGCACCCGAGGCGTCGATCTTGCCGCTCACCGTGATCGCGCCTTGATCGGCGGAGAGGCGGAAGGTGTGCGCCGTCGCGGTGCCGTCGATGGTCACGTCGCCGGCGCGCACGCGAATGTTCTGCCCCTCGTTGAACGATGCCGCATCGAGGGTCGGACTGAGTGCCGAGAGCAACGGCAGCTTTTTCACGTCGAGCTCGAAGGTTCCGTTTTTCCCGTCGAGCCCGCCTTTGCCATCGAGCGTGCCGGCGAGGGTGAAGCCGCCATTCGGCGTGCGGATCGAGAGCGTGCCTGCATCGCCGCCGCCGGGCTGGGCGGCGACGCTGATCTTGCTGTCCGCGGTAAGACTCACCGAGCCGAGATCCGCGATGAGGTTCACCTTGCCGCCGCTGGTGTACTTGGTCAGGTCGTAGAAGGTCTGCGCCGTGCCGGAAAGATCGACCGTGCCGCCGACTTCCAGGTTGCCCGTGGTCGCGCGCATCATGAGCAGGCCGCTCGGCAGCGAGATGCGGCTCGTCGCAGTTAAGCTCGCGCCTTGCAGGGTGAGACTCGCGCCGATGCCGCCGTTCACCGCGCTGGCCGCCGCGCCGACTGGGACGAGTATGCTGAGGTCGCCGACCGCGACGAGCGATTGGGTGGCCACCCGCGAGGCGGTGATGACCGGCGTCGTCGCGAAAAGGTCACCCTGCGTTTTGAGCCCGCCATTTCCCTCGAAGCGAATTCCGGCGGAAGCGTTCAGTTCGAGCGACGCATACTGATCGATCGCGAGCTGATTGCTGCCGATGTGGATCGTCCGGGCATCGAACGCGAGCGTGCCATTGAGACCGGCCACCGGTCCAACGCCGGTGCCGCCGGCACGGTTGTCGAGCGTGATGCTGCCGGCGCGGAAGCGCGCGGTGCCGGTGTCGTAGAAGCCACGGATCTCTCCTGCGTGCAGCGCGAGTCCGCCGCCGGCGGTGAACTCGCCCGCACCGTAAATATCCATCGTCGAGTAACTGAGCAGCGAGAGCGAACGTGCGGACTGCAAGCCGAGCAGCGCATCGCCTGCGAGCACGAGGCCGGGGTTAGGCTGCAGGGACCTCACGTTGTCGGGGATGGTGTCGTCGAGGATGATGCTGATGCGGCCGCTGTTCAGCGCGAGGAATTCGCCGTTGAGATGCCCATCTGGATCGAGCGTGGTGCGGGCGGTGGAGTCGAGCAGCAGCGTGCGGCCCGAGACCCTCGCGCCGGCGCTGATCACCATGTTCGGAGCCTGCGACGCCGTGACGCCCGCGCGCACGACTTCTCCGCCCGGATCATCACTCACGCGCAGCAACACGCCGTCGCCGCTGCCGGGATTGGCCGCGCTGCCGATGAGCAGCCTCTCAGCATGCGCGGTCATGCGTCCGCTCTGCGTGACGTTCGCATCTTCCGCGAGCGTGAGACTTTGTTTTGTAACGAGAATGATCTCCGGCGCCTCGAAGCGCGTGCCCGCATTGTCCACGGTCAGGTTGCTCGTCTTCACCGTGACCGTCGTGCCGTTCGTGCCGAACGCGCGCACGCCGCCGATCATCAAACTCTCCGCGCCGAAGCCGCTCAACCGTTTCGAATCGAGCACCGTGACGCCCGCGCCCGCCGTCGTGCCCGGCCCGCCGATGACCATGTCGCCAAGCGTCGCGATGTCGATGAAGCCGCCGCGCCCGTAACCGGCACCCTGCGCGAGCACGTTGCCGAGCAGCGAGATTTGCTGCGTCGCCTGGATGATCAGATGGCCGGCATCGGTCGGCAGCCGCGGCACCGGCACTTCGTTATCGAGCGAGCCTTGCTTGAGGAAGTTGTTGCCGAAGTAGTCGGCATACTCCGAGCGCGTCCGCACGGTGAGGCCGGGCGCGATCTCGAAGGTCGAGGCGATCGTCGGCACCGTGCGCTCGGCGTTGAGGCTGTTGTAGCGGTAACCCGGCACGAGCGTGGCGCCGTCATTGAGCGAGATGGACATGCGCGGCATGCCGGATTTCGGCGTGACGAGAAACGCGCCTTCGAGCAGCGCGTAGCGCGCGGGCAGCAGCGTGTAGGTGCCCGCGGCCAGACCGCTGCCGGCGCTGAGGTAAATGCGGTCGCCGACGCGCAACTCCCCATTCACATAGCCCGGATCGCCGCCGAGGTTTTCCGTCTGCGGATTCGGATTGAAAGGCGCAAACGGAGCGAAGTCCGACGTGTAACCCGGGATCACCGCGAAGCTCGAAGTCGAAGCGAGCACGTCTTTTGTCCCACCGTTTCCTTTCACCCAGCGATACGAGTAGAGGTCGCCGCCGCCGCGTAGGTCCATCAGCGAACCCGCGCGGTCGCTGATCGTGACGCCGGAAATGGTGATCGCCTTTTCCGGCACGCCGCCGGCCGTGATGTCGCGGCCCTGCGGATCGATCCACGAGACGCCGTTGAGATTGAGGCCGTAGGGAATGAGCAGCGACTCGCCGTCCTCGCCGAGACCCGCGACGGAGGTGAGGCCACCGGCGCCGAGCGTGAGCCGCTGCGTGACCGCGACGCTCGCGCCGGTAATCGCATCCTTCGGCGCAGCGCCAGTGCCATCCCACCCGAGATTGATGGTGCCGAGCGGCGCGCGGAGGACGCCGCCTTGCGTGATGTTCGAACCGTAAATGTTGAGCGTGCCGCCCGCGGAGAGCGGGACTTGCCGCGTGCCGGAGGAAGCGATAGTGACCGAACCCGAGCCGGGTGCGAAGACCAGCGCAGTATTCGCGGTGATTGAAGAATTGGCCCCGGCCGCGAGCGTCACCGTCGTGCCCGCAATGCTCTGCACCGTCGAACCGAGGAGCGGCGACCCGACGCCAAAGCCCGGCGGCAAGTTGGCCGACGCGAGTGTCACCGTCGGGTTGCCGAGCGTGCTCGCCGCGACCACGACATTCCGATCTGTCGCCGCGATGGTGAACTTCGTTCCCGTCGGCGGATAGATCTGGCCCGCGCGCAGGTAGATATCGCCCGCGGCGTCAAAGGTGCCGCTGCCGCGAATGTCGCCATCGTCGGCGATGAGGCGGGTGCGGCCGATGTTTTGCAGGGAGAGGTTGCCGAGTTCGATCAGCCTCGCCGTGACGGTGAGGCTGCCGCGGCCAAAGGTCGGCGGGAAGGGAAACGGCGAGCCTCCGGAAAGGAACGGCGGCTGCACCTGGGCCGGATCGAGCGGCGGCACGAAAGGCAGCCCGAGTTTCACATGGGGCGCGGTGAGCGAGACGGCGCTATCGGCAAAGAGCACGCCGCCATCGGCGACGAACAGCTCGCGGCGCGCATTGATCGCGACCGGGCCGGAGAACTCCACCGTGCCCCCGAGCGTGAGCGAATCGAAGCCGCCGAGCGCAAACCGATCTGCCGCAAAGTAACCGTGTGCAGCCTTGCCCGGCACTGCCTTGCCGACTCCGAATTTTCCTGAGCCGGGCAGCGTGCGTCCGCCCTGCGTGACTTGCAGCGTCACGTCGAGCGGCGTGGGCGTGAGTCCGCCATTCGGCGCGTAGAAGCGGCCCGACGAAATGCTCAGCGTGCCGCCGAGCGCGGTCGGTCCGCCAGCCGCACCTAGGAGCGTGGCGTCGGTGAAGAGCTGCTGTCCGCCAATGAGCGTGATGGCGCCGGCGTCGGTGTCCAGTGGCGTGCGCACCACTTCGAGGCTCCACAGCGGCGAAGTGAGGCCGCTGGCGTAAGGCACAATCGGCGCGCCATTGACGTACCCATTCGCCGCGCTGCTCAGGCTGGCCACCGCAGGAGGCATATCGAGGGAGCCGCTCGTGCCAGAGACATCGAGCGTCGCGCCCGCCGCGGCGACGATGTTTCCCGTCACGCTGATCAAGCCGCCCGGCAGAACGTAGCCGGTGCGATAGCCGAAAGGATTGGCCGTCAGCACCGTGGTGCCGGCGGTGGAGAGAAAACTGTGCGGCCCGAGATAGACGGTGGTCAGTGCCTTGTCCTGCTCGGCGTAGATCGCCGTCGAATCCTTGCCGCCCGAGATCAAGATCGTGCCGGCCGGCGCAACGATGGAGCCGAGCACGCTCGCCGTGTTCGCGGCGATCGTCACGCTGCCTAACGCGTCAGTCTTGATCGCCGCGCCAGCGCGCATCTCGAACTCGCCGCGCACGATCTGCGTTCCGCTGAACGTGTCCTTCACGCCCGGCGCGTGGAAGGTGAGGCTCACCGGCGTGCGCATCGCCTCCGGCATCAACATTGGGGTGAGCGTGAGGCCCGCGCCACCGGGCGCGTTCGGCTCTGCAAGCCAGCTTTGCGCGATCGGGTTGATGACGGTGCCGGCGCCGATGACAATCGCGGGCAGCATCTCGCCGGGCTGGTTCGCCTTCGCGCCGAGGCCGGTGAGTTCGAATGTCCCGAAGCCGCCCTGGCTGAAAAACTCCGGCGCGAGCAACAGGGCATCGCCGCTCACGCCCGCGCCGCCGATCTGGATGAACGGCGCCTGAATCGCGAGCGAGCCAGCCGCGCTTCCCGAAAAGCCCTTCAGCGTGCTGCCGAGGACCAGGCGTCCGCCAAAAACCGACGCGATATTTGGATCCGCACCGGCGATGATCTCGATGCGGCCGGCGTCGCCATACGTGACCTTTCCCACCGCGCTCAGGAGAACTCCGCCGGACACGTCGATCGTGCCGCCCCGCGCGAGTTCGCCGCGGTAGCTTTTGATGCTGATCTCGCCGCCGTCGATGACCAGTGGCTGATCCGGCGGCGTGATCGCACCGGGCCGCTCGTCCACGATCAACCCCGCGGTGCTCAGCGTCCCCGCTGCGCCGAGGGTGAAGAGGCCGCGATCTTCCGCCGCCGCCGGCGTCATCGCATTCTGCGTGACCTTCAGCTTGTTGAAGGTGGTCGGCGAGATGTTGTAGGCGGTGAAATCCAGCTTGCCACCCGGCGCCGTGACCTCGCCTTGAATGTCGATATTGGCGCCGGCCAGCGTGATCGAACCGCCTGCGGGAGCCGTCACCTTTTCACCCGAGGGCACTACGATGTCGCCGTCGCTGTTGTCGATCTTCAGCGTGCCGAAGCCGTTTGCGGTGAGGAAGTCAGGCGGCAGAACAACCTGCCCTTGCCGTTCGGTGCGCAGCGGTCGCGGATTGCCCGCGTCGTCGAGACCGAATGGGCTCGCGGGCGGCTGGCTGGCGCCGGTGCGGAAGACGACCGATGGCGGTGTCGGCGAGTAGGTCGCATAGACCGGGTCCTTTGGATTCTGCGCCTGAAAAGTGAGATTCAGCGCGCTCGGCTCCGGCCCGGTCACGCGCTGACGGGGACCGGCCACCGTCTGTCCGCGCAGATCTCCGTCAAGCGCGACGGACGGAGCGGTGATCGAAATCGCGCCGCCATTTCCGCCCTGCGTGTAGCCTTGCTCGAAGTGCGCCCCGTTCGGCGAGAGCGGATGCGCGAAGGTTTCGGAGATGCCCCACTTCGCCGAAGCCTTCGTGAAGGTGCCGTCGTAGATGCCGGTGTAGATGCGGTCCGGCGTGGCGTTGGCGATGTCGAAGATGAAGCCGTCGGACATCACGCGCGTCGTCTTCACCATGCCGCCCTGGAAGTTTGTCCAGCCGCCGGAGACATCGATGGCCGAGCCCGGCTGGAGGATCACCGAGTTGCCGGCGTTCAGCTTCACCGTGCCGCCGGCCGTGGTGAGTTCGCCCGCCGTGCGCTCGATGAGTCCGACGTAGCCGGAGACATCTCCGAGCGGCGTGCCGACCCACGGCGTGCCCTCGTAGGTGCCCGAGTTGCGGATATCGACATCGAGCGAGATGCCGCGAAGCAGGCCGCCGCGCTGGATCGGCGAGTCCGCGAGTTCCGCGCCGCGCAATTGCAGCGAAAGAATATTTTGCGAGATCGGCACCGTGACATCGACCGAGCCAGCAACATTGATCGTCGCACCCGGTTCGAGATAAATCTGTCCTTGGCTGTAAGTGAAAACGTGATCGCCATTGAGCGGCAGCCACGTGCCGGCGCTGAGCGTGACGTTCGCGTTTGGTGCGAGGATCTGCGAACCACCGCCGAGGTGAATCACCTTGCCCTGAACGTTGAGCTGCGACGCGATTGGGAGTGTCAGGCCCACGGCGGTTTCGTCGCTGTCGCGTTCGGGAAGGATTTGCATCACGCTATCCGCGCCGAGGTTCACCATGCCGGACGCGCCGGGGCTGAAGCGCGCCTTGCTGAGCACGATCGCGACGGAGGTGTCGTAAGTCGCGAGGAGATCGATGCGGCCGTTGACCGAGACGGAGGTCGTGCTGTCGATCATGCCGAGCTGATTCACCGTCTTGCCCGCGATCGTGACGCTTGCGCGCGGCGCGTCGATGAGTCCGGCATTCGTCGCCGTGCCCGCATACTCGACGTTCGCCACCGGCGGATTGCCCGACGGCGGCTCGACGACTTTGCCGACGAAAACATCGAGCCCGCGCAGGCTCGGGTCATTCGATGAGTGCGCCGCAAAGCCGACCTGCAAACCCGCGGCAAGGATCGTCTGACCGTCCGGCGTCGAGATCGTGCCTTCGTTGCGCACGTTCGGCGCGATGAGCGCGATGCGGCCGCCGACTTTGTCCGGGGTGGTCGGCGCGGTGAGCTGCGCGCCCGGTTGCACGGTGACGTCGCCGTAGCGGAAATCCGGCGTCGGCTTCGCGGGTGGAGTGAACGCCGGAGTCGTCGCGCCGCTGGCCAGCGCCGGAATCGGCAGCGCGGAAAAGAGGAACTGAAAGTCGGGATTGTTGAGCAGGCCGCGGGTGACGAGGTTGTCGTTGAGCGGCAGCGACGATGCGACCAGCGAGTGGACGTTTACCTGCGATGAACCGCCGAAGATGATGCCGTTGCGATTGAGCACATAGACCTGCCCCGGCGCCTCGATCGCGCCGAGGATTTGGGACGGCGCCCCGCTCGGGTCGTTGATCTTGTTGAACGCGATCCAAGTGCTCTTCTCCGCGCCGCCGCGCGTTTGGTTGAATTTGAGCGTGGTGTCCTTGCCGACGTTGAGCGTCTCCCAAGTCAGTTGCGCGATCTGCTTCAACTGCTCGACCGACACCACCGTGCCGCTGCCCAGCTTCGTTTCCACCGGGAGCTTCGCGCCCTGCCACAGCTTTGGATCCTCGCCCGGTTGCGGACTGGCGAGATTCTTCGGTACTCCCGGCGCGACTTGCAGCCCGCCCGGAGCAAGGCCATTCGGCACGCTCGGCAGGGGGTGACCTGGATAGTTCGGATCGGCACCGAGACTGTTCGTACTGCGCTTCGCCGAGACGCGCGCGCTCTCTTGCATCGCCTTGATCGATTGCAACGTCTGCGCGGTGCGCGCCAGTGCGTCCTCCGCGTTCGCGCGTGCCTTCTCTGTCATTGCGTCCGCCGCGGCATTCGGAGGCGCGGTGGAACTGCGTGTTCCCGCAGAAGCGCCGCCGCGCAGGATGTCTCCAGCCTGTACCGTCAGTGCCACGGCGACCGAGCAGCTTAGTCCCAGCGCCGCTGCGCGACGAAAGAAGCAGGCGCTCAGTCGGATTGCGGGCACGCCTCTAGTCACGGCTTGATTTTCTGCTCGGCAAGCTTGTCACCGTAGTCCTGCATGAGGTTCTGCAGCTTGACGCGAGTGAGTCCGACGAACGGTTCGCGGGCGACGATGGCGGTGCCCAGGCTGAACTTCTCGAACCGCGTGAGGATCTCATTCCCGACTTCGAACATCTTCACGTTCTTCGCCTGCTGATCCGCCACCTTGCGATCGAGCACGATCTTCTCGCTGGCCAACTTCCCGCGGTCCGCCTCTTTCTTCGCCGCGAGCGCTGCCGCTTCTTGGTGCGCCTTCTGCGACTGCGCGAGGTCGGCTTCCAGCTTCATCACGACATTTCCCCGGTCCACGAGCCGCTCGGTTTGTTCGGCGATTCGCTTTTCCGCTGCGGTCTTTTCTTCGGTCGATTGCTTTTCGAGCCTCTCCAATTTTTCGGTCAGCGCGGCCACCTGCGCTTCGAGATCGGCTCTCGTGGCTTCGAGAGTGGCCTTCTCGCCCTGCACGGCGCGGAGCTGGAGCATCGTGTTCTTCAAACCTTCGCGCAGCTTGGCTTCCGCGGGATTTGGCTGGTCCACAGCGCGGGTCGGGGCCAGGAGACCGAGGGTGAACGCGAGGGCGATGATGGCGTGACGCATGACTAGAATTTTCCGGAGAGATCGACCTGGAAGATGTCCACTTTCTGCGGCGGACCGGCGACTTCGTTGGCGCTCATCCAGCGCACGCCGAGCGTCACCGCCTGCGAAAGCGCCACGGAGCCGAAGAGGGTGTAGCCCTTCATATTCGTGCCTCCGAGGCCGAAGTCCGAATCGGTGAAGCCATCGACCACCGCATCGGATTCCACGTAGCGGTAGTTTGCGCCAAGCGACCAATCCCAGCGTTTCTGAAATGAGCCGGCGCCAACTTTCACGCCCGCGATCCATGCGGTGTCGCCGCCGTCGAACGCGCCGGTCGTGCCATCCACGCTGTTCGTCCCGCGGTTGTTTACGGCCTTGGCATTCACTGCCGCGCGATCGAACGCGAGGTTCTTCGCGAACTCGCCGAAGCCGGTGATCACGACTGGCTCGAAGCCCGTGTAGTCCACCTTGCCGTTGAGCACGAGTTCGTGGAATGGCGTGGCGAGGCCGAAGTATTGGTACTGCTTGCTCGTGCCGAAATCGTTGAGCGCATTCGGTACGATGTTGCGCAGCGCCATGTAGGTGTTGCCCTTCTGGGCAAAGGACGGACGCGTGTTGTCGGTGTTACCCTGGTCGCTCGCGGTGAGCGGCGTGAACGGATCGGAGAGCCGGCCCTCGACTCCGTCGAAGTGGTAGTAGGCGCCGGCGAGCTTCACATCGATCTTGCGCTGCGGTTTCAGGTCGAAGCCGAGCTGTCCTCCGTAGAGCCATTTGTCGGTGCTCTTGAATTTCGCGGGTTGGTTCGTGGAGAAATTTAGGTCCGTGTTGAAGACAGGAAACGCGCCGCCGGTGATGAAAGGCGTGAACCATTTTGCGAGTTGGTACTTTGCAGCGATCGCCGCCCCGTCGAAGCCCACGTCGTCGTCCCAGACGATCTCGCTCGGGGAAAAGTACGGGTTGTCGAAGCGGCCCGCGAGGAGGGCAAGATTCCGCCCCGGGTGGCCGCCGACTTCGTACTTCAAAAAGGCGCGATCCAGCCACAGCGCATATTTGCTGAAGTTGCCGCCCTGGGACTGGTTCGCGAGGCCGATGCTTTGATTCGTCGAGACCGGCGTGTTGCTGTCGCCCGTGGCGATGCGGATGCCGGCGCTGAAGTTTTCGCGCAGATCCACATCCACTCCGAGCCGCGCGCGCAGGCGGAAGCGCTGGCGGTTTTGATCGACGTTGTTCTGCGGCGAAAAGACGGTGCCACTCACGTCGAATGGGCCGCCAGTGTTGATCGCGTTGAAGTTTGGAAAGGCACCGGTGTTGTCGTTGCCCTCGGGGAAACGAATGTTGTCGTAGCGGCCGCGCACGTCGCCAAAGACGCGGATGCGCTGGGTCCACTCCGCGGCTGTGCGCGGTGCGGCCCAGTTTTCGTTTTTCGCCTGCGCCATCACGTCGGCCTTGATCTGCTCGCGGAGCTGCGCCTTCACCACATCGGGAATGTAGGTCACGCGCACATCGTCATCCGAAGCCGGCGCGGCGACCGCCTCGGCGGCAACTTGCGCCGCCGCCTGCGCGAGCGCGGCGACTTGCGCAACATTGCCCGCCGTGGTCTCCGCTTGGGCTCGCGACTGTGCTGCGTCAGCCTCGGCTTGGTGAATCAATTCGACCGCGTCCTCTTTCGGCAGCAGCCCACGATCGACGAGGCGATTAATCAGATTGATCACTACGTTGCGGGTAGGACCGGCGCTTTCGACCGCCGGGGGATTGAGCTGCGCCGAGTCTGCTTTCGCGAAGAGTGTCGCAGCTTCGGTGTCTGATGCGGCGGGCGGCGTCTGATCGGCGGGACGCCCGGCCTGCGCGGTGAATGGTGCGAGGGCGGCCCACGAAGTCGCGAGGACGAAAGGTAGCGGTCGGCGAAGGAAGAGAAGTTGAGACGGCATGAAAATTTGAAATCAGTGTGCCGCGGCTTAGTGCTGGCGACGCGCGGTGAGGCGGAGCGGGATCGGCATGCGCATGCCTTGCGGAGGCGGCTCGGAGAGCCGGGTTCCCATGAGAATTTCCTGCTTGAGCACGTTGTCCATTGCGGCGTCGCCGCTCGAATCCACGAGTTCCACGCGATCGATCCGGCCCGTCGCATCGAGCCAGACCCGCGCATTGACGACCAGGTTCGCGCTGCGCGTTTTGGGATTGTTGCGCATCACGTCGGTGACCTTGCTGATCACCTGCCCGACGTACCAGCGGCCCATGCTGCCGCCGCCGCCGCCTTTGCCGCTGCCGGTGCCGCCCAGCATGCCGCTGCCCGAGCCGTTGCTCAATCCCGCCAGACCGGGGCCGCCTTTGATCGAAGTTCCGAGACCTTCCGGCGGCTTCTCCGCGGGCTTCGGTTTTTCGGCTACGGGTTTCGGATCGGGCTTGTCCACGGGCGTCTGCTCGACGCGCTTCTCCACTTTGGGAGGAGGCGGCTGCACTTTCGGCGGCGGTGGGGGAGGAGGCGGAGGTGGAAGTTGGATGCGCACCACGGTCTCGGGCGCCTTCCGCACGGGCTCAGGTTTCCCGACGGGCGGGTGGAAATAGAACCAGACAACGATCGCCACGGCGGCTCCACCGCAGATCAGTCCAATCGCGTGGCGTTTGAAAAATGTCTCTTCCTCCTCCTCGTCAGCCCACTGGTGAACGGGCGTTGCTTTGGGCGAGTGGAGCGCACGCGTGCTCGCGGGCGGGTGGTCCTTCTTTGGCTCAACCTCTTCTATGGTCTCAACGGGATCACTCATGGCGCGCTGGTTGGCTATTTCCTCGCGTCCACGGCCAGCCCGATGTTGGGCAGGCTCAGGCGCCCGAGCACATCGAGCACGTCGATGACTCCCTGGTATTGCATCTGCCGATCGCCTTTCACAACGACGGGAAACTCAGGCGTCTTCGCCTTGATAGCGGTCAGCTTTTGCTCCAGCTCGGCGAGGCTGACCGGGATCGTATTGAGGAAGATTTTGTTCTCGCTGTTGATCGTGATCGCCTGCGTCTTCGGGCCATCCACCTTGGTCGAAGGGCCTCCAGCCGAGGGCAGCTTGACCTTCACACTCTGCACGCCCGCCGTGGTCATAATGATGAAGATCAGCAGGAGGACCAGATAGAGGTCCACCATCGGAGTGACGTTGATGTCGTCGAAGGATTTGTTGTCGCCGGCTTGCATCTTAGCGGCGCTCCGTGAGTTCAAAATCCGCTTCTCCTGGATCGCGAGATGAGCGTTGTGGCCCACGTCGCTGGAGATCGTCACTTACTTCGGGGTAAGCTTCCGCGATCTTGGCAACGAACTCGTCGATGAAGACCTGCATGTCGCTGACCGCATCTTTGATCCGCGTGCTGATGTAGCTGTAAGCAAAGAGGCACGGGATCGCGACCGCCAGGCCCGCCACCGTGGCGAGCAGTGCGCCGGCGATGCCGGGCGCAATGGAGTTCACCTCGACCGCGCCGGATTTGGCGATGACGGCGAAGGTGATCATCACGCCAATGACCGTACCGAGCAGCCCGAGATACGGTCCGCCCGCGATGCCGATGGTGAGGAAGACAAGTTGCCCGTTGAGCTTTTGAACCTCCCGCACGAGGCCACCGTCGAGCGTCGCCTTGATCGCTTCCATCGAGCGTCCGCTCAAGCCGCGGAACTCCTCGCGCGCATTGGCCACGCGATGCTGAATTTCCGAAAAGCCGATCTGGTAGAGATGATAAAGCGGTGACTGGCGCAGCGCCTTCTGGATCTTGGGCGAAGCGTTGCCGCCCATGCTCTTAATGCTCTGCGCGTCGCTGTGATCGAGCACGCTGAGGTCCGCGGAGAGGTGTTCCCACTGCTTAAGGAAGGCGCCCGTCGCCCTGGTGATCTTGCTGAGATAAAGCAGCTTCATCACCGAGACCACGCCGCCCGCCAGCGCGAGCAGGGCGCAGAAGAAGATCACCGCCCAGCCGTCAAAGGTCAGCGACTTGGAGATGTCGGTGATCAGCGAGAGATGCTTGGCCAACTCGCCCTCCGTGGCGTGGCCGGACTCTTCGTCGTTGCCAATAACAATGAGCTTGGTCGCCTGATCGCTGGTGCCTTGGCTGACGGCGGCGAATTTCAACGCGCTGACCACTCGCGCGACTTTCGAGATTTGTAGCTCGTCGATCTCGCCGGTGAGCGCGGCGGCTTTCTCCA
The DNA here is from genome assembly GCA_049690035.1 of Chthoniobacteraceae bacterium. Classification (GTDB taxonomy): domain Bacteria; phylum Verrucomicrobiota; class Verrucomicrobiia; order Chthoniobacterales; family Chthoniobacteraceae; genus Chthoniobacter. The sequence continues at coordinate 15,995 of JBAVML010000004.1, forward strand.
CGCCCTCCACAGCTTCCCCGCCGACGCTCGCTTCGCTGTTCAGCGCGGGCAGCGCGGCGTTGAGCGTTGCGTAAGATACGCCATCGAGGAAAAGCGTGATTTTGTCGGCGGTGGCGACGACCGCGAAATGCCGCCACACACCCGCGCCCAGCGGTTCGCCGGTCGGCGTGCGTTGGGTTCCGTCCGCGGTGGTGATCTCGACGAATGGCACGCCATTGTCCGCGCCGATGACGAAGGCATTCGCGCCTTCGCGGCGGCTAAAGAGCACACCGTTGGGCGGGAGGGTCGCGAGCTTCACCCACGCGCCCCAGGTCAGTGGAGCAGCGGCGTTCCACTTCAGCGAAGGCGACGCGGGCAACTTGACGAAGGTGCGCCCATCGAGCCGCAGACCGGTGCCGATGATCGTGCCGTCCACCGCCACTCCCGCGGCGGCGGCGTTATTCGCATTCGCCGTGGCATCGGCAGCGACGGAACCGTGCTCGGCGAAGTGATAGACCGCTACCGTCTCGGCGTCGTAGCTCGCCTTGGGATCGGCCGCGTTCGTGGCGTTCGGATTACCGTAGTAGAGCCAGAAGGTCAGCGGCGCGCCCGGCTTCACATCGGATACCTTCACCCACACGAACGCCTCGTTGAGCAACAGGTCGATCTTCTCGATGTGAAAGGGCAGCAGCGTCTTGTCATCCGCCGCCACCGCCCGGATATCGCTGCCGTCTTCCGTGGCGGAGCCGAAGGCAAAGTTCCCGTCGTGCAAGCGCAGCAGCACCGCCGCTGACGCCAGAGGCTCGGTGACCGTGTCGGCTGGTTCGACCGTGATTTTTTTCCGGATCGTCCACTCCTTGTTCCACCAAGTGGCTGCCTGCGACTCGCTCGCGAGGATGGCGAGCCAGCCGAAGAGCAGGCACTTAAGGAGACGAAGGTTCGATGGAGAGGGGCTCATGCGTTGGTGTGCTTTGAGTCACGGGGTTTTTAGAAATCCGCCCACATGCGGAAGGTGAGCAGCAGATTGTCCGCAAGGCTCTGCCCCTGAGTGATCAGGGGAATGCCCGCGTCGATCGATCCGCCGAGGTGATCGAGAAGTCGCAGCCGGCCGCCGACGCCCCAGCTTGCGAGTTCGAAACGCGAAGTCTGTTCGGGCAGCGGATCGTTGAGCGTCAGTTCTCCGGCATCGAGGAAGCCATAGACGCGCAGTTCGCCGACGTTCTTCCACCAGCCGAGCAGCGACGGACTGCGAAGTTCGAGCGTGCCGAAAACGGCGCTGTCGCCGAGCGCGCTCGACTCAAGGTAACCGCGCGCCGTGCCGAGGCCGCCGCCGCTGAACTGTTCGCTGTTCAACAACGGATCAGGCGAGAGCTGGCCCTGCACCTTGCCGAAGATCTGGAAGCCGCCGGGCAGATCCTGCGTGTGCGAGAGATCACCGCGCAGATAGATGAAGCTGCCGTCGGCGCCATAGCGCTTGGCGTCGAATTCGTTCTGTGCGCTCCCCGTGCCCCGGAGGTGAAAGTTGAGCGCAGTGTTCAGTTCCGTGAGCCGGCCCTTGCCGACCCAGCTCGCGTTGTAGCTTGCGCTGAGCGGGTAATAAGTGATCGGCGTCTGCGTCGTCGTGGCGCCGATCTGCACGTCTTCGAGGAAGTGCTTGTAATCCATGCCGACGCTCAGGGTGTGAAAGAAGCCCGGGCGCGACGGCAGGGTGAGCATGGCCCGAGCGCCGAGCACTTCCCCGCGGCCGGCGACCGCGGTGCCGCCGAGCGTGGAGACGTTGCTGTCCTGCTTGGTGCCCTGGACCAGCAGGCTCAGCCAGCTCAGTTGCGGGAAGCGCGCGAGGTAGTAGGCGGAGAAAATTTTGGCGTCGTCGGGCCGCTGCGGTGCGACCTGGAAGCTCACGCCGAGTGCGTGCCCGCGCTGCCAGAGGTTGTTGTAACTCGCCGAACCGTTCACCCGCAGCTCGGTGGTGTCGGCGCTGTAACGATTGTTCACCTCGACGCTGCCATGCACCGGCAGGGTGTCCTTCACGTTCAGATCAATGTCCACGGTGCCCGGCGCCGCACCCGGCCGAAGAGTCGGAGTCACGCGCCGGTCGGGGAGTTGATTGAGGGCAAGAATGTCGCGCGTGATGTCGTTGAAGTTCGGCACCGTTCCCTCCGCCACCGACGGCGCCAGCCGCTTGATGTCATCGAGCGAAAAGTAGCGCGCACCCTTCACCCGCAACCGCCCCACTTTGTTCTCCACTACATTCAGGATGACCACTCCCCGTCGCACCTTCTGCTGCGGAATCTCGACGCTCACCGTCTGGAATCCCTTGTCTCGGTAAGCTTTCTCTAGTGCCGCCCGTGCCTGCTCCACATCGTCATTGGTCCGCTCCGGCCCGAGGAACGGATAGACCACCTCACCCACCTCAGTGGCGTTCAGCAGCCGCGCGCCAGAAACGCGGTATTCACGGATGTTCAACCGCTGCGAGTTTTCCGCAGTGGGAGCGGACATCGTATCCTCTGCCCCACGCGCCAGCGCCGAGCCGAGCCAGCCAGCCGCGATCAACATCGCGCCGACAAACGGTGGCGTGAAGCGTGAGGCAGGCTGAAACAAAACAGGCATCGCCGTGTAATATACCAAAGCAGTGTAGATTCAACTGTTATTGCCTAAAAGAAAAACCAGTGCAGATCTCTCGACCCGCACCCGTCTCCCCCCGAAAGAAACGTGGTCCTGTCCTTCCTTTAGAAGTAGGTCGGCGTGACCAGCCCGCCCTCCTCCTGCCGGCTCACTTTCACCGTGTTGAGGAAGATGCCGGACACCGCGGCGTCCACCGTCTTGATCTGGTTTGCTAGGGTATCGCCAAAGGTTTTCTGGATTCCGTTGGTTGCAGCCCGATAGAAGAGGTGTTCATAAACCCAGAAAGTGTACTTCCCCTGCTGGATCGCCGCGTCGCTGTAGGGGATGCCGTTCCACTTCAGCTCCACCGCGCCGTTCGGAATCGCGATGGTATCGGCGTCTCCCGGCGTGAGGTAGCTGACGTAATAGGCGGCCGTCGCTCCCGGAATCGAGGAATAGGTGCCCGAGCCGAGGGTGGCCGTGAGAAAGGGAGCGAGATTCGCACCCGTGGTCGCACCGCTATTCCCGAGGAACTGGCTGCTCACTCCGCTGAAAGTCTCGACGGGCCAGAGGGCGTGAGAATTCACGGTGCCGCCTGTGACGAAGCCACCGACGCCGGCACTAGCCCCGGTGATAGTGGGCTTGTATTGCTTCACGACCGCATTGATGCCGATCCCCGACTCGGCCTGCGCGGCAAAGCGCTGACCGGCATCGAGATTGCGGCCCGTGGCAAACACGATCTTGTTTTGGTCCGCTGGATTTCCGGTGAAGAGCGCGAGAGGCGCCGAACCGTTGGCCCAAAGGTATCGCGCGAGTTGCGGCGTGATGTTGTCGCCGGGAAAACCTTTGCTGGCTACCCACTTCAGCCCCACCACGCTGACGATTTGATCCTGCGGCGTAAGGTCTTCGTAAAAATGCCCCTGGTAGGTGCCGATGAAAGGCGACGAGGAGACGAAGTTCGTGGACATGGCGATGTCCGGCACCTGCGGATCGTTGGGGTTCGATCCTGAAGTTGGATCCGCATTGTTGATTCCAGCCGTAGCCGAGTTGGGCAGAAACTTGACCGGCAGCGAACCGGCCACAGCCGCGATGCCTCCCGTGGCGCCGATGTAGGCCGCTTTAACCGTGACAGGCGTCCCATTGAAGCTGCCGCCTTCCCAGATAGCGAAGTTGGCCTTGGTCGGGTCAGTGTTCGTTCCCTTAAAGACCAAGGTGCCGGTGAGCAGCTTCGGAATGGCGGTGTTGGTCGTCGCCCGGTCGCCGTTGGCGCCGGCAACGTAGAGCACCGTCTGCGCGGGAGCTGTGCTGGCAGCAGCGAGAGCGATCACGCCGGCCAGGATGGATTGGAGTTTTTTCATGATGTTGGTTGGTGAGTTGGGATGGATGGGGTCTGATTGGTCTGGAGAAGTGCGGTCGTTCATGCCTCACGGTGCATCGATGGACACCGCCCCGGTCTTGGTCGCGCCGGAGAAGAAGCCTGCCGCGAACGGCGTGGCGCGCTGCACGAAGACGCCCTTGAAGGCCTCTGCCTTCGCCGCGCCGGCGGGCAGGAAGGTGCCGGAGAAAATTCCGGTCTTGGCCGTGATGCTGGGTTTGATCACCGAGGCATTCGCGCCGGTGAACGTGGCCTTGCTCGTCGCCGGATCGATCTTGATGTTTTCGCTCAGCACTCGGTCCACCGGGTTCGCGGGTAGGTCTCCATCGAAGAAGGAAATCACCGCGTCACCCGTGCCATTCAGCCCGGGGAGGACCGGAGCAGCCGCGTACTTTGCGCCAAGCACATTCACCGTGATGCCAGCCGGCCAGCCAGCCACGTAGTAGATTTCCTTGGGAGCGTTGGCCGGCTTGAACCAGTTCGCATCGAGCCCGTCCACGGGCACCGTGGCTTGCGCCCCGTCGAACTGCACTTTCTGGGAAATGGATCCACCTTTCTTATAGAGCTGCGCAAAGAGGGGCCATTGGTTGGTCTTGGAAAGCGGTGCTGTGGCGCTGACGGGCTGTCCATCGGCCAGCACACCCACAAGCTTCGCCACGCCGTTCTTATCCACCGTGATCGTGGCCCAACCGTCACCCAGCGGGTACGTTGCCGCATCGCGCAAGGCTTGAGTAGCCGGCACGTTGTCCGCCTGGAAGATCGTGGTAAAGCTGCCGACCAAGGCGGGAGTCGGGGCGGCAAATCCAACCGGAGGATTCGTCTTGCTCGTGTAAATCGCGCGATCCGCGTCCACGATCGCCACTTTGGTCGTGGCGGTATCGGTGACCGTCCCGGCGAGCTTGTCAGCGCCCGGCGCGAGGTTCAGCTGCAGCGCGAGCGTCGCATCGGGCGCGTTGGGCGCAGCCGTGGTTTTGCGCGAAAGGGTCTGCGTCGCCGTCTCCAGTTTGCCAAAGCGCGCTGCGCCGTTGTTGCTGAAGATGCCGGTGAGCTTGTACTCGAAGCTCCCGAGGAGCAGCTTCCCGGTGAAGGACCCCGTCTTGGTGACAAGCACCGTCCGCAACACACCCGTCAGGTCATGCGTGCGATCTGCCACCAGCACGGCCTGCGCGAGGCCGTTGAACGTCCCGCCAACGGTCGCGAAGATCGGGTTCACATAGGTGAGCGTGACCTTCGTCGCCTTCGAAGCGTTGCCGCTCGCATCAAAAGTGGTGACCAGCACCGTGTTCTTCCCATTCTCCAGTTGAAGATTGTTCAGCGTGTAAGTCAGCTTTCCATCCGCGAACGCCCCGAGCGTCGCGAGTTGCGGGGCGCCACCATTGAGCGTCACCTGAACCCGGCTGATGCTCGAATTGTCCGAGGCCAAGCCCGTCAGCGTGACAATCCCGTTGGCGGGAATGATGGTCTTCGCTACGGTGACTTTCGGGGCGACCTTCTCCGGCGCATTCACGGTGATCGTGGTCGTCGCCACGGCTCCGATCGACGCCCCTCCGTTGGGATTCGAAAGACCGAGGATTATCGTGCCGGGCAGCTTATCAGCCGCGATCGTCTTCAACTGGATATCGAACGTCTGAGTGGAGGAACCAGCCTGGAAGTTGATCGTCGTCGGGACGGCGATGGTGTCGTAATCCGTGCCATTGACCAGCGTGCCACCGGTGACGCTCAGGTCCGCCGACACCGCGCCGATGGTCGTCTCGGCGCGCTTGATCGTCACCGTGATCTTATTCGGAGCGGCGTTCGCATCGACGGAGATTTCCTGATTAGTCGCCGCATCGAACGCCAGGATGCCCGCATCGCCTTCCTGAATCGTGACGACCGCACTGCTCGGCGCCTGGGTCGTCGAGCCGGTGGTGGCCCCGGTGAGTTGCACCGTGAAGATCCGGTCGCCTTGGAAGTTGGGCCGGTCAGTGATGTCCACCTCGACCGTCTTCTCCGTTTCATTCGCCACAAAGTTGAGCGGCGTGGTCTGTGCCGTGAAATCCGTGCCAGCGACCGCGCCACTCGGGCCGGTTCCATCCACCGTGCTGAACGTCACGGCGAAGGCGCCATTGAGCCCACCACTGCGCACGATCTTTACCGGCAGCTTGTGATTGGCGACTTTCTCGCTCACCGCGTAGGTGGCTTTCTCCAACTTCACCGCCGCGTCGGCTTCCTTGATCGTCACGATCGCACTGCTCGGCGGAAGAATGACGCCTCCTCCCGTTGCACCCGAGATCGCCACGTTGAAAAAGCGATCACCTTGGAATCCCGACCGATCGACGATGGTGACCGGCACCGTCTTTTCCGTATCCGTTGCGTTGAAGCTGAGCGAGGTATTGACGGTCTGGTAATCCGTGCCCGCTTGCGCGCCGGCCGCACCGGAGCCATTGCTCGTGGCCACATTGACCGAGACCGCTCCGGTCAAGCCCGCGCCGCGGATGACTTTCAAAACGACTTGATGCGTCCCGTCGTTTTCATCGACGGAGTAAGTGTCCTGCTGCAAGAAAAGCGATGACGCGGCGAGCGTGGAGGCCGGCTTGAAGGTCAGCACCGCGTTGCTGTCGATCGTGAAGACGCCGAGGCTTTCGCCGTTGCGCCCGTAGACCGGCGCCACCTTAAAAAGTTCCAGCTCTGTGGTCACGACGCCGCCCGTCGCCGAGCCCTCGACCGACGGATTGAAGGCCCCGTAGCTGATCCCGACCGGCGCGCCACTGGCTTGGAAGACCGGCTGGAACGAAGCATAGCTGTTCGGCGCGCTACTGTTTTGGATTGCACCCTTGGGGCTGACGGGAGCCGGAATCCCCGGGGTGAAATTGATGTAGGCACCGGCCAGTTGATTAAACTTCGACGACGTCACGCCTTGCGCGCTCGGAGAGTTCCCTTTCCACGGCGTCACTGGCACGCCGACCGTGCTGCGCGGCCGGGTGGCATAAAGCGTATTGGCCGTGTCCGCCGCGAGATTCGCTCCCGAGACGCTCCAATAAATATCACTCCGAGTCGCCCAGCCGGAGCCGAAGGTGGCGTCGAGGTCCGACTTGATGTCCCCCAAACCGCTCACCGTCACGACACCGGACTGCCCGACGAATTGCGACGCCGGTCCGATGTTCACGAGGTAGTCCTGAGTTCCGCCCGTGCCGCCGGAAGCGCGAAAGCCGAGAAAGAGATCGCCTCCGGTGTAAGGAAGGGTGGCACTTGCCACAGGCGTCGAAAAGACGGCGCCAGCCAGGAGCAGGAGGGCAGCAAACGGAGATAGTTTCATAGGATGGATTTTGGAAAATGGTGAAGAAGCAGCTCTCGCAGGCAGGCGATGCCCTGAGACCGCTCCGCATCTGCAACTCCCCGAGTGGGGTCGTCCGATACGTTCTTTACTTGTTCAGTAAAGATTCCCTTTGTTTATATTGCTTCAGCGTTACGTCAAACTTTTTTTCAAATAGCAAAAGAAAGCGGTGATAACCGTGGCACCGCCGACGGCCTTACCGGGCGCCCCGCAAATTTTCGTGCGTGCAAAGGTCGCGCGCTCGCTGCCCGCGTTGTCCGCCGGCACGGCCCGAGATGGCCGCGCAACCAAGGGCTTGTCGCTTAGCGCGTAAGCGCGCCCTGAATCGCCCTGAATACCGGGGACGTGGCTCGTGTTGGCGAACGCCACCGGTCGACTTGCTTCGCGCTCCTCGGGGAGAAGTCCCTGACCGCTACGCAGCCGCCTCGCAATTCGTCGTGGCAATAACCCGGAGGTTTCGAGTCAGGCAAGTGAAGCCATCGAGGACAGAGGAAGTGGTTTTGAACCCCGGTCGGTGTCAACTGATCGAACCTTATGTAAGGTTGGGCAACGCAGAGACGACCCGTTCGCTGGAAGTGCCCAAAGCGAACTTGTAAGGTCTGATTCCCCTAGCAGGTATGAACAAAGACGAACCGAACCCACCCGGATACCACCCGACGCCGTTCACCGAGAAACTGCTCAATATGGGCA
>JBAVML010000005.1:0-11090 GCA_049690035.1 Chthoniobacteraceae bacterium
CCGAACACACCGCTTCGCTTTCCGGCGCTGCGCTGGTGCGCACGGAAAGCGGGCGAATCGCAACCGGACTTACCCAAAGCAACTGCATCCTTTCGGCTAAGGAGCGGCCAGACCGCCGGTGGTGCTCGAATCCCCGTTTGCACTTTGTCACTCCTGCCCTGAAAGCATTGTTGCGCGTTCGCACTTCTTCATGCCTCCCGTCCACGAATCCCAAGACCTCGCCCGGCTGAATCCTACGCCACCGCCACCAGCGCGTCAGCCACGAAAAGGGACGTCGCGCTGGCGCTGGTTGACCTCGCTCACGCTCCTGGCCGTAGTCGGCATCGTGGCTGTGCGTTACTTTACGAATGGCGAAGCTCCCAAGGGACGCCCGGCTGGGGGTGAACGTGGCGCACAGCCGCCGGTGCCTGTGGTAGCCGGGACGGTGGAGAAAAAGGATGTGCCGATCTATCTCGACGGCCTCGGCACGGTACAGGCGCTGAACACGGTGACCGTGCGCGCGCGCGTCGATGGCGAGATCAAGAAAATCGCCTTTGTGGAAGGGCAGGACGTGAAGGCGGGCGATCTTCTCGTGGAGATTGATGAAGCGCCGTATCGCGCGGCTTACGACCAGGCGGTCGCGAAGAAGGCGGAGGACGAAGCGCAACGCGCCAACGCGCAACGCGACCTCGACCGCTACAACGATCTCGCGGGAAAGAAGGTCATCTCCTCCCAGCAACTCGATACGCAAAAGGCGCTGGTGCGGCAATTCGCCGCGACGGTGAATGCCGACGAGGCCGCGGTGGAGAGCGCGAAAGTGCAGCTCGATTACACCAAGGTCGTCGCGCCGATCAGCGGTCGCACCGGCATCCGCCTCGTGGACCAAGGGAATGTGGTGCGCGCCGGCGATCAGACCGGGCTGGTGGTGCTGGCGCAATTCCAGCCGATCTCTCTCGTCTTCACCCTGCCGGAACAATCGCTCACTTCGATCGACAAGGAAGCTGCCGCCGCAGGCAAGCTGACCGTGCTCGGGGTGGACCGCGACAACAAGACCGTGCTCGATGAGGGGACGCTCAGCGTCATCGACAATCAGATCGACACGACTACGGGAACGATCCGGCTCAAGGCGACGTTTCCCAATGAACATCTGCAACTCTGGCCGGGACAATTTGTGAATGCGCGGCTGCTGCTCAGCGTGCGCAAGGATGGCCTAGTGGTGCCGGCCTCGGTGGTGCAGCGCGGGCCGCAGGGCGCGTTCGCATTTGTCATCAAGGCGGATGAGACGGTGGAAATTCGTCCGGTGAAAATCGGCCCAATCGAGAAGGGACAGGCGTTGATTGAGGAGGGCTTGGAATTCGGCGAACGCGTCGTGGTCGATGGCCAATACAAGCTGCAACCGGGCTCCAAGGTGAAGCTCAGCGACGGCGCGAGCAAGCCGAGCAGCCCGCGAGGCGCCGGCGCCGGTCCGAGGAAGTAACTCGGGCTGCGCCGAACGACGCGTGAACATTTCCGAGCCATTCATCCGACGGCCCGTCGCTACCTCGCTGCTCATGGCTGGGTTGGTGATGATGGGGCTGCTCGGCTATTCGCTGCTCCCGATTTCCGCGCTCCCGGCGGTGGATTTTCCGACGATCCAAGTCACCGCGCAGTATCCCGGCGCGAGCCCGGATGTGATGGCCTCGTCGGTGACCACGCCGCTCGAACGACAGTTCGGCCAGATCAGTGGGCTGGCCATGATGACGTCGGTCAGTTCGTTCGGGAACACAGCGATCACGCTGCAATTTAACCTCGATCGAGACATCGACTCCGCGGCTCAGGACGTGCAAGCCGCGATGAACGCCGCCGGCGGAGTGCTCCCCAGCGAGCTGCCGAATCCGCCGACCTACTCGAAGGTAAACCCCGCGGATCAGCCGATCATCACGCTCGCGCTCACTTCGGATTCGCTGCCGCTGGAAAAGGTCAACGATCTCGCCGACACGCTGCTCGCGCAGAAACTTAGCGAGGTGAGCGGCGTGGGCCTCGTGACAATCGAGGGAAACCAGAAACCCGCCGTCCGCGTGCGCATCAATCCGGCGGCGATCTCTTCGCTCGGACTCGGCTTCGAGGATGTGCGCACCGCGCTGGCGCAGAACAATCTCAACCAGCCGAAAGGCAGCTTCGACGGGGCGCGCCAGTCGTATGCGATCGGCGCGAATGACCAGATATTTTCCGCCGAAGAATATCGCAACGTCATCATCGCCTACCGCAATGGCGCGCCCGTGCGGCTCGGCGATCTCGGCGAAGTGATCGACAACGTCGAGAACGTGCGCCTCGCCGCGTGGGTCGGCGGCGAACCCGCCGTCGTGCTCAACATCCGCCGGCAGCCGGCCGCGAACATCATCGAGGTCGCCAATCGCGTGAAGGAGCTGCTGCCCAAGTTGCGCGCCTCGCTTCCACCGTCGGTGAAAGCGGAAATCCTAACCGACCGCACCGAGACAATTCGCGCCTCCGTCCACGACGTGCAGTTCACGCTGGTGCTCACGATGGCGCTAGTCGTGATGGTCATCTTCGTTTTTCTGCGGAAGTTCTGGGCGACGGTGATTCCCAGCGTGGCGCTGCCGCTCGCAATCATCGGCACCTTCGGCGTGATGAAGTTGGCCGGCTTCAGCCTCGACAACCTCTCGCTGATGGCGCTGACCATCGCGACGGGCTTTGTCGTGGATGACGCGATCGTGATGATCGAAAACATCGTCCGCCACATCGAACTCGGCGAGACGCCGATGCAAGCGGCGTTGAAAGGCTCGAAGGAAATCGGCTTCACCGTCATCTCGCTCACGGTCTCGCTGATCGCGGTGTTCATTCCCCTACTCTTCATGACCGGCATTGTCGGACGGTTGTTCCGCGAGTTTGCGGTCACGCTCAGCGTCGCGGTGGCCATGTCCGCGGTCGTCTCGCTCACGCTCACGCCGATGATGTGTGCGCGTCTGCTCAAGCCGGAGCGCGACGAGAAGCACGGACGTTTCTTCACCTTCACGGAAAATCTCTGGCAGTCGATGCTCAATGCCTACGACTCGGGGCTGAAGTGGGTGCTGCGGCACCAATTCTTCACGCTGATGGTCGCGATCGCGACACTCGTCGGGACGATCATTCTCTACATTCTCGTCCCGAAAGGATTGCTGCCGCAGCAGGACACCGGGCTGATCGTCGGCGTCACGGATTCCGCGCAGTCGATCTCCTTCAAGGCCATGACGCAGCGTCAGCTCGCGATTGCGGCGATCGTGGAAAAGGATCCCGATGTGGTCAGCGTCGCGTCGTTCGTCGGCACGGGAACGGTCAACTCCACGGTCAACACTGGCCGGCTCTACATTTCGCTCAAACCGCGCGACGACCGGAGCGCGAGCGCGAGCCAGATCATCGACCGGCTCCGCGGTGCGACGCACAACGTCGAAGGAATCTCGCTCTTCATGCAGGCCGTGCAGGACGTGCAAATCGACAGCCGCGTGAGCCGCACACAGTACCAATACACGCTCCAGGATGCCGACGAAGCCGAGCTGGCGGAGTGGGCGCCTCGCCTTCTCGAAAAGCTGCGCTCGCTCCCCGAGTTGACCGATGTGGCCACCGACCAGCAATCCGGCGGCTTGCAGCTCCGCGTGGACGTCGATCGCGAACAGGCCGCGCGCTACAACGTGAACGTGCAGGCCGTGGACGACACGCTCTACGACGCGTTTGGGCAGCGGCAGGTCTCGATCATTTTCACCCAGCTCAACCAGTATCGCGTCATCCTCGAGGCCCAGCCGAATTTCCAGCTCACGCCCCAGGCGTTGGAGAAAATCCACGTCAAATCCTCCACCAATCAAGCCGTGCCCCTGAGCGCAATTGCGACGCTCAAGACGGTGAGCGCCCCGCTGGCGATCAATCACCAGGGCCAGTTCCCAGCCGTCACACTCTCCTTCAATCTCGCGCCGCGCTACTCACTCGGGCATGCGGTCGATGCCATTCAACGGGCGCAGCGCGAGATTGAGCTGCCGACCACCATCGAGACGACATTTTCCGGTAGCGCCGCGGAGTTTCGTTCCTCGTTGAAGAGCGAGCCTTTCCTGCTCCTCGCTGCGATCGTCGTCATCTACATCGTGCTCGGCGTGCTCTACGAGAGCTACATTCACCCGATCACCATTCTCTCCAGTCTGCCGTCCGCCGGCGTCGGGGCGTTGCTCGCCTTGATGATCTGCCGGGTGGATATGTCGCTCATCGCGCTCATCGGCATCATCCTGCTCATCGGCATCGTGAAGAAGAACGCAATCATGATGATCGACTTCGCGCTCGATGCGGAACGCAACGACGGCATGGCGCCCGAGCAGTCGATCTACCAGGCGTGCCTGCTGCGTTTTCGGCCGATCATGATGACCACGTTTGCCGCGCTCTTCGGCGCGCTGCCGCTCGCGCTGCAAAGCGGCACCGGCTCCGAGCTGCGCAAGCCAATGGGCATCGCGATCGTCGGCGGCCTGCTGCTTTCGCAAGTCATCACGCTCTACACGACGCCCGTAATCTACCTGTATCTCGACCGCCTCGCCGCCTGGCTGCGCCGCAAGCGCGTGGACGCCGGAATCCCCGGTCTGGCAGACGAGGAGGCAGTGCCCGAGAAAGCCGCCGAACCGGTCGCGTCATGAACGTCTGCGAGCCGTTCATCCGCCGACCGGTCGCGACGACCTTGCTGGCGGTCGGATTGTTCATCATGGGCGTTGTGGCCTACCACTTTTTGCCCGTCGCACCGGTGCCGCGCGTTGATTTCCCCGTCGTCTCGGTGAACGCCAACCTGCCGGGCGCCGATCCGGAAACGGTTGCCTCTTCACTCGCCGCGCCGCTCGAAAAGCGCCTCGGGCAAATCGCGGGCGTGACGGAGATCACGTCGGTCAGCACGCTCGGGGGCACATCGATCACGGTGCAATTCGACCTCAACCGTAAAGTCGAATCCTGCGCGCGCGACGTGCAGGCGGCAATCAACGCCGCCGCCAGCGAGCTGCCGCTCAACCTTCCCAATCCGCCCACTTACAGGAAGGTGAATCCCGCCGATTCGCCGATCATGGTACTCGCGATGACTTCCGACACGCGTCGGCCGGCGGAGGTGTTCGAGTTGGCAGACGAGATCGTCGGCCAGCGGCTGAGCCAGGTGGAAGGTGTGAGCCAGGTGCTGATCAGCGGCGCAGCCAAATCGGCGGTGCGCGTGCAGGTGAATCCGGCGGCGCTCGCTTCGACCGGCCTCAGCCTTGAGGATGTCCGCGCGTTTCTCAGCGCCGTGAACGTGGACAAACCAAAGGGCAGCGTGGACGGCGACGACGCTTCCTACACGATCTACACCAATGGTCAGCTCTTCCGCGCGGAGGAGTATCGCGACCTCGTCCTCACGCAGAAGAACGGCACGCCGATCAAGCTCAGCTCCCTCGCCAACGTCGTGGATGACGTCGAAAACACCAAGCTCGGCGGCTGGCACGGCACGAAACCCGCGGTCCTGCTGGTCGTCTTCAAGCAGCCGGATGCCAACGTCATCGAGACCGTGGACCGCATCCGCGGCGTGCTGCCCCAGACCGAGAAATGGCTGCCGCCGAGCGTGAAGGTGGACATTCTCAGCGATCGCACGGTGACGATCCGCGCTTCGGTCGAAGAAGTGCAGTTCTCGCTCCTGCTGAGCATCGCGCTGGTCGTGATGGTGGTGTTTCTTTTTCTGCGCCGCTTCTGGCCCACCTTCATCGCCAGCGTCACCGTTCCACTCGCCCTGGCCGGCACGTTCGCCGTGATGTATTTGCTAGGCTACACGCTGGACAATCTCTCGCTGATGGCGGTCACCATCTCGGTAGGCTTCGTCGTGGACGACGCGATCGTGGTCATCGAGAACGTCTATCGCTTCGTAGAGAAAGGAGACACTTCGATGCAAGCCGCGCTCAAAGGCGCGCGGCAGATCGGTTTCACCGTGGTCTCGATGAGTCTTTCGCTGGTCGCCGTGTTCATTCCGCTGCTCTTCATGGGCGGCTTGATCGGCCGCTTGTTTCACGAGTTCGCGGTGACGCTGAGCGCGGCGATCCTCGTCTCGGCGGTGATTTCGCTGACGCTGACGCCGATGATGTGTTCGCGTTTCCTCAAGCCGGAGTCGTCGAATCCTTCAACGAACTTCATCACTCGCGGCAGTGAACGCGTTTTCGAATGGGCGCTCGGCTATTACGCGCGCGGCTTGAAGTGGGTCCTTCGGCATCAGATCGTCATGCTGCTCGTCACAGTCGCGACTATTGCCGCCACGGTCTGGCTCTACACCGTCGTGCCCAAGGGATTCTTTCCGCAGCAAGACACTGGCATGCTCAGCGGTGGCACCGAGGCGGCTCAGGATATTTCCTTTGCCGCGATGTCGGCGCTGCAAAAGCAGATCGTGGACATCGTGCTCAAGGATCCCGACGTGGCTACGGTCGGGTCATTCATCGGCGGCGGGTTCGGGAGTTCCACGGTAAACAATGGGCGCCTCTTCATTGCCCTGAAACCGCGATCGCAACGCAAAGCGAAGGGCGATGAAATCATCGATCGGCTCCGTCGCCAGACCGCCGGAGTGCAGGGAATCCGGCTCTTCGTGCAAGCGATGCAGGATATCCGCGTGGGAAGCCGGAATAGCAAAGCGCAGTACCAGTATTCGCTGCAGGCGGCGGAACTCGAAGACCTCAAACAGTGGGCGCCGAAACTCGTCAACCAACTGCGAACGCTGCCGCAACTCAAGGATGTGAACAGCGACCTTCAGACCTACGGATTGCAGTCGAATGTTGTCGTTGATCGCGATGCTGCCGCCCGCCTCGGTGTGACGCCCGAAGCAATCGATAACACGCTCTACGACGCCTTCGGGCAGCGACAGGTCTCGACCATCTACAAGCGCTACAATCAGCACCACGTCGTGCTCGAAGTGGACCCGTCGTTCCAGTTGGAGCCCGCTTCGCTGAAGCAACTCTACGTCCGCTCCAGCAATGGAAAACAGGTGCCGCTGGCCAGCTTGGCGAAATTCCAAACCACGAACTCGTCGTTGTCGGTTAATCATCAGGGTCAGTTTCCCGCCGTCACGCTTTCCTTCAATCTCGCGCCCGGAGTTTCCCTCGGGGACGCGACCGAATTGCTCAAGGGCGCCGCGCGTGAAGTGCGAATGCCGGCGAGCATCCACGGCAGTTTCCAAGGCACGGCGCAGGTCTTTCAAGCGTCGCTCTCGACACTGCCGCTGCTCCTCGCTGCCGCGTTGATCGTCGTCTATATCGTGCTCGGCGTGCTCTACGAGAGCCTGGTTCACCCAATCACCATTCTTTCCACGCTTCCCTCCGCCGGCCTCGGCGCGCTGCTCGCGCTGCTGCTCACGGGCAAGGATCTTTCCCTGATTTCGGTCATCGGCATCATCCTGCTCATGGGCATCGTGAAGAAGAACGCGATCATGATGATCGACTTCGCGCTCGATGCGGAACGCACCCACGATCTCAGCCCCGAGGAGGCAATCTATCAGGCGTGCGTGGTTCGTTTCCGCCCGATCATGATGACCACGCTCGCCGCGATGTTCGGCGCGATCCCACTCATCATCGGGACCGGGACCGGTTCCGAGATGCGGCAACCACTCGGCATCTCCGTGGTCGGCGGTCTCATCGTTTCCCAAGTGCTGACGCTCTTCACGACCCCGGTGATCTACCTGACCTTCGAACACATCCGCATGTGGCTGAAGCGTCATGCTCATCCGGAACCGGCCGCGCGCCCGGTGCTCCACGCGGGCTGATCAGATCAAAGCGGCGCCGAGGTCTCCGCGGCCCGCTGGAGCGCTTTTTGCAGACGCACCATCGTCTCGTTGCGCAGCTTTCGTCCGTCGGTTTCGGAGACGTAAAAGCTGTCGATGGCGGCCCCCTTTTCCGTGGCGATGCGCGAGAGGGCGATCTGCACTCCCGTTTCGCCGAAGGCGCGCAGGAGGTGATACAGCAGGCCAAGGCGGTCGGGCGTCTGGATATCGACGAGTGTGTAAACCGGATGCGCGTCGTTATCGATGGTGAGTCGCGTCGGAAAATCCAGCTCCTGCGAGAGGTGAAAGCCGCGGCGCTTCATAGCCTTGGCCAGCAACGGGGTGAAGTCGAACGTCTCGCTCTCGAGCGATTGCTTGAGGCGTTTCTCGACCGTGGAAATTTCGCGCTCGTCCGTGACCGCCTCGAACTTGGTGTTGCAGACGCGGAAGATGTCCAGCACGAGGCTGTCGGCGCGGGTGAAGGCATCCGCGCTTAGGATGTTCAGGTGCCCCACCGAAAGCGAAGCGGCGATGCGCGCGAGCAGTTCGCTGCGATCCCAGCCGACGAACCAGAACTCGCTGTGCGCGCGGTTCGGATGCGAGACCCACTTCACCGCGGGCGCGAGCGGCAGCCCATCGGGATCGGCCTGCACCTCGAGGAATTGGCGGAACAGGCGGATGTGCTCGGCGATCTCCGCGATGGAGTAAGCTTGGAAATAACGCTCCGGCATGTATTCGAAATGCGCGTCGATCTCATCCTGATAGTTGGTGCCAAGCTTCTTGTTCACGCCGGCGCGGAGGGCTTCGCGCTCGATGGTGCGCTGGCGGTAGAAGGCTTCACCGTCGGCGAGGTAGGACGTGGTGTTGCGATAAAGTTGCCAGACGAGCCCTTCCTTCCAGTCGCTCCAGTTTTCGTCACCGGTCCCCTGCCCGTCGGCGAGCGTAAGCAGCATGAGCGCATCGAGATTCGGCTGCGCTTTGACGAGCCCGGCGAACTCCGCGGTCGTCGCGGGGTCGTCGAGATTGCGGCGCTGCGCGGTGCTCGAAAGCATGATGTGGTGATCCACGAGCAGGACGAGCGACTTGCGCTGCTCGGGCGTGAGTTGCAGGCGGCGCGAGACTTTCTGCGCGTAGAGCGCGCTGGCCTCGGCGTGCAGACGCGCATTCGACGCCTTGCCGGTATCGTGCAGCAGGAGCGCGAGGTAGAGGACGAAAGGATCCTCCAGCTTCTGAAAAATGGCGCGGTATTCGGCGAGCTTCGGATCCTGGCTGTCGATGACCTGGTCGAGTTTTTCGATGCAAACGAGCGTGTGTTCGTCAGCGGTGTAGCGGTGAAAAAACTCGTGCTGCACGAGGCACGTGAGCTGTCCGAACTCCGGCACGTAGCGCCCGAGAAAATCCACCTCGTGCATCTCGCGCAGGATGTGGCCGACCTCCCCTTTGCGCGAGCAGATGGCGGTGAAAGTCTCCCGCGCCGCCTTGGAATATTGGAAAGTCCGATCGACGAGATGGAGCCGTCGGCGGATGAGTTGGGCGAGTTCCGGGCTGAGCTTGAGCTGGCGCTGCTGGAGGTGCTGGAACATCCGCATCATGCGCGGAGGTTCCTGGTTGAAGATGTTCGTGGATTCCGCGTAGAGCCGGCCATCCGTGCTGTAGAAGCCATCGAAGTGCTCCTGCGCAGGCGCCTTCGGCTTGCGGAGAAAACCGAGGAAGCCCCCTGGCTTTGCCGGCGTCGTTGAGGCGAGGCTCATACGCTCGGAAAGCAGCTCGGTGGTGTGATAGATATTCCGCGCGTGCTGGTAGTAGTCGCGCATGAAGGCCTCGCTGCGCCGCAGGATATTTTTCTGCAAGTAGCCCAGTTTATTCGCGAGCTGGAGCTGCTGGTTGAGATGAATGACGTCGGCGCCGCGCTTGTTGAAGTAGTGCAATTCCGTCCGCACCCGCAGCAGGAAATCGTAGGCGCGATCGATCTGCCGGCGCTCCGCTTCGTTGAGGAATCCTTTCTTCACCAGATCGCTCGTCGAGGGCGCGCGTTCCTTGAAGAAGCTGATCCACAAAAGATTCTGGTAGTCGCGCAGGCCGCCGCAGCCGTTTTTGATATTCGGCTCCTGCATGTAAACGGAGTGCCCGAATTTCTCGTGGCGCTCGGTCTGGTTCGCGACGCGTTCGCTGATGTACTGCTCTTCCTGCCCCACCACGCACTCTCTCAGGAACTCCGCACGAAATTCGTCGAACAGCTCGTCATCGCCCACCACGAGGCGTGCCTCGAGCAGTGAGGTCTTCGAGAGCATGTCGGCGTTTGCCTGCTTGACCGCGGCAGCGATGGTGCGCGTCGAGTGGCCCACCTTGAAGCCGACATCCCACAGCATATAGAGGATCTGCTGGATCACTTCGTTGACGCGAGCCTCCGCCTTCCCGCTGTCCTGATAAAGGAACATGATGTCCACGTCGCTGAACGGATTGAGTTCCCCGCGGCCGTAGCCGCCGATCGCCACCAGCGCCAGGCGCAAAGGTTTCCCCTTCGCCGGCGGCAGTCCTTCGATCGCCGCGTCCAGCAAGTGGCTAAGCACGATGTCCACGAGGTGCGCGCGCTCGGCGCAAATCTCGCGACCGCCGCCACCGCTCCGGTGCTTGAGCCAGATGCGATGGTTCTCGATCTTGAGGAACTTTTTGTAGAGCTCGAGCAGCTCGGCAGAGTTCAGCTTGCCTTGGGAACGAAGCTGCTGCTCGGCGTGCGCGAGCACCTTTTCGCGGTGTCGAAGCATCGAAGAAAAGGCTAAGGGCGAAAGGCCCGGGGCGAAAGGGCGAACGCAGTCCGCACGCGACGTGGCATCACGCGAGGGAGAACGCGTCGGTGGCGGGCGTGGTTCCGCGCGTCACCTGCACGCCCGCGATGTTGGCTGCGAGGTGATTCAACGCGTGGTAAATCGCCTCGGCATCCTCGCCGATGGCCGCAGCGATTTGTCCGGCCGTCTGGGGGTTGGTGGAAAGGACGCCGCGCACCCGGCTGATCGTCTTGAGCACGACCGTGGCCGCCTTCTTCCCGGCCTCCACGCCGGGCTGGTGGTAGGCGTTGATATTGACCAGCGAAGCATAGAAGCCCACCGCCCGCTCATAGAGCGCGATGAGGGCGCCGACGCTCGCCGGCGTGACCGCGGGAATGCTCAAGGTGATCGAGTCGCGCCCACTTTCATAAAGCGCCGTGCGGGTGCCCCGGAGAAAGCCCTGGAGAAAATCGCCGCTCGTCGCCGTGGGTTCCACTTCGATCGACACACCGGCGCGGCCCTGGCGCACCTCGATGAAGGTGACGAAGAAATTGTTCACGCCGTCGCGGAGCTGTTGCACGTAAGCGTGC
>JBAVML010000006.1:0-13634 GCA_049690035.1 Chthoniobacteraceae bacterium
GGACTACACCTTTGCGCAAGCGCCGCCGACTCAAGCCGCACACGCTGAGCGAGGCCGAGGAACGCTTGCTCGCGCTCGGCTCCAGCGCACTCAGCGGGCAGCGCGAGACCTTCTCGCAGCTCACGAACGTGGACATGAAATTTGGCACCCTCCTCGACGAGAAGGGCGAGGAGCGGCCGCTGACGCAGAGCTCGTGGAGTTCCTTCCTCGTGAAACGCGACGCCGCGCTGCGCCGCCGCACCTTCCACAAGTTCTACGCCGAGTTCGACGATCACAAATTCACGCTCGCCTCGACGCTCGCGAACTCCGTGAAGGCCGATGTCTTCCGCGCCCGCAGCCGCCATTATCCGTCGGCGCTGGAGGGCGCGCTCTTCTACGACGACGTGCCGGTGAGCGTTTACGACAATCTCATCGCCAGCGTGCGCGCGAATCTCGCACCGCTCTTTCGTTACTACGCGTTGCGCAAGCGCGTGCTCGGGCTGCGCGAGATTCATCAGTACGACACCTATGTTCCCATCGTGCCGAACGTCGAAACGAAGGTGAGCTTCGACGAGGCGATCGAGAAGGTGATGACGTCGCTCGAGCCGCTCGGCGATGAATACTGCCGCGTGCTCGGCGAGGGACTGCGCACCGGGCGCTGGTGCGATCGTTACGAGAGCAAGGGCAAGCGCTCGGGCGCGTTCAGTTCGTCGAGCTACGGCAATCCGCCGTTCATCCTCATGAACTACAAGGACGACGTCTTCAGCGATGTCTATACGCTGGCGCACGAAGCCGGGCACTCGATGCACTCGTGGTACTCGCAGAAGACGCAGCCGTTCCAGACGTATGATTACCCGATCTTCCTCGCGGAGGTCGCGAGTACCTTCAACGAAGAGCTACTCACGCATCATCTGCTCGAGACGACGACCGATCGCGTGATGCGCGCTTACTTGATCAATCGGCAGATCGACGACATCCGCGGCACGGTCTATCGGCAGACGATGTTCGCGGAGTTTGAGAAGCTGATCCACGCGATGGAGGAGCGTGGCGAACCGCTCACGCTCGACACTTTCCGCCAGGCCTACCGCGGACTGCTTGATGCGTACTTCGGGCCGGACTTCGTGATCGACAGCGAGCTCGAACTCGAGTGCCTGCGCATCCCGCATTTCTACTCCGCGTTCTACGTTTACAAATACTCGACCGGCATCAGCGCCGCGGTCGCGCTTTCGGAGCAGGTGCTCAAGACGGGCGATGCGTCGCGCTTCCTCGGATTCTTGAAATCAGGCGGCTCCGAGTTTCCGATTCCTACTTTGCAAAAAGCGGGCGTGGATATGTCCAGCCCGGCACCGGTCGAGGCGACGCTCGCGCTCTTCAACCGGCGGGTGGCCGAACTCGAGACCTTGCTCGGCTAGTGCCAGTGGCGCGGGCGAAAGTCGGATCGTCCTTGGCACGATCGCTGATTACTGCTCACTGATTAGCACCTCCATTTTCATGCTCGAAGGTCACGAACGCACGCTCCTCGCCGCGCAAGGCTACTCCGAGTTGTCGATGTACGACGACGCGATCGCGGAACTCGACTCGCTGCCGGTGGACGCGGTGAAGCATGCGACGGTCATCGAATTGCGCGCCGTGATCCTGATGCAGGCGAAGCGTTGGAAGCCGGCACTGACGGCCGCGCGGGCGCTGTGTCGCACGGAGCCGGAGAAAACGAGCGGCTTCATTCACACGGCCTTTTGCCTGCACGAACTGGGTCGAACTGCGGAGGCGCGTGATGTCCTGATCGCTGGCCCGGAGGCGCTGCACGTCGAGCCGACCTTTCACTACAATCTCGCCTGCTACGAGTGCGCGCTCGGCAATCTCGCCCTCGCGCGGCTGCACCTCGACAAGAGCTTCCAGCTCGACAAAAAGTTCCGCGACTTTGCGCGCAGCGATCCGGATCTCGCCGCGCTGCGCGAGTAGGAGGCTTGCGGGCGAGGGCGGCTGGCGCAAGAGTCCGCGCCCATGTCGCTGGACCGCATCACCGAATTGTTCGCAGAAAATTTTACACGCTTCGGCGAACTCGGTGCCTCGGTTTGCGTTTGGCGGGAGGGTCGCGAGGTGCTTTCGCTCGCGAGTGGATGGAAGGACCGTGCGAAAACCGAGCCGTGGGATGCAGCGACGATGGTGCTCGTTTGGTCCGCGACGAAAGGACCCGCGGCGGCGAGCGTGATGCACGCGTGCCAGGAGAACCACATAGCGCCGACCGCTCGGGTGGCCGAGGTGTGGCCGGAGTTTGCACTGGCAGGGAAGGAGCGGGTGACGATCTCGGAACTGCTCTCGCACCGCGCGGGCCTCCCGGCGATCTCGGTCGAGGCACCGGTTTTGGAGCACGCGGCGGTCGCAGCCGCGCTGGCCGCACATGCGCCGGAGTGGTCGCTCGGCGAAGGTCACGGATATCATCCGCGAACGTTCGGCTTTCTGGCGGATGAAGTGGTGCGGCGAGTCGCGGGTGTGCCGCTCGGTGAATATTGGCGCACGCACTTTGCGGAGCCGCTCGGGATTGAGTTCTGGATCGGATTGCCAGCGGAGCGCGCGAATGAGCCCTCGTCGGTTTTTCCCGCGAAGTCGGCACCGGCGAAGGGTGACGCATTTTACACTGCGTTTCTCACGCCAGGCACCCTCACGTCTCGTGCATTCTCCTCGCCGCGCGGCTTGCACAGTGTGGCGTCGATGAACACGCCGGAGGCGCGCGTGGCTGGCTTCCCCGCCTTTGGCGGCATTGGTACGGCACAGGGATTGGCAAAGTTTTACGCACTGCTCGCCGCGCGGGGCGTGCTCGACGGACGGCATATTTTCGAGCCGCAGACGCTCGACTGGATGACCACGACGCTGACCCAGGGACCCGACCGAGTATTGCTCATGGACACTGCATTTTCCGCCGGCTTCATGCGCGATCCCACGGATGCGAACGGGCGCAAGACCCGCACGAATTTCGGTCCTTCGCTGAGCGCCTTTGGTCATCCCGGAGCCGGGGGGAGTTTCGCCTTTGCGGATCCAGAGCACCAAATTTCCTTCGCCTACACCATGAACCAAATGGAGCCGGGCGTGCTGCCCAACGCGAAGTCGCTGCGGCTGATCGAGGCGCTTTACGCCAGCGTCTGACGCGAAAACGTCACTTGCCGGCGGCGGCTGCGGTGTGCGAGAAAAGGTCAACTTAAACAAGGAGGACTTATGGCAAAAATTGAGGTGACCTTCCGGTATCTGACCGGACTGAAACGAAGCATTTTTTCCAACGCGCGATTGCGTGGGAGTTGGGATTCACACGGGCGTTATTCGGATGTCTGGACGGAGACACCAATGACGGAGATTCGAGCGGAGGACGGCTGCCCGGCCTTTACGGCGACGATCCAGTTTGAGGCCGATGCGCTGCCGGCGCACTTTTGCTGGGGCGTCACCGTGGATGGTCCCGGTGGGGCAAATCTCTGGGGCGTTCCGACTGAGGTGCATGACGCGAATAGCGGCGCGCGCTTCCGTGAATTCACGCTCGATCCGGCGCGCCCGGCGACCCAGCAGGATTTCTATTTCACCTTCGCCCGTCGCCTCGGGGCGCGGAAATATTACCAGCCCGGCGCTGCCGCGCCTGATCTGCTCTTCGCGGTGTGGGCGCCCAATGCTCGCACCGTGGAGGTCGTCTTCGGCGATCCGAACCGGGGTTACATTGCCGATGACGGAAATGGCATCGATCCGACGCGTCCGGTGGTGCCTTTGACGAAGGGCGACGGCGGGATCTGGAGCAGCCCGGTCCTCTCGAATTTCACGGCGTTTGAAGGCGCGCCGTACATGTATCGCATCGTCAATGCGCAGGGAAATACGCGCTACCGCACCGACATTTTCTCGCGAACTCAAATCGGGCGCGGCGCGCAAAATCCGAATGGCGGACATTTCACCGGCACGCCCGATGCGCTCGATGGCACCAAAAGTTGCAGCGTGGTCGTGAGCCTCGACACGGTGGCTCGCGACCTCGATTCCGGATTAGTGCGCGTTTCGGAGGCGGAGTTTTGGGCAACGGAATTCACGCTCGGCCTCGCGGTGCCGAGCCGCATTGAAGATCTCGTTATTTACGAACTGCACGTCGGTTCGCTCGGCTTCGGGCTGAACCGGCCGGGCAATCTCCGCGATGCGATCGCGCTGCTCGACTACCTGCACGAGCTCGGCGTCAACGCGGTGGAATTGATGCCGATGTCTGAATTCAGCGGAACGCTCGGCTGGGGCTACGGCGACTCGCATCACTTCGTCATCGAGTCGAGCGCGGGCGGAAGGGACGACTACAAACATTTCGTCCGCGAATGCCACCGCCGCGGGATCGCGGTGCTCCAGGACGTTTGTTACAACCACTACGATCAGGACGCCGATCGCGCGCAGTGGCAGTACGACTCGGAGAAGCCCGAGGAGAATATCTATTTCTGGTACGAGGGCGCGAATCGCAATCCGCCGAACAGCGGTTACGTGAACAACGGTTCGTCCGGCTGGGCGCCGCGTTATTGGGAGGAGGTGGTGCGGCATCAGTTCGTGAGCAGCGCGGCGGCGTTCATCGAGGAATTTCACGTCGATGGCTTGCGAGTGGATTTGACCCAGGCTTTTCACCGCGACAACAGCCTCAACGACGCGAGCGGCCGACAGGTCACGAGCGCGAATCAGTTTGGCACCAAGCTGCTCCGCGAGTGGAGCCGCACGCTGCGGATGATCAAGCCGGCGGTGATGCTCATCGCGGAGGATCATTCGGAGTGGGACAAGGTCACGCAGTCGCCCGATCTCGGCGGGCTCGGTTTCGGCGCGACGTGGTTTGCGGCGTTTTATCATCACCTCATCGGCGACTCCGACATGGCGGGAGGAAAGGCGCGCCTGATCAAGACCGCGGGCGGCGGCAGCGAAGGTCCGCTGGATTTTTCCAAGTTCGCGAGCGCGCTCTACGACAGCCAGTACAACAAGGTCGTTTATCACGAATCGCACGACGAAGCGGGCAACGCCGGCGGTACCGAACGCACCATGCCGTGCGCCGTCGGAGGCGCCGCGCTGATCGGCGAGACACGGCGTTACGCGGAGGCGCGCAGCCGCGTGGCTTTCGCCCTCTCGCTCTTCTCCGCGGGCACGCCGATGTTTTTCATGGCCGAAGAAGTGGCGGCGCAGCAGCCCTATCGCGTGATGGGTTTCATCGACCACCGCGAGGATCTCCGTGGCGAACGCGCCGGCAATGGTGCCGGGATGTTTCGATTCTATCAGGATGCGATCAAGCTGAGCCGGCGCCGTCCGGCAGTGCGTTCGCAGCAGATCGACATCATCCACGTCAACGACGGCGGCCGCGTGCTCGCGTTCACCCGGCGGAGCGGGAGCGATCAGTTGCTCGTCATCGCGAGCTTGAGCAACGCGCCGTATCTCGACGGCTACGTCATCCAGACGGACTCGGGAAGATTGCCAGCGGGTTCGTGGCGCGAGGTCTTCAACAGCGACGCCGGAGACTATGGCGGCTGGGGAGTCGGCAACTTCGGAGCGACTGTGCCGGTGAATGGCGACCGTATTCAGGTGCGCGTGCCTGCGAATGGCGTGCTCGTCTTTCAGCGGACCTGATCCGCGCGAGTGGGCCGGAAGACACTTGTCACGCCCGCCGATCTCTTCGCAACACTAGCGGATGCATGCGCACACCGCTGAATTCACCGTCTCGATGCGGGGCAAGGGAACCTACGAAATCACCGAGGAGGTTGCGCGCATCGTCCGCGAGAGCGGGATCCGCACCGGCACCGCGACGGTCTTCATCCAGCACACCAGCGCGAGTCTGATCATCTATGAAAATGCCGATCCCTCAGCGCGCACCGACCTGCACGAATTCTTCAACCGCCTCGTGCCGGAGGACGCGGAATATTTCATCCACACCGCCGAGGGTCCCGACGACATGCCGTCGCATCTGCGCATGGTTCTCA
This sequence comes from Chthoniobacteraceae bacterium, assembly GCA_049690035.1. Lineage (GTDB taxonomy): Bacteria > Verrucomicrobiota > Verrucomicrobiia > Chthoniobacterales > Chthoniobacteraceae > Chthoniobacter. The sequence goes on from JBAVML010000006.1 coordinate 5,934, forward strand.
CGCGCACGAGCGAGGTGATCCCGGTTGCTCACGGGCGCATGACGCTCGGCACGTGGCAGGGCATTTTCCTTTTCGAGCATCGGCGCGCCCCGCATTCGCGGACGATCGTGGTCGCCGTCATCGGAGTCTGACCCAGTGCGCCGAAAATATTTTCGAATGATCGCACACGTCCCCGCGTCGCAGAATACGAATTAGTTACCATCTATGAAAACATTCCTGTTCGCTCTCCTTGCATTCATCACCCTCTCCATCGCCGCTCCGGTGGCTCAGGCGGGGCAGTTTGCTCGCGTTTACACCAACCACGGCCCGCTTTACCTGCACAAGTCGCAGATCTATGGCGGAAACTACTACAACAACGGTTGCTACCCCCGTTATAGCAGCCACCGGCGCAGTCATCACCGGTCCTACTACTACGCGCCCTCCTATTACTCGCGGCCGGTATATTCAAACTACGGCTACTACCGTCCGAGCTACTACCGCCCGCACTGCGGCTATCGCTCCAGCCCGCGCGTCGCGATTTCGTTGGGCTTCTAAATACGGGAGGACGATTGGTTGAAGGGCGGAGTCTCCGGGCGGTCAAACGCTCGGAACTCCGCCCTCAATTTTTGTCCGACGGGCGGTTCGCTTGCCGCGCGCCCGGAGCTAACCGCGGCGCAGCGCGAGGATCTCGGTTATCACGTCATCGGTCGTGGTGCCCTCGGCTTCGCCTTCGAAGTTGAGGATGATGCGATGACGCAGCGCCGGCAGCGCAGCCTTCTCGATGTCCGCGCGGGAGACGTGGTAGCGGTTGTCCAGGAGCGCGTAGATTTTTCCGGCTAAAATCAGCGCCTGCGCCGCGCGTGGGCTGGCTCCGTAGCGGACATACTTTTTCGCCAGCGGCGAGGCCTGTGTGGTTTCGGGATGCGTGGCCAGCACGAGATCGATGGCGTGCGCCTGGATTTCTTTGGCGAGCGGCACCTGGCGCACCACGTCGCGCAGCATCACGACCTCCAAAGGATCGTGCAGAACTTTGGAAACCACCGGCGTGCTCTTCGTCGTCGTGCGATCGAGGATGGTGTGAAGATCGTCGGCGGTCGGATACAGGACTTTGAGCTTGAAGAAAAAGCGGTCGAGCTGCGCCTCGGGCAGCGGGTAGGTGCCTTCCATCTCCAGCGGATTCTGCGTGGCGAGCACGAGGAACGGTTCCTCGAGCACGTGCTTTGTGCCGCCGACGGTGACGTGGTGTTCCTGCATCGCCTCGAGAAGCGCGCTCTGCGTCTTCGGCGTGGCACGATTGATTTCATCGGCGAGCACGATGTTCGCGAAGACGGCGCCGCGCTGGAACTCGAACTCCTTCCGCCCCGCTTCATCTTCCATGATGATATTCGTGCCCACGATGTCCGCGGGCATGAGGTCGGGGGTGAATTGGATGCGCGAAAATTTCACATTCACCGCGTCGGCGAGCGTGCGCACCAGCATCGTTTTGCCCAGGCCGGGCACGCCCTCGAGCAGCACATGGCCGCCCGCGAAGAGTGCGACGAGCACTCCTTCGACGATGTCCTGCTGGCCGACCATCATCTTCCCCATCTCGTCGCGGATGCGAGTGAAGCTGTCTTTGAATTGCTGGACTTGGGCTTCGAGGGGCGCGGGGTCAGTCATGAGGCGGAGAGTGAATGGTGATCGGTGATTGGTGAATAGTGAAAATGCGCGCGGCGTGAATCACCGATCGCCCGGCGCGCTCATTCCTTCGGCCGAATGGATTCGAAGTAGCGCTTGATGAAAAAGCGCGAGCCGAGCGGGATGTTTTCCTGCACCACGGCGTCCTCGGCGGCGGGCGCCATCGCTTCGTAGAGTTCCTTGTAGCGGCGCTTCGATTTCGAGGCGTCGGCGATTCCTGGGAGAAATTGCTGGAGTGTCTCACCCTGGCCGAGCCGTCCAGAGACTGACTGCTGCTGCCCGTCCTTGCCGGCGGGATTTTGTTCCTTGCCAAAGGGCGTATCGGTCGTGCCGGTGTCGCGCTCGCTACCTGGCTGGCCGGATGGGATTCGCGGATCGCCGCCCTCGCCGGGCGGCGCATCCTTGGAAAAATTCTGCATGGTGATCCTGCCGGGCTGGTCGCCTGGCTTATCGCCACCGGGATTCGGCTGGCCTTCGCCAAACTTCAGGTTCTGCAAGGCCGCGAGAAGGTTCTTGAGTTGCTGTTCGCTCAGCGGCTTGCCCGGCTGTTTCGGTTGACCGGCCTGCGGCTGGAGCTTCTTCAAAAGCTCGGCGAGTTCTTTCGACATCTCCTGGCCACCCTTGGAATCCTGTCCGGCGTTTTTCTGCATTTGCTTGGCCAGTTTTTCGAGAACTTCGGAAAGTTGTTTCTGTTCCGCGAGGCGCTCCATCGCTTCCTTCAGCGCCTGGTCGATCTGCTCTTTCGTCGCTTCATCGCCGGAATCCGTGAGATCCTTCATCGCCTTTTCGAGCTGTTCGGCCGCCTTGGCGAGATCGCCCGCGGTCATCGAGGCGGCGGCGTCCTTCGTCTGCTCCTGCTTCTCCAGCGCTTTCGCGAGTTCGCGCAATTCCGCGGGCGTCGGCGTGCCGGGCTGCTTCTGCATTTCCTGCACGAGTTTTTCGAGTTCCGAGAGTTCGCGCAGCGACGCCTTCTCGGCTTCCTCTGCGGTGTTGGCCTCGGCGCGGAGTTGCTGGGCGCTGCGTTTCAATTCCTCGGCGAGCTTCTTCAAATCCTCCGACTGATCCTTCTCGTTCTCCTTCTCCATCTGCTTCGCCAGTTGCTCGAGCGTCTTCGCGGTTCCCTCGACCTCCGCCTGAGCCGCGCTCTTCTCCTCCGCGCGAGCGCCGAGCGTGCCGCGTGCTTCCCAATAGAGGAGCGCCAGCGCGATGGCGGGCACGATGAGGTAAGGCAGTTCGCGCGGAAGCCGCAGCCGCACGAGCCGCGCGAAATCGCCGCCGCGGATGAACGCCGTGCATTCCCGCACCGCGAGTGCGCGCAGCGTGGGCGTGTTCGCTTCCGCAGAAAAATCCAGCGCCGTGACGAAGCGATCGCGGGTCGAACCAAGCCGATCGATCGCCGCCGCAGTCTGCGGCAGCGTGGGGCGTCGCCAGAGCGTCGTGATGAAAACGAGGGCGAAAACAGCAACCGCTCCCCACAGCGCGAGCTGCGCGTCCCACGGTGAGACGTTGAAAAGAAAACGCCGAGCAACGCCTGCGACCACCAGCGCCCCGCCGAGTATCAGCGCGACGCGACCGAGGGTGGCGACGAATGACTGGGCGACCATGCGGCGCCGCACGGCGTGCAGGCTTCGCAAAACGTCATCGGCGGGCGCGGTGTTCAAATCGCGGGGACTCTAGCACCGGTCGCGGGGCTGCGCACCAGCTTCAATCGCGCAGGCGTTCGTGACAGAAGGTTCACGCGTCCGCGCGTTGCGGTCATTCGGAAAGCCCTCTAAGAATTGCCGTCAAATGCCGCTTCTCACTTCGCTGTAAATGAAGTTCGCCACCTCTTTCATGGTCCTGCTCTGCGTCGTCGCGACGGTGGGGCGCTCTGCGGCGGCATCGGATGAAGGGACGAAAGTCGCGGGCCGGGTGCGCGAGATTTTCGAAGCAAAATGCCTCGACTGCCACGGGCCGGAGCTGCCGCGGCCGAAGGGGAAATTTGGCTACGTGCTCGACCTCAAGCGCATCGCAGACAACCCGGAATACGTCGAGCGCGGCAACCCGGAAAAGTCCGAGATCTACAAGATGGTCTTCAACGACGACATGCCAGGCGAGGACGCAAACGTGCCGCCGCTCACGGCGGAGGAGAAGGAAATCGTGAAGCGCTGGATCGAATTGAATGCGCCGCCTGCTCCGGCGACCGCGGAGCGCACGGTTCCGACGCCGGTCGTCGAGGAAGCGAAGGTCGAGCGTCCGCTGTGGCAGCGCTTGGTGCGCTGGCTCGGGCAGTTCCACCCCGTGACGACGCATTTCCCAGTGGCGCTGATGATGGTCGCCGTGCTCGCCGAGGCGCTCGCGTGGTGGACGCGCCGCCAGTCGTGGCTGGAGACGGTGCGTTTCCTCGTCATCGTCGCCGCGCTGGGCGCGGTTTCCGCGGGCGTGCTGGGTTGGTTCAACGCTTACTTCAGCAGCTACAACAAAGCGACCGGGGCACTGCTCTGGTGGCATCGCTGGCTTGGCACGGGCACGTCCGTGTGGGTGCTCATCTGCGCGGGGCTGCTCATCATTCACAAGTGCGAGGAGGGGTCGAAGGAGCGGCAGCAATTCCGCGGAGCGCTGTTGCTCGGCGCGGCGCTGGTGAGCATCAGCGGCTTCCTCGGCAGCGCGCTGATCTACGGGCTGGATCACTACGCGTGGAAGTGAGGCGGAGCAGTGGTCAGTAGCCGGTAATCAGTTTGCGTCCGTCAGCTGCCGATTACTGACGACTGATTACTGATCACTGCTTGCCGAGCGGCGGCGGGTTCGGGGCGCGGCTGGGTTCGGCGGCGAGGAGTTGCGGGAGGAGTTGGCCGCCGGCTGGCACGAAGGTGATCCGGGCTTCGCCTTCGACGATCTTCTGCATCTCCAGCACGTCGAACATCACGTCGAGGATCTCGCTGTCCTGCCCGATTTTCTGGAGCGCATCGCCGACGATGCGCGGGCGCATCGCGGCGGCTTTGGCAAATTCCACCGCCGCCTGGCGCTGCGCGGTGCTGGTGATGATGCTCACCGTGTTCGCGCCGTCCTGCTTGATCGCGCTCGTCACCTGGCGCAGGCGATTGACCACTTTCTCCTCGATCTGCCGGATCATTGCCGCGTCGCGGAAATGCACCTTGCGGATGTAAACGCTGCCGAGCTGGTAGCCCCATTCGTTCGACTTCGGCGAGACTTCGTCGCGCACGGTCTGCGACATGACGTGACGGTTTTCCAACATCGCGGGGAGCTTGAGATTGCTCAGGCAACGGACGGTCGCGCTGCCGACATTCGCGGCGAGCGAGCCGCGCGGGTCCACGTTCTTGAAAAGGAACGAAACCGGATTGCTGACCCGCATCTCGTACCAGATGCCGATGCCCATGGGCGCGCCTTCCTCGCTGTTCACGGGCTGGCTGCGGAGATAGGTCTGATCGAGGCGCACGTCGAGCACGTGGCGTTTGCCGAGCCAGTTGATGATCAGCGCGTAAAGCCCGAGCCGCGTGAGCAGGAAATAAAGCCCCGGCTCATCGAGCACGGCCAGCACCTTGCCGAAGAGGACGTACACGTGGCAGGTGCCTTCCTCCACGATCGCGTAGAGGCCGAACGAGCGCAGCAGCCCGAGGAAGATTGGCAGCACGATGAACATGCCGATGAAGGTGCCGAAGAAGGCGGTGACGAAGTTCATGGCGCGTCCTCCAGAATGACCCGGCTCGCCTGGCTGAAGAGCTTGAGCCGCACGTTTCTTCGATACGCCGCGAGCGAGCCCGGCGCGTTTGCCTTCAACTCCGAAAGCTGCTCGGCGAGCGCGGAAAGCGGCTCCACTTCGGCGTGGGCGTTGAGCGTCTCGATCTCCACGGCCTTCCGGGATTGCACGATCGTCTGGTCCGCGTGCGCCTGCGCGAGGCTGATGTCGCTGGAGACCTGGTTGTGCGCGGTGTTGATCGCGGCGAGCGCGCTTTCCACCTCGCCGGGAGGATCGATGCCGGTGATGAGCGAGGCATCGAGCTGGATGCCGTAGCGCGCCGCGGAACTCGCGCACTCCTTCTCCATGTGCTCGTTGAGCGACGAGAGGTTTTTCCGCAGATCGTTGATCGACACGCCGGCCACTCCCGCGATGTCACTGTCCTGCGGCGGGGCTTCGAAGTTGGCGATGCGCTCGCGCAGTATGCTGATGAAGTAAGCCATCACGTGCACGATCGGCCGCTTCACGCCGAAGATGTAGGCGTAGAGGTTCCGTTCCGAGACACGGTAGCGGATCTGCCCCTGGAGGCCGGTGTCGAGCTGGTCCTTGGTCACCGCGGTCAGTCGCGTGCCGCCGAGATTGGCCTGCGGATCCTCGGGGTCGTAGGCCATGTTCGCGGTCTGCGTGGCGATATTCACTTTATAGACGCGCTCCCACGGCCATTTGAAATAAGGCCCGCCCGGCGGGATCACGCGGACCTGCGGGTAGTTGTAACGCTCGCGCTCATCCGGCCGCAGGGCTTCGGAAATGGGATCGTCCAGCGTCGTCTGCGTGCCGATGCGTTGGGCGCGGCCGAAGCTGGTTTTCACCGCGCGCTGGTTTTGATCCACGGTGAAAAGTCCGGCGACCAGATAGCGGACGAGGAACCATGCGGTGAAACCGAAGATGATGCCGAAGATCGAGGTCATGGTAAGGAAGGATGCGCGAGGGTAAGTTCGAGCAGCACCGATGAGAAGTAGCGAATCGGATGCCACGAAGGAGTCACCTTCGGCCCCGCACAAGCCCCCCGGTTTTCGTCAAGATCCGCCCTCACGCAGCGCGCAGAAAGCGCCGCCGAGGTGGCCGATCACGTGCGTGGCCGAGAGCGATTCCTCGGATTCCCCACCGAGCATCGCCAGTTCGGCGGCGCGGCCGCAGAGCCAGGCGCCGAGCCGCGCGGCGTGGTAGAGCCCGAGGCCCTGACCGGCGAGCGCGGCGCACACGCCAGTGAGCACGTCGCCCATGCCGCCGGTGGCCATGCCGGGCGAACCGGTGGTGTTGTAGCTCAGCGACTGGCCGCGTTCAGCGACGATGGTGCGGGCGCCCTTGAGGAGCAAAGCGACGGGATGACTGGCGACAAATTCTTCCGCTACGTCCGCGCGCGGTCGGTCGATCGAGCCGGGCACCAGCCGCTCCATCTCGCCCGGATGCGGCGTCAGGAGGCGCGGTCCGGCAAACGCCCAGAGTCCGCCAGAACCGGCGGCGAGGGCGTTCAGGGCGTCGGCATCGAGAATCGTCGGGAGCGGTGAGCGGGCAATCAGATCGAGGATCTCGCCGTCCCGTGCGCGGCCCACCCCGGGGCCGACGGCCAGCACGTGGTGGGTTTTGGCGAGCAGAGCGTCCGGCCCGCTGAAGACCTGCACCATGATCTCCGGCGCGATCTTCGCCGCGACGTGCTCATGGATCTCGGGCGAAACGTAGAGCGTCACCAGCCCGGCGCCCGCGTGTAGCGCGGCCTCGGCGCACATCACCGCCGCGCCGCTGAAGCCCACGGAGCCGGCGACGATGCCGACGCGGCCGCAGGCGCCCTTGTGAAGATCGAAGCGACGGCGCGGCCAGAGCGGCAGCAGCGCCGAGGGAAAGGCCACGCCCGGCCCGTTCCCGGGGCTCATCCGCGCGGTCAACTCGGCCAGCGGCAGCACGGCCAACCGGCCGACGTGATTGCTCGCCGCGTCGGCGAGCAACCCCATTTTTGGCGCGCCGATCGTGAGCGTGTAATCCGCTTGCACCGCATCGGCATCCGCCTCGCCCGTGTCCGCATCGAGGCCGGTCGGCAGGTCGATGGCAAAGACCCGCGCCGCGGTGGAGCCGCGGAGTTGATTGATCGCCCGCGTCGCGCCGCGGATCGGCTCGCGCAGCGCGCCACCGGCACCGATGCCGAGCAGACCATCTAGGACCATCCAAGACCCGTGCGGCGCGGCTTCGGCGGCGGTGGGCGCGGTGGGCAGGGCCAAGATCAGTTGCTCATATTTGCGTCCCGTCAGCGGTGCCCACGCCGGCGAGGGAAATGCCGGTTGCAGTTCGATCTTCCAACCCGCCGCCGCGAGATG
>JBAVML010000007.1:0-9643 GCA_049690035.1 Chthoniobacteraceae bacterium
AGACGACTCCGCCGGAAAGACATGGGGGCTGGAAGGCAGCCTCTTCTGGTTTCTGACCGGCGGAGTCTTCGCCGCGGTGATCCTGCTGCTCGTGCTCTTCAGCATGCTGCATTGGACGTTCGCCGCGTCGCTCGGCGCGGCAGCGGTCCCGCTCGCGATCTCGCTGCTTTACGTCTTTGGCTTCCGGCAGGGAAAGCCTGCCGGTTACGACCGCGACCTCTTTGAACTTTGGCTCAGCGGCCCCGGCTTCGCGCCGGAGTTGCCAGGCAAAACCACCCACCCACTCGACGACTCTTCTAATGTTTGACCCAGCTCCCAACGGCCACTTCCTGCAAGACATGATCATTTTCGGCGGACTGCGCAAAGGCGGTCACGTCGCCAAAGGTTTCATCTTCGAGCCGCCCGATCTCAGCGCCGCCGCTCCCGCGCACCTCAACGAGTTTCAGGATCAAATCTCGCTGCTTCTGGCCTCGCTCCACGAGCACCAACGCTTGCAGGTGCAGTGGTTCTGCGATTCGGATTACCGGGCTGAGTTGCTCCGCTACCGCGATGAAACGGAACGCGCTACAAACACTTGGACGCGCCGCTGCCGAAACGAGCGCTTCACGCGCTATTGGCAGGCGATGCTCGACCGGAAGCTGCGCCGACAAAAGCTCGTAATCTACATCTCGCGGGCCATCGACGCGGAACCGACGCCGCTCCAGTCCGCGGGCGCGCGGCAGGAATACTATGAACTGTTGCTCGGGCAGCTCCGCTCGGAGTTCCGTCAGTTGCACGAGATGCTGCTCGGCATTTTCCCGCACGGCCGTCTCACGCCGATGAAGGACGCCGATCATTTCCGGCACTACGCGACGTTTCTCAATCCGTCGTTCTCCGAGCGCTTCGATTACGACCCACTGGAGTCGTTTGAGCCGGCGCTCTCGATCCACGAGAACTGCTGGCACGGCGAAGCAGTCGGCCTCTCCGACACCGGCTTCGTTTTGGACGGCTACCACCACGGTCTGCTCGTGCTCAGCCGTTGGCCGAAGGTCTCGTTTCCCGGAATCATTCACCGGCTCACAAATCTGCCGCTGCTCGACTATACGATCACCGTGAATATCGATCCGCTTTCGGTGCGCCGAGAGATTACGCGAGAGGAAAAAGCGCACGACCGACTCGCGGGGGATTACGCGAGCGAAAAGAAGCTCTCGCTCGTCACCGCGATGGAGAAGAAGCAGCGGAAGATCGCGGCGCTGATGCAAGGCCACACGCTGCCCTTCAACGTGCATTTCGTGGTGCGCGCGTGGGATCGCACGAAAGACGGACTGGCGACAAAGCTAGGCGCGATCAAAAACGCGATCCACGGGATGAACGGCGCGCAGTATTTCGAGTGCGCACTGCCGACAACTTCCAAACACGTCTTCTTCCAGACGTGGCCGGGATGGACGTGGAGCCGTTATGAGCATCGAAAGCTGTACGGCGAAAACCGCTACGTCGCCGACCTGCTGCCGATCAACGCGACCTTCACCGGCCACCTCGCGACCGCCGAGGCCATCTATGACGGCCCTATGCGGAACCTCGTCGGCGTGAAAACCTTCTCCGGCACCGATGAAGACGCGACGCCCCAACACGCCGTTTTGCTCGGCATGAGCGGGGCAGGGAAGTCCGTTACCGTCTGCGACCTGCTTTCACAAACGGAGGGCTACTTCGATTACACCGTCATCATCGAGGAAGGACTTTCCTACGGCCTCTACACGCAAACCGTGGAGCCCAATGCCCGCCCGATCATCATCCAGCCGGACGGCGACCTGACCATCAACTACCTCGACACGCACCAGCTACCGCTCACACCGGATCACCTCGCCACCGCAACGGCGCTGGTCGCTCGCATGATGGGCCTTAGCGCCGACGAAGACCGGCAGATGCACCGGCAGGCGCAGATCGCGAAGTATCTGAATCTCCTCTTCGATGACGTGTTCACCGAGTGGAGTCGCGCTCGCGGCGAGGAGATGATGCAGATTGCACGACACGCTTGCGCTCTCACGCGCTTTCGCCGGGAGCGTTTGCATTCGGGCGCTACTTCGCTGGAGGCGTTCGTCGATTTCCGCGATTGGCAACGCGCCAAGCCTGATGAAGCCGGGGCGTATCTCGTGGCAATCGACGAAGCCGAGGTGCTGCGCTTTTCCAAAGAGCCGGCGACACTGCGCGAGATTCGCAACCTCGCCTTCGCCTCTTTCAGCAGCGGCGAGTATCCGACGCATCGAATGCTCCAAGAACTGATGCAGCTCGAAGGCGGCAGCGACGACGTGCGCGAACTCTCCGAGCGCCTCCTGCCGTGGTGTGCGGAGGGCAACTATGGGCGCCTTTTCGATGGCGCATCGAACGTCTCGCTCACCGGGAAGATCGCGCACTTCGAGCTTGGCTATATTCCCGAATCCGCCAAGGCGCTTCGCGCAGCCGCAGGCTTCCTCATCACCAACTACACACGCCAGCACATCATCACGCTTCCGCGCTCGGTGCGGAAACGGAACATCTACGAGGAAGTCGCGCGGCTCATGGACATTCCCGGTGGAGAGGAAATCGTGAAGGAGAGCTATGCGCAGCTCCGGAAGTTCAACTGCTGGAACATCGCCATCGTGCAGCAATACGCGCGATTCAAAGAGAGCCGCATCCGCGCGGCTGTCTTCGGCAACAGCCGCCAGTTCTTCCTCATGCGGCAGAATGACCGCGCCGACCTCGACGACATCGGCGCCGACATCAGCCTCTCGGACGTGACCAAGCAAACGATCCTCAACTACCCGCTACCCGACCAGCAACCGGCCGAAAAGTTCGCGGCCTTCACCTACCTTCACACCGACGCCGTGCGTCCGGTCTGCGGCACGGTCCACAACGTCACTTCTCCCGAGATGCTCTACTGCTCAAGCACGACCGGAGCGCATTTCGAGCGAAGGGCACGCGAGCTAAAGAGTTCGACGAATGCGGTTCAAGGCATTGTGGATTCAGTCAAGAAGCTCTCCGATAATGCCACCTAGTTATCCAATTAGCTCAGACAGATCCACTCAGCCTTTGCTGAGGAACAAACAAATTTTAAGAAAGGCGAGAAATACATTTGACGCCCTCATGTGAGAGGAGTAGAAACCAACCACCTTAAGCACCAATGACCTCATTAAGAACATATCCAAAGCATTCGCAAACGACCTCGTGGTTGCGTTGCGCGGGTATGTCCGCGCGCATTGGCAAACCCGGATTCGGGTTCGGCGTCCAGGCAACCAATACGCGGCCGAGTTCCGCGAACGAAGACCTTACCAAGGAGGCCAGCAGGTAGTTCAAGATCTCACACAGATCATCGACTTTTCGAGAACCCTGCTCGCCCGCAAAGCAAGCAGGGTTCTTCGTTTCCGGGTGATGCACCAGTTTTTCAATCGCGGCCTGATGGCCGCTCAATCCAAAGCAACCATACTGATCGACCAACACATTTAATCCACAAACGTGGGCGATAAAAACCCCGCCGTCAGCGCTAACTGACGACGGGGCGGAATCGGTCACCAATCCAGATAAGTCCCTAGCGGAGACGCCTGTGAGTTAGTAACCGCGCAAACGGTGGCAGCTCACGGAGTAACTGTCAAGCGAGTCAATCTTACGATGACTAGCTAGCGGGTCTGTATTGTCTGATTCCTCGCCCCTGACTTTTCCAGTCCAGAGGCTTCGCATGACTAGCTATGTCATGCACCGGGAGGTGTGCCTGAAACACCGAAAGAACCGCCGTGAAATAATCCTGCGGGTGCGAACTCAAGTTCCGAGTTGGCAGCGGTGTTTGTTCTTTTTTGTCGTATGCGGCGCGGGTGTGACAACCCGCGCCGCTCATTCGCGTTCATCGTTCAAGAGCAGGATGCCTGAGTGCCAATCAGGCGATGCCGGTGCAAGTCCGGCTGAGCGCACCATTTTTCAGATACCCACATACAGAAACACACAACGTGTGCGGCGGGCGCCAGCTTGCGCAGCAGAGTCTCCAAAACTCCGCGGGCTCGGGGCAGCACCGAGACGCCGTGCCACTTTTCAAATCGCGGGGGAGCCAGGTGGGAAGGCATCGGCCTCATAAGCCGTCAATGAGCGGATTCGATTCCCGCCCCCGCCACCAATTACATGGGCCGCTCGATCATTCAGGAGGTCACTCGCCTCGCAAGCGGGAGAGCACGGTGCAAAGCCGTGGCGGTCCACCATTTCAAACGGGGGAAGGTTGAGAACCCAGGAGTCTCATAAGCTTCTTCATCGTGGTGCGACTCCACGTCCCCCAACCATCTCGGGTTGGTAGCCGCGTAAAGATCGCGAGCCGCCTGTAAAGCGGTCGTCCAATCGGACCAGCGTCGGAGCATTACCGACACAACCCACCATTTCGGCCTGTTAGCTCAGCTACGAAGAGCAGCCGCCTGTCGAGCGGAAGGTCGCGGGAGCAATGCCCGCACAGGCCGCCATTTTTAGAACGACACAACGTGTCCGCGCGCGAGGAAGACAGCAATCCGCCTCGCTTGGGACGAGGAGACACTCGGGGCAGCACCGAGGCGCGCGACCATTTTAGCTCCCGTGGCCGAGCAGACCACAGGCATCCGCCTTCTAAACGGAACGACGCAGGTGCAAATCCTGCCGGGAGCAATTCCTCTCAACGCACAGAGTGTGCGGCCCGCCTGTTAAGCGGTGTGAGCTTGGTGCGATGCCAAGGGGAGGAGCCATTTCACAAACGGAGCGCGTCCGGCTGGCCGAGGACGCTGTCTTGAAAACAGTCGCACCAGCAATGGTGTCCGAGGTTCGAGTCCTTGGCGCTCCGCCATTTCATCCGCCCGCATGGTGCAATCGCAGCACGCTTGGTTCTCAACCAGGAAACCCCGGAGCATTACCGGGTGCGGGTGCCACCTTCGTTCGCCCGATAGCTCAAAAGGAGAGCGGCCGGCTCACATCCGGCAGACCGAGGAGCGTTACCTCGTCGGGCGACCATTCTCTAATTCCTCCGTAGCTCAAAAGCAGAGCCCTCGCCCGATAAGCGAGAGACCGCGGCGCGATACCGTGCGGAGGGACCACTGGCTGTGTAGCTGAGATAGATCAGCGCCTCGCTGAAGACGAGGAGAGTTCGGCGCGATACCGGACGCAGCCACCATTTTCATTCGCGTCATTGGTGTAACAGCAAGCACGACGGTCTTCCAAACCGCGGGCGCCGGGGCAGGACCGCATGGCGCACCATTTTCAAGCTCCCGAGGTGTAAGAGATGCACGCCGCTTTGCGAAGGCGGAGGATCGAGGTGCGAGTCCTCGCGGGAGCACCATTTCAAATTCCTCCGTGGCAGAGGTCAGCAATGCACCGCACTCGTAACGCGGACCATGCCGGGGCAGCGCCGGCCGGAGGATCATTTTTCAATTCCGGGGAAGAGCACCGGTCGCTCGTCAGCCTCATAAGCTGAAGGAAGTTGGTTCGATTCCAACCCCCGGAACCATTTCGTATAGCCCTGTAGCTCAAATAGCAGAGCGCCCGATTCTGACTCGGGAGATTGATGGTGCGAATCCATCCGGGGCCGCCAATTTCATGGAAGTCAAAGCGGACGAGCGCGCCGCCGCCGGTTGGAAACCGGACGGAGCTGCAATCGCAGCCTGTGGAGCGTGACCACTGACTTCCGCTCTGGGTCGCAAGCATTGCAGCGATGCAGCGGTTTGCGCTCCGGCGCGATGCAGCGTGCTGCTCCGCAGTTTGGAGGAGGCGCATCCGCGACGCATTCTTAAACCGCGGAGCACGGGGCAGCACCGTGGCGACTCACCAATTTCCAAATGGAAGCTGAACCGGACAAGCGCGCCGGGACTGTTTCAAAAACAGATCGTTCCACCTCGCGGGATGGGGAGCATGCCCTCCGACTTCCGCCACTTTGATTCCGGCTTGGCAGAGCAGCTCATGCACTCGCCTTGTAAGCGAGACCAGACGGGGGCGGCACCAGTAGCCGGATCACTTTCAGATGGAGGCCGTGATGTAACAGCCAGCATTCGATCCTGTGAAGATCGCCGAGCGGGGGCAGCACCCGTCGGCCTCCCCATTTCCAAAAGCGCGCGATGCCGAAATCGTCGAGGCGGCGGCTTGCAAACCCGCTCTTACCTGGTTCAAGTCCGGGCGCGCGCTCCATTTCGGGGCCATCGTCCAACAGCAGGACGACGCAATGGCATTGCGTAGATCGGGGTGCGATTCCCCGTGGCTCCACCATTTAGAAGGACACAACGTGTCCGGGCATGAGGAAGACAACAATCCGCGCCGTTCGGATCGGCGAGACACTCGGGGCAGCACCGAGATGCCCGACCAATAAAAATTCCGCCAAAGCGTTGGTAGCGACGCACGCCGCTGGTATCGGCGAGAGACCGGTGCGACTCCGGTTGGCGGATCATGTTCACTCGAAGTTCCTCCGAACATTGCATCCCGCTGGATGGAGAGATACTACACGCGACATGAGCAGCCGAGTGAACCAAGCAGCGCTTGCCGCAAAGCTGTGGCCACACTTGGTGGAAAAGGCCGCCCAGCGCGAAAAAGTGTTCTATGGAGAAGTGGCTGCGCTTTTGGGCATGCACCATCGTCCCGTGCGATTTGTCCTCGAACAAATTCTCAATTACTGCATCGAAACGAGGAAGCCGCTACTTACAGCGTTGGTCGTGACCAAAGCGACGGGCAAGCCCGGCTCGGGAATAAAGAGTCGAGTCCCGACGTTTTCCGAAGACGAGCTTGGTGAGGTGTTTGATTGGGATTGGGCGCACGAACCGAATCCATTCGAGTGGGCTCTCGACGGCACCACCGAATCGGATCTCAAGAGGCTACTATTGACCACGCCAACCCGCGCTGAGGACGTTTACGCGCGGGTAAAGGTCCGAGGTATGATGCAGATCCAATTTCGTAATGCGCTGCTCGACGCTTACGGCGGAGTGTGCTGTTTTTCAGGTATTGCCATCAAGGAAGTCCTCGAGGCGGCCCATATCATTCCCTGGTCACGCGCTGAGCCACACCTCCGCGGGAGTGTGAACAACGGTTTGTTGCTTTCCAGTCTGCATCACAAACTGTTCGAGAATGGCCTCCTAACGCTGGATGCGGAACTCCGCATCTGGTGTAACGAGAAGTCGCTGAGTCGCATTCCGCAAACCGATTTGATGAGACACCTCGTGTTTGGGCTTCACGGCAAGCCGATCCGACCCCCAAAGCAGACAAAGTGGAGTCCCACCCCTTCGTTGATCGAGGCGCACAATGCGTTTCTCAGTCTGACGCCGCAGTTCTGAGCGGTGCGAGGGCACGGGCAGGCAGTTCCACGATAGCCCTGTAGCTCAACCAACAGAGCGCCCGACTTTGAATCGGGAGGTTGATGGTGCGAATCCATCCGGGGCCGCCATTTCATCGCCGCGCACAGCGCGCGGCATTCGCGCCGGTAAATCAATAGCAGATCGCCGCACCGACATTGCGGAGGCAGGTGGGGCAGAACCGCCTGGGCGCACCATTTCAACAAGCTCCCGTAGCTCAGCAGATCAGAGCGGCCGGCTTCGAACCGGCGGGTCGTGGGTGCAATTCCTACCGGGAGCACCATTTTTTCCCGGCGTAGCCCAATGCAAAGGCAACGAGCTCAGACCTCGTCCAGTGCGGGTGCAAGTCCTGCCGCCGGGACCATTTCGCTCTCGTAGCCCAACGCAGAGGCAGCGGACTTAAACCCCGCTCAGTGCCGGTGCGAATCCGGCCCGGAGCACCTCATCTCAATGCCCGCGCAGCCCAACAGAAGAGGCACCGACTTCAAACCTCGGACAGTGCGAGTGCAACTCACGCCGTGGGCACCAATGGAACGTGAACCGGACAAGCGATCCGGTGCTCCTTGCTAAAGAGATCGTCACGCATTTCGCGTGATGGGGAGCATGCCCTCCGCGTTCCGCCGTTTCAATCAAACGCCCGTGAATGCAAAGAGCCGAGCGTCTCGTCTTTCAAGCGAGTCCTAGCCGGTGCGAGTCCGGCCACGGGTGCCATTTCACAACAACGGTCGCGTAGCCCAACTGGAAGAGGCACGGCGTCGAGAACGCCGCCAGTGCTGGTTCAAATCCAGCCGCGACTACCATTTTAGAACCCGAAGCTTTGATAGCGAAGCCCTCGCCTTTTAAGCGAGTCAGGAGGGTGCAAGTCCCTACGAGTTCAATTCCTTTCCGCCGGGTTCGCCAATCTATCGCGCCTTTCGACGGTAACCGGCTACGTTGGTCTTATCGACCAACGTTTCGGGCACCAAAATTTCATTAGGGAGTGCCGGAAACGAAAGTTCGCGCAGTTTTAGGCTATCGGGATAAAGATAGCCCAAATTCTGAGCTTCCAGTACGCCAAATGCAATTTGTGTCGAGAGGCTGGAGTTCAAGACGGACGTGGCGAAAATCCACCCATCCTCAATATGGTTCAAAACATCTTCATCGCTATCCCAACCAGTGATGACGATGTCGCCGGGTTTGTATGGTTCTCCACTTTCCTGGCGGGCTTCCTTGATGGCGGTGTAAGCGCCGATTGCGGATCGCGCATTGAGGCCGAAGATAACTTTGATGTCCTTGTGTTTAGCCAACAACGGTGCGATGGCCTCCGCCGCCTTGGCATCGTTTCCGTAGTCATCGACAACTTGCACGAGATCGACCGCTTCGCGATACTTTGGGTCTTCAAGAACCGATTTGATTCCTGCCAAGCGAGCATCCGTCACCGTCTCTCCCGGTTTGTTAAAAGATGCCAACACCTTCGTTTTTATTTTGGCGAACTCCGGATGCGCGTCAAACACCTTTTGAGCTATGCGACGGCCGCTTTCGTATTCAGGCGCTCCAATGAGCGTGAGCCGCTTGCTTCCCGGAACGTCACTGAACAACGTAACCACAGGAATGCCATTTTCCGCTGCGCGGTTGATCGTAGGAGCCAAGCTCTTTGGATCGGCTGGAAAAAGAATGATTCCGCTAACCTTCTGACTGATTAATGTATCCAACTCTGCGATTTGTTTGCTCGCGTCGGCGTCGCTCGGCCCGCCGTTGACGAATTTCACCCCGGGAACAACCGTGCCAATTTTCTGACCGGTGCCCGTAACCTCTGTCCAAAACGGCTGCGTGCTATAGGCCACGTTGATCGCATAGCGCCTTTCGCGCGCTGGGTCCGGGGTGGAATCGGTACGCGTGCGCAGCACGGCTCCGGCGAAAATGCCTATGGCGAGGAAGACAATGGCGATCAGGACGACTTTGGCGCGTTGCATGGTTGTGTGGGGCTGGTTGACGGGACTCTTTAATGTGGGTCCGGCGCGCTTGTCGACCCTTTCTTCGGGTCACCGAGGTGCGCTTTCGGGAGGGTTGAAGCTGCCACGCTTTCGGCGATACGCCTCGACGCTGGTTCGATCGACGGGGGTTTGGGCCAACAAGATCTCCCTTGGTACCGGTGGAAACGAGAGTTCACGGATTTGCAGACTCTTCGGATACAGGTAGCCGAGTCTCTGTGCTTCGAGCAGGCCGAATGCGATTTGGGTCGCGAGGCTGGAGTTCAATACGGAGGTCGCGTAAATCCATCCATTTTCAATGCGATCGAGAACCTCCTCCTCGCTATCCCAGCCAGTCACAATAATCTGTCCACGATCATGGCGTCTTTGGCTCTCGATGGCGGTGCA
>JBAVML010000008.1:0-1992 GCA_049690035.1 Chthoniobacteraceae bacterium
GGTGTAGTTCGGCTTGTCGGTGTAAACTTTCGCCGCCGCCGAGCCGCCGACGGTCACAGTCTTGCCGTTGTCGATCGTCACCGTCTTGCCGGCGATGGCCTTGGTGCCGGCGCCGCCGAGCGTCACGTTGTCGGTGAAGCGCACCTGGCCGTTGGTCGTGCCGCCGTAGAGCTTGAGCGAAGTATCGGCGCTGATCGTCCCGCCGCCGATGATGAGCTGCCCGTTCGCGCCGAGCGCGCCGACCTTCACCACGTCGCCGCGGATGGTGGCGTTGGTCAATGCGATGTTGCCCGCGCCGGTATTGCGGATATCGACGGTGCCGCGGTCGGCCTGGACCGTGCCGCCATTGACGAGGATGTCGCCGCCGGCGGAGGTAAAGGTGATCTTGCCGCCGCCGCCGGTCGCCGTCGCATTGAGCAGCGCGAGAAGCTGGCCGGAGTTGTTCACCGCGATGGCGGTGCCCGAGGTCTTGCTGCTGGCAATGGCGATGTTTCCGCCTTTCTTGCTCGCGCGGGTCAGCGCGCTGTCGGAGACCTTCACGGTCGAGTTCACGGTCACGGTGCCTTTGGCTATGAGGTTCACCGTGCCGCCGTCGCCGCCGGTGAGCGCACCCGTGGCATTCGCGCCGGTAGTCGCCGAGATGGGCTTGTCCACGGTGATGGAATTTGTGATCGGCTTCGAGGAAGTGCCGACATTCACCGTGCCGCCCTTGCCACCGACGGCCAGCGCGAGCAGGCCGTCCGCGCCGTCGGCCTTGATGCCGTTGATGCCGGTCGAGGAGACGTTCACGTCGGTCGCATTGACCGTCAGCGCGCCGCCGTCGCCGTTGGCCGCGCCGGTGAGGTCGATCCCGCCACCAATGGCGATCGTGCCCGCGGCCAGCGCGCCTTTTCCATCGGCAGCCCCCGTCTGGTAGGTGCCGGCGATGTTCAACGCGTTATACACAGTCACCGAGTCGGCCACCACATTGCCCGCGACATCGATGTGGTCGAAGCCGCTCAGCTTCGCGCCGCCCGCCTGGATGCCGCCCGTGCCGATATTCAGGAAGCCAGTCAGCGTGGAAAGGTCAGCCGAAGTCTGGAGGATCGGCGCCGTCATCTCGACGTTGGCATTGGCGAGCGCGGAGGTGAATTGAATGCCCGTCCCGGCGTTCAGTTTGAACGTCGCGGAGGTCGGGCTCTTGTTGATCACGATGCTCCCCGGGGTGTTGAAACTCGTGGTCATCGCGGTGATCGATGCGCCGCTCGACACGGTGATGCCTTGCTCGGCATCGACGAAGAAGCCCGCAAACGGCGTGTTGATCTTCCCGTTGAGAATGACCGATCCGGCGCTACCGCGGGCCTCGAGTTGGAGGTACTTGAAGGCTCCCGAGAGCGTGCTGGTCTTGATCTCGTGACCGAGGGTGATCGGCCCATTCACGGTGCCGAGGAAAAGGGAGTTCAGCGAATCGACCGTCCACGCGAGCCCAGCGGAACTCGAGTGAATCCAGCTCCCTGAAACGAGCGCGATATCCGTTGGCCCGCCCGTGGTGTTGAACACAGGCTTGTTCTGGCTTTCGATGCCCGCGAAACGATAGACCGCCACGCCGCCGCTCGGCGCGGTGCCGCCGTTCTTCATGCTGAAGTTTGCGTCCAGGCCCGTCGCCGTGTCGAAGGCCGACGGGGTGTCGAAAAGATACGCGGAAGCCGGTCCGTTGACGGCTGCGGATTGGTAAAGACTGCCCGCATCGGTGACGCCGTTGGTCGTGATCGTCGTGCCGGCCGTGGTGATCGTCGTCTTGTCGTTGATGATATAGGGCCTCGGGGAGGTGATGAATGCGGCGGGCGTAATGACGGTCCCAGTTCCCGTCGTGCCGCTGCCGGTTCCCGTCGTGCCGCTGCCGGTTCCCGTCGTGCCGGTGCCAGTTCCCGTCGTGCCGGTGCCAGTTCCCGTCGTGCCGCTGCCGGTTCCCGTCGTGCCGCTGCCGGTTCCCGTCGTGCCGCTGCCGGTTCC
>JBAVML010000009.1:0-2524 GCA_049690035.1 Chthoniobacteraceae bacterium
GAACTGGCGCTCGAACTCGGCGGCAGCAACGCGCTCATCGTCTGTGCCGACGCCGATCTCGAAATGGCGGCGGTCGCCGCAGCCGATGGCATGTGCCTCACCGCCGGCCAGCGCTGCAATGCGACGAGCCGCGTCATCGTCGAGCGGTCCGTCGCCACCGAGTTTCAACGGCTTTTCCTCGACGCATTAAACGCTTACCAGCCAGGAGATCCGCTACTCCCTAAAACCCGGCTCGGCCCGGTGATCAGCGCCCCCGCCGTGGCGCGCTACGAGCGCCTCTGCGCCGAGATAGCTGGCGATTGGCTCCTGCCCGGCAAAGTCGAGCCCGAGGTCGGCGGCAAGCGCGGCCACTACGTCCGTCCAGCCGTGCTGCTGAGCCGGAATGACCGAAGCGCCGAAAGCGAATGCTTCGTCCCGATCGTCCAGTTCCACATCGCCCAGGATCTCGACGAAGCCGCCCGCATCCAGAGCGCCACGCCCTTCGGTCTCACGGCCTCGATTTTCACCCGCTCGGAAGCACGTTTGCGCGAACTCGGCGAGCAGATCGAAGTCGGCAATCTCTACGCCAATCTCCCGACCACCTTCTCCCCATCGACGCTCCCCTTCGGCGGCTGGAAGAACTCCGGAAATGGCCGTCCCGGCGGTCGCGGGTTCATTCGCTTCACCACCGTCGAGCAGGCCGTGCAGTGGGGCGAATTTCCAAAGCCAACTGCTTTGTGACGATTTGGCTTCATTCGGGCGGGATTAGTGATTACTCATCTCGTTCTGGATGACTTCCGTCACACCAGCAGCACCGAGATTCCGCCTTCCCTCCGGGATGCAACTGGTCAATTTGCTCTGCGGAGGTTGGTCGCTCCTTGTATTTGCCTTTCTCTATGTCCCGATCCTGTTGCTGATCGTCTATTCGTTCAACGCCTCGGAATTGAGCTTCATTTGGGGCGGCTTCAGCTTCGAGTGGTACGGCAAGCTGTGGGAAAACACGACGCTGATTGATGCGATGAAGAACAGCCTGATCGTCGCGTTCGCCACGACGATCATCTCCGTGGTGCTCGGAACGATCGGAGCCTGGCTGCTCTATCGATATAAGTATCCCGGTCTGCGGATGCTCAGCACGCTCATCTTTATCCCGATGGTCATCCCCGAAGTTATCATGGGAGTAAGTTTGCTCATCTTCTTCTCCGTGGTTGCCGGCCCGCTCAATGTTTGGTTGGCGCACTTTACCGAAACGGAGTTTGGACTCGGTTACCTCACGATCATCATCGCCCACACCACCTTCTGCTTTCCTTTCGTGCTCGTGGCCGTGCAGGCGCGGCTCTCGGGCTTGGATCCGAATCTTGAAGAAGCAGCCATGGATCTCGGCGCGCCGCCGCTCAAGGCATTCTGGCTCGTAATGGTCCCCTACCTTCTACCCGCGATCGTCTCCGGCGCGCTGATGTCGTTCACTCTCTCGATGGACGAAGTCATCGTCACCTTCTTTGTGACTGGACCGGAATCACAAACGCTGCCGATCAAAGTTTTTGGCATGGCCAAGAAAGGTCTCGATCCTTCGCTCAATGCCATTTCCGCCGTGTTTGTCCTTGCGACTGCCCTATTCGTAGTGCTTGGTGAAACGACGCGGAAACTCAACCGCTGAATCTAGTTAATCAACGAGATCAAAATATGAAAACCACCCGCCTCCTCCTCGCGCTCTCCTTCCTGTGCGCGCTCGCCTTGCCCAGCTACGGTCAGGCGAAAAAGAAAAGCGTCATCAATCTCTTTTGCTGGTCTGAGTATGTCCCGCAGGATGTCATCGACGGCTTCACGAAGGAAACCGGCATCAAGGTTAATGTGGAAAACTACGCTTCGAACGAGGAGATGCTTTCCAAGCTTCTCGGCGGCGGAAGTAAGTATGATCTCATCCAGCCATCCGAGTACACGATCGAGGCTCTGATCAAGGCCGATAAACTTGATGCGCTCAATCTCGCCAACGTTCCCAACATCAAGAATCTTGATCCGAAATTTACCAAGATGCCGCATGATCCGGAGGGAAAGTATAGTGTCCCGTGGATGGCTGGATCAGTGGGCATTGTGGTCAACACGGCCAAGGTCAAGGAACCGGTGAAGACAATGAAGGATGTATTTTCGGGTAAGTATAAACGACGGATTGTCGTGCTGAACGATGCGCGGGAGATCGTCACTTGGGCGCTAGCCTCAATCGGCTTGCCGATCAACGAGGTCACCCCGGAAGCGCTCGATAAGGTAAAGCCGATCATCGCCGAGTGGCTGCCGCAGGTGAAGGTCTATGACTCCGACTCACCGAAGACGGCGCTGCTCAACGGGGATGTCGATCTCGGCGTGGTCTGGAGTGGTGAAGCCGCGATCCTCTATAAGAAGAACAAGAAGTTCCAATACGTGCTCCCCGAGGAAGGGGCTCATCAGTTCATCGACAGCCTGGCTGTTCCAAAAGGAGCTCCGAACAAGGAGAATGCCGAGAAATTCATCAACTATATCCTCAAGCCCGAAGTGAGCGTGAAGATCTCGGATG
>JBAVML010000010.1:0-6326 GCA_049690035.1 Chthoniobacteraceae bacterium
GAAGAACTGGCGAATGCCGCCGCGGAACGCGCTCGGGAGATATGGCGCCCAATCGAAATCCCAATAGCTGAACAGCCACCGCGGATCGCGCGCCGTCAAAAAGAGCACGTCGTTTTGATATGACGCCGGCAATTCGCCGAGATCTTCAAACTGCGGAACCGGCGTCGGGGCCACCGACGAAGGAGCGGACTCCCGCGTCGCTTCAAACTTATGCGCATCGCCTTCCACCTCGCCGAAGACCACTGGCTCGGGCAGGAGCGTGAACGCCGCAGGTTTTTTTGGGGCGGCCGACGTCCCGTTCGTGTTTTCGTCGAGATTGTTGTTGCCCATAATGCCTGTGGTGTTGGAGTTAGGTGTTGAGTGCCCCGGGCGAAACGAGTGCCTCCCGAGGCGTCGCGCTTTTAGCCAGCAGCATCCGACGAGTCAACAATATTCTCCATTCCGCGTCGCAAAATTACAGATTCAGGGCGTTCCCTGACCCTTTTTTGCCCGAAATCTATCACCATTACAGTTCATGCTAACAAAACGCGTCATCCCGTGCCTCGATGTCCATGATGGCAAGGTCACCCGCGGCGTGCAATTTGGCCGCGCCGAGGAGGGCGGCTTGCGCAATGTCGGCGATCCCGTGGAACTCGCGCTGCGTTACAACGATCAGGGAGCGGACGAGATGGTTTTTTTCGATATCACGGCCAGCGCCCACGGCCGCGATTCTATGATCGACGTGATCGAACGCACGGCCGCTCAGTGTTTCATGCCGCTGACCGTCGGCGGCGGGATCCGCACCACGGAGGACATGCACGCCATGCTCCACGCCGGCGCGGACAAAATCAGCATCAACTCCAGCGCGCTCGCCACGCCGGAGCTCATCAGTCAGGGAGCCGAGCGTTTCGGCAGTCAGTGCATTGTCGTCAGCATTGATGCGAAACGAGTCGGGCCCGGGAAGTGGGAAGTCTTCAGCCACGGCGGACGCAAACCGACCGGCCTCGACGCCATCGAGTGGGCGGTGCGGGCCGTGAAATTTGGCGCCGGCGAGATCGTCCTGAATTCGATCGACGCCGACGGAACCAAAGCCGGCTACGACCTCACCATCACCCGGCGGATCAGCGAAGCAGTCGGCGTCCCGGTCGTGGCGAGCGGCGGTGCCGGCACCCTCCAGCACATGGTGGAAGTGCTCGACGAAGGCAAAGCGGACGCCGTGCTGGCCGCCAGTATCTTCCACTTTGGCACCTACACCGTCGGCGATGTGAAGCAGCACCTTGCCGAGCATGGGGTGCCCGTGCGGCTGCCAGAAGCTGTCGGCACCTGATTGGGGACAAAGCCGCGTGGTTCGCGGTCGGCGATGCCGCCGGCATCCGCGGATCGTTCTACGAGATGGCCTTTGCGATGCCGAAGGCCACGCCGGCCGCGAGGCTGCCCACCAGGGCCGTCTGCCAGGCGCTTTTGATCCTCGAGACGCCTGTGAAGTGCCCTTTCACAAAGCCAAACACGGTCAACGCCAGCAACGTGACGGCGATGGAAATCATCAGCGCCTGGTGCGCGTTCGCGGCGAGCATGTAAGGCAGGAGCGGGATTAAGCCGCCAACAATGTACGAACCCGCGATGGTGACCGCACTGCGCAGCGCCCGCCTCGGATCGGGAGCTTCGAGTCCCAACTCGAAGCGCATCATAAAGTCCCGCCAGGCCTTCGGTTCGCGGCGCAGCGCGGCGACGACCGGTGCCGCCTCGCTTGCGGTGACGCCGTAGTCCTTGAACAAGTCCACGATCTCCTGCGCCTCGCGCTCGGGCACCGCCACGATCTCCTGTTCCTCGCGGCGCAGTTCGCTGTGGTAGTGCTCGGCATCGCCGCGCGCGGCGAGGAATCCACCGAGACCCATCGCGATCGAGCCGGCGGCGACCTCGGCGAGGCCCGCGGTCACGACGATATGCGTCGAAGCGATGGCCCCTGAAATGCCCGCGGCAAGCGCGAAGGGAACGGTGAGACCATCGGCCATGCCGATGACTACATCGCGTACGGTTTCACCGCCGGAGAAATGCTTTTCGACGTGTTGCATGAGCGGGATGTTATCTCCCGATCCTCGGCAACGCGATCACGGATGGCGGAGGCGGAAGAAGCCATGGCCCGCAGTGGGCGCGACGACCACCCGCTTGTTATTGCCGATGACTGCGATCGGCGCCGCGGAAGGAACCCAGCTCCCGGGACTGAGGTTTGGGCTTTCCTCCAGCACCCAGCCAGGGAGATCGGCGGGCCATTCCAGCGTGAGGCTGCCCGGCACCGAAGTCGCCATCGCAAGCTGCGGAATGATCAGCGCGAAGTTGGCCACCACGGACCGAGCCGCGCTCGCCTGGAAGGTGTAGATCGCCGACGTGTCAACTTCGGCGCCATTCTCGGTCCAGTTGAGGAAGCGATATCCCGCATCCGGAGTGGCCGTGAGAGTGACGTTCGCGCCGATGGCGTAGGCACCAGCGCCGCTGATCGTGCCGCCTCCATTCGCGGAAACATTGGCCTCAATGGTGAAGCCAGGGACGGTACCGAGCGCAAAGGGCGAAAGGCTGCCCGTGGTCACGGTGATCTTGTGCGCGACTGCTTCCACGGCGCCGGTGAGCTTCTCCCAAGTCGCGCCGTGGTAGTGGTAAACCGCGAGCGTGTTTTCGTCGAAGCCCACGGGAAGGAGTGCCGGATCGTAGGCGAAGGTGAGGTGGATGAGCCCGTTGTGCGTGCCGTTGTAGTCGAGGTTCCAGATCTGCGTGACGGTGCCGCCGGGAGCTTGGAAGGTCGGCAGCGCGAACTGGCCGTCGGTCTCACGCTCGGCCATTTCGAGGTCGTCCGCTCGCGAGAATTCGCCGAAGAACGTCCCGGCGCTCGTCGCATCGTCGAACTCGAAGTCCACGCCGCCGACGTGCGTGGAGCCACCATTGCAACTGCCGCCGGTGTGATTGCCGCCACCGGTCGTCACCTTCGTGCCGGTGAGCAGGCTGAGGAGAAGGTCGAAATTCGCTGACTGCCCGGCGGCGAGATTGCCCAGTGACCAACGCTGGCCACCCGCGATCCAGCGAGTCGCCGGCGCGAAGCTGTCGCGGCCCTGGCGCGTGGCATAAGGCGCGCCCTGCCAGTTTTGCTCGATGGAAAGATGCACGCCATCCGAGGGCTTGCCGACCGAGTGATCGTCCACGCCATTCCCCTCGATACCGTAGTAGCCGATCTCAAACGCAGTCGGCGCGATCTTGGAATGGAACGCGATGCTGTCCTCCAGCCCCGCGGACGAACTGCCCGCACCGGCGGCGCTCGCATCGACGCCCGCGAGCGTGGCATCGTAGCGATACTGGCTCAGCTTGCCGGTGTAAGTGCGATTGTCATACACGCCGTGTTGCGAGGTCAGCCCGTGCAGGAGCTGGAAGAGCTGCACATTCGCGATCGCCGCGCCGCTGATGTTGCGCACCTTGAAGCTCTGGTTGAGCACGTAGCGGTTGCTATCGACCGAGACTCCGGCACCGCCTCCACTTGCCGGGCTGGTGCCCATCGGCGTGCCGACGACGGTGTCCACCATTTCAAAGCGCAACGTGATTTCGAGGTCGCTGTTCGCGATAATGGACTCGGCGATGGGCAGCCCATCGAGATTCGCGGAGACGAGGTGGATTCCCTGCACGACTTGGAAGTCCGAGTTCGACGCCCAGTCAGGATAGAGGAATTGCGGATCGAGCCACAAAGGTCCCACACTTACTCCGTCCTTGGTGTAGCCGATGGCCGAACCCCATTCGCCGCTGAGATACTCGCGACCTTCGAAGCCCGGCGTGTTATCTAACAAATAGTCGGAGTAACCGTAGCTGCTCAGCGTGATGTTCCAGTTAGGATTCGCGAGTAACATCGTGCCGC
This sequence comes from Chthoniobacteraceae bacterium, assembly GCA_049690035.1. Classification (GTDB taxonomy): domain Bacteria; phylum Verrucomicrobiota; class Verrucomicrobiia; order Chthoniobacterales; family Chthoniobacteraceae; genus Chthoniobacter. The sequence goes on from JBAVML010000010.1 coordinate 3,872, forward strand.
CGGTGCTGCCCGCGGGGCTGACGATGAGATTGTCGATCAGCAGCTTGGGCGCGCCATTCGGAAACGCAGCGAGTTCGATGCGGATCGTGTCAAATGGGACGCCGGAGTTGAAGGTGAGCGTGCCCGAGGGAAACGAGTCGCCTGCTGTGGTGCTGCCGTGCGCGAGCGCGTTGCCGACCACGACAGGCTGGCCGCTGCTCGTATCCGTCGCGATGAGGTGGATGTTGGAGCCGACGGCGACGGTCGGGTCTTCGACGGTGGCGAAGTCGAATGCCACGCCGGAAATCGGCATGTCGAAATGAACCTCGATCACCGTGTCGGTCCCGGCCGACGGCGCGACGAAGTGGGCAGCGAACTTGGACAGCACGTAACCCGTGCTCGCCTCGGTCTCGATGGTCGGCGGCGCAGCATTCGGTGAAGTGAACGAAGCGGTGAGGCCCGCGACGGTCTGCGTCAATGGAAGCACTGCATGCAGCGCCAACTGGGGTGCGCCGCTGTCGAAATTGAAGTGAATGCCCGCGAGTCCGGTGGAGAAGTTCGCGGTGTAGTCGCCGCTGGCTGTGGGAGTGAACGTGTAGCTCGGGCTGGTGCTCACTTCGTTGCCGAGCGCGTCGGTCCAGTTCACAAACGAGTAGCCCGCCGTGGGTGCAGCCACGAGCGTGATGTTGCTGCCCGCCGTGACGCTCGCCGCACCGAGCACCGTGCCACCGCCCACCGGCCACGCGGAGGCCGTGATGGTGTAGGCCGGCGTGAAGTTTGCCACGAGCGTGCGCGCGGCGGTGACGTTGAAGGTGAGCGTCGGTGACGTGCTCACGACAGCGCCGCTCTCAGTCCAGTTTCGGAAGAGGAAGTCCGGGTTGGCGACGGCTTCCAGCGTTGCGCTCGCGCCGTTCACGTAGTCGCCCGCGCCGAGAATCGTGCCGCCCGCCGCGGGAGATCCAGTGGCAGTAATCGTGATGGCCGGGGCGAAGTTCGCGACCAGCGCGCGATTCGTCGAAGCGGTGAAGGTGTAGTCCGCATCCGTGCTCACGAACGTGCCGTTGACGGTCCAGTTCGCAAATCCGTAGCCGGGGTTTGGCACGGCGGAAACGGTCACATTATCGCCAATCAGGTAACTGCCGCCGCCAGTCGTGGTGCCGCCAGCGGCAGGCGCAGAACTGGTGTTGACGTTCACGCCACCGGGGACCGCGAAGTTCGCCACGTAACTGTGATTTGCCTGCAAGTTCGTGAAGTTCAGCGTGGTGTTCGTGCCGACGACCGCGCCGTTCTCCGTCCAGTTCACGAATTGATAACCCGCGGTGGTAGTTTTGACTCTGACGTTGCCGCCGTCGCCAGGGTTGTAGCTGGAACTGTCCACCTCCGTGGTGCCGCCGGAGGGCGGATTCGAACTGGCGGTGACGTAATAGACCGGCGTGAAGGTCGCCACGAGCGCGCTATCGGCAGTGATAGCGAATGTGTAGCTGGCGCCGCCGGTGATATTGCTGCCGTTCAGCTTCCATTTGCTGAATTTGTAGCCCGGGTTGGCCGTGGCGATGACGGTCACGCTATCACCGGTGAGGTAAATGCCGCCACCACTCGTGGTGCCGCCCGCGACCGGACTTGCGCTGGTGGTGACGGTCTTCGCCTGGCCGGCAACGATGAAGTTCGCGACGAGACTTTTGTTTGCGGTGACCGGGAAAGTGTAGCTCGCCGAGGAACTCACCTGCGTTCCGCCGACGGTCCAGTTCGTGAAGACGTAACCCGCGTTCGCCGTGGCCGTGACGGTCGCGCTCGCGCCGCTGGAATACGAACCGTCTCCGGTCGTCGTGCCGCTCCCCGCGGGAGTCGCGCTGGTGGCGACCGCGAAGGTCGGCACCACGGAAAAATTCGCGATCAGCGAAACGTCCGCCGTCGCGGTGAAAGTGTAGCTCGCAGCTGCGCTCACCGGCAGGCCAGCCACCGTCCAGTTGGTGAAGGTATAGCCGGCATTCGGCGTGGCGATGACGGTGACGCTGCTTCCGTCATCCACGATCCCGCCGCCGCTCGTGCTGCCACCGGCGACCGGCGACGCCGTGGTGGTGATCGTCCGCTGCGGCACATCCGGCGCGAAATTCGCGATGAGCGAATGATTCACATCGATCACGAAAGTGTAGCTCGCCGTGTTGCTCACCACCTGGCCGTTGTCCGTCCAATTCACGAACCGGAAGCCCGCGTTCGCCGCGGCATTCACCGTCACATTCGCGCCGGGAACGAACGAACCATCGCCCGTGGTCGTCCCGCTGCCGACGGGTGAAGCGACGGTGTCGAGCAGGCTCGCCGGAGCCAAAGCCGCACCGGGAGCCGCGACGGCGAGCGTGTAGTTTTTCGACACACTCGGGTTCACGCCATCCGTGGCAGTGACTTTGAAATTAAACTGCCCGCTCGCTGTCGGCGTGCCGGAGAGCACGCCGGTGACTGCATTGAAAGTCATCCCCGG
>JBAVML010000011.1:0-14501 GCA_049690035.1 Chthoniobacteraceae bacterium
CTCCTTGCGGAACCCGGCGGTCTGTTTGATTTGCTAGCTTTGGCTAACTAAGCGCAGGGCTTAGTAGTCCATGCCGCCCGGAGGATGCGGGTGGCCATCGCCACCGCCCGCCGGGGCTTTCTTCTCCGGAGCCTCGGTCACGACGCACTCGGTCGTGAGCAGGAGGCCGGAGATCGAAGCCGCGTGCTGGAGCGCGCTGCGCGTCACCTTGGCGGGGTCCACGACGCCCGCCTTGATGAGGTCTTCGTAGACGCCGGTCGCGACGTTGTAGCCTTCGGCGCCCTTGCGCTTCTTGACTTCCTGAACGATGAGCGCGCCTTCTTCGCCGGCATTGTCAGCGAGGGTGCGGAGCGGCTCTTCGATCGCGCGACGCACGATGTTGGCTCCGATCTTCTCGTCGCCTTCAAGCTGGAGCGTGTCGAGCACCTTCTGGGCGCGGATGAGAGCGACGCCGCCGCCGGGGACGATGCCTTCTTCCACCGCTGCGCGGGTGGCGTGAAGGGCGTCCTCGACGCGGGCTTTCTTCTCTTTCATCTCGGTCTCAGTCGCGGCGCCAACGTTGATGACGGCCACGCCACCGGCGAGCTTCGCGAGGCGCTCCTGGAGCTTCTCGCGGTCGTAGTCGGAGGTGGTCTCCTCGATCTGGCGGCGGATCTGCGAAACGCGGCCCTGGATGTCGGCCTGCTTGCCGCTGCCTTCGACGATGGTGGTGTTTTCCTTGTCGATGGTGACCCGCTTGGTGCGGCCAAGGTCTTCGAGGTTGATGTTCTCAAGCTTGATGCCGAGGTCTTCGGTGATGCAACGGCCACCGGTGAGGATGGCGATGTCTTCCATCATGGCTTTGCGGCGATCGCCGAAGCCCGGAGCCTTCACCGCAGCGACCTGGATGGTGCCGCGGAGCTTGTTCACCACGAGAGTCGCGAGGGCTTCGCCTTCGACGTCTTCCGCGATGATGAGCAAGGGCTTGCCCGTCTTCGCCGTCTTCTCGAGGACGGGGAGCAGATCCTTGAGGGAGCTGATCTTCTTCTCGTGAATGAGGATGTAAGGGTTATCGAGGATGGTCTCCATCGACTCCGCGTTGGTCACGAAGTAAGGCGAGAGATAGCCCTTGTCGAACTGCATGCCTTCGACGACGTCGAGGCTCGTTTCGATCGACTTGGCTTCTTCCACCGTGATGGTGCCATCCTTGCCGACCTTGTCCATCGCGTCGGCGATGATCTCGCCGATTGTGGTGTCCCAGTTGGCGGAGACGGTCGCGACCTGCGCGATTTCCGTGCGGTCCTTAACCTTCTTCGAGATCCGAGCGATCTCGGCGACGAGGGCTTCAACAGCCTTCGTGATGCCGCGCTGCAGCGAGGTCGGGTTGGCACCGGCGGTGACGTTCTTGAGGCCTTCTTTGTAGATGGCTTCGGCGAGAACGGTCGCGGTCGTGGTGCCGTCGCCGGCGATGTCGCTGGTCTTGCTCGCGACTTCGCGAACGAGCTGGGCGCCCATGTTCTCGTAGGGATCTTCGAGTTCGATTTCCTTGGCCACGGTCACACCGTCTTTGGTGATGGTCGGGCTGCCGAATTTCTTGTCGAGGATGACGTTGCGGCCGCTTGGCCCGAGGGTGGCCTTGACGGCCTTGGCGAGTTTCTCGACGCCGCGCAGAAGCGCGTGCCGGGCGGACTCGTCGAATTGGAGTTGTTTAGCTGCCATGGTAGTTAGGTAGGTAGTTAGGTGGTTGAGTGTTAAGTTGTCGATTAACCGAGGATGCCGAGGATGTCGTCCTCGCGCATGATGAGGTAGGTTTCGCCATCGACTTTGATTTCGGTTCCGCCGTATTTCGGGGTGAGAACTTTGTCACCTTTCTTCACGACGAAGGGGATGAGTTTGCCGTCTTCATCGCGCTTGCCAGTGCCGAGGGCGACGACTTCGCCTTCCTGTGGCTTCTCTTTGTGCGCGTCGGGGATAATGATCCCGCCTTTTTTGGTTTCGGAAGCCTCGAGGGGCTTGACGAGAACCCGATCTGCGAGGGGTCGAACGTTGACTGCCATGATGTTATGTTTTCTGTGGTTTATGGTTTGTTGTTTACGAGTCGCCTAAGTTAGCAGTCGGTCAGCGTGAACTAACTGCAAGCTAACTTCGGCGAAATCGGAAAAGGGTTAGCTTTGTCTATGCTCGTCGGAAAATTGCGCGACACTGACCTTGCCGTCCATTTCGATCCGGAACGCCATCGCTGGAATCGGCGGCTCGATTTGCGCCGAGTAGTATGCTGGCTGGCCCGCGGTTCGGACGAGGCTGACGCTGGTGATCACATGCCGGATTCCGAAGCCGCGCTTGGCCAGTTCAGCTTCAGCCATCTTGGATGCCTTGCTGATGCTCAGCGTAGGCTTTTCCGCAGCCTCGGCGTGCGCTGAACTCCCGCGCAGGAGCAGGCAAGCGGCCAAGGTGAGCCAGGGAGAGCGACGTTTCATCAGGGGACTACGATGCGTATTAGCTTCTGCGGTCGGACTTACTTTTTCTTGTCTTCGTCCACGACCTCGAACTCTGCATCGACGACGTCGCCGTCGGCTTTCTTGGCGGAGCCAGTTTGAGGCTCGGAGGCTTCTGGGCCAGCGCCGGCTCCAGAGCCTGCGCCGGCGGCTGAAGCTTGCTTATAGAGCTCTTCGCTGATGCCTTGGAATTTATTTTGAAGGTCATCGTAGGCGACTTTGATCGCGTCAGAGTCGCTGCCTTTGAGGGCTTCGCGGACGGCTTCGATCTTGCCTTCGATCTCCTTCTTCTTGTCCTCGGGAATCTTTTCACCGAGCTCCTTGAGCTGCTTCTCGCATTGGTAGGCGAGATTGTCAGCATTGTTCCGGACTTCGATGGACTCTTTCGCCTTCTTGTCTTCCTCGGCGTGAGCTTCAGCGTCGCGCTGCATGCGCTCGACCTCTTCCTTGCTCAGCCCTGAGCTGCCGGTGATGGAGATCTTCTGCTCCTTGCCCGTGCCGAGATCCTTGGCGCTGACGTGCAGGATGCCGTTGGCGTCGATGTCGAAGGTGACCTGGACCTGCGGAACGCCACGCGGCGCCGGTGGGATGCCGTCGAGGTGGAAGGTGCCGAGATTTTTGTTATCGCGGCTGAGCGGGCGCTCGCCCTGCAGGACCTTGATTTCCACGCCCGGCTGGTTGTCGCTGTAAGTCGAGAAAATGTTCTCCTTGCGGGTCGGAATTGTCGTGTTGCGCGGGATCATGGCGGTGGCCACGCCACCGGCGGTTTCGATCGCCAGCGTGAGCGGAGTCACGTCGAGCAGGAGCACATCCTTCACGTCGCCCTTGAGTACGCCGCCCTGAATCGCGGCGCCGACGGCCACGACTTCATCCGGGTTCACGCCCTTGTGCGGCTCTTTGCCGACGAGCTGGCGAGCAGTATCAACCACCTTTGGCATCCGGGTCATGCCACCGACGAGGACGAGCTCGTTGACGTCGCTTTCCTTGAGGCCTGCGTCCTTCAAACAGTCACGGACGGGCTTGAGCGTCCGCTCGAAGAGTGGATCGGTGAGCTGCTCGAGTTTGGCGCGGGTGAGGGTTTTTTGGATGTGCTTCGGGCCGGTCTGATCAGCCGTGATGAAGGGCAGGTTGATGTCGTACTGCTGCGAGGATGAGAGCGCGATCTTGGCCTTCTCGGCCTCCTCCTTGATGCGCTGCACGGCGTCCGGCTGCTTGGTGAGATCGATGCCGTTATCGACGCGGAATTCGTTGAACATCCAGTCCATCACCGCGTTGTCCCAGTCGTCGCCGCCAAGATGCGTGTCGCCGTTGGTCGCCTTTACCTCGAAGACGCCGTCACCGATCTCGAGCACCGAGATGTCGAACGTGCCGCCGCCGAGGTCGTACACCGCGATCTTCTCGTCCTTTTTCTTGTCGAGGCCGTAGGCGAGCGAGGCCGCAGTCGGCTCGTTGATGATCCGCAGCACTTCGAGGCCGGCGATCTTCCCGGCGTCCTTGGTTGCGTTGCGCTGCGAGTCGTTAAAATAAGCGGGTACCGTGATGACCGCCTGTGTGATCTTCTCGCCGAGCTTCGCTTCCGCGTCGGACTTCAGCTTCGCGAGGATCATCGCGCTGATTTCCGGAGGAGAAAACGTCTTCGTCTCCCCGCCAACCTGCACTTGGATGTGGGCGTCGCCGTTCGCCGCCTTCACGACCTTATAAGGCACGCGATGCTCCTCCTCGCGCACTTCGTCGAACTTCCGACCCATGAAGCGCTTCACCGAAAAAATGGTGTTTTGTGAGTTGGTGATCGCCTGGCGTTTCGCGGCCTGGCCGACCAGTCGCTCGCCGGACTTGGTGAACGCAACGACCGATGGAGTGGTGCGCGCGCCTTCTGAGTTTTCGAGGACCGCGGGCTCCCCGCCCTCCATGATAGCCATGCAGGAGTTGGTGGTGCCGAGATCGATGCCGAGGATTTTAGCCATTTGATTTTAGTTGGAGGTCGCGTCGTCACGTGAGCGACACGGGAAAATGTGTGGGCTCGACCCCATAGCAGGTGGCAGGCCGTCGCTTTGTATCATTCGTAACATACTGACCATCAGGGAAATAAAGACTTCGAACAACCTTTCTGGACTGCGTCATGGCACAGCGAATGTCGCACTTTTCGGGTCTGTGGTGTGACACGGTGGCGCTTTTCCCGCGCAAGTCAGACTTTCCCGAGGCTTGCCATCGCCTTCGCCCCGGCACAACCCTGCACGCCGAGTGAACGTCGTCCGAATCATCACCTGTCTTTGCCTCGCCTTCTGCCGCCTCAACGCTGCAGACACGGTCCCTCCCCTCAAGTTCGAGCAACGCTCGCTCGGCAACGGCCTGCAAGTGATCTGGCTCGAAGATCACGAGACGCCCACCGTGGCGGTGCAGGTCTGGTATCGCGTGGGCTCGAAGGACGACCCGGACGGTCGCAGTGGCTTCGCGCATCTTTTCGAGCACATGATGTTCAAGAGCACGAAGCGCATGCCGAACGAATTCCTCGACCGGCTCACGGAAGACGTGGGCGGAGAAAATAACGCGTTTACGCAGGATGACGTCACGGTCTTTCACGAGACGGTGCCTTCGAATCACCTCGAACGGCTGCTCTGGGCCGAGGCGGAGCGGCTCACCTCGCTCGAGGTGAACGAGGAGAATTTCCACACCGAGCGCGATGTCGTGAAGGAGGAGTATCGCCAACGCATCCTCGCCGAGCCCTATGGCGAGTTTGGCGAATTCATCATCAAACAATCCTTCGCCGTGCATCCCTACAAGCGCCCGACGATCGGCAACATCGAGGAGCTCGACGCTTCAGGTCTCGATGAAGTGCGTTCGTTTCACTCCACGTTTTACCGGCCTGACAATGCGGTGCTCGTGGTCGTCGGCGACTTCGATCCCGCGCAGTTCCAGCGCTGGGTGGATCAATATTTCGGGCCGATCCCGAAACCTGAGATACCCATCCCGCGCGTGACCGCGCAGGAGCCGCCCCGCACCGAGGGGCGCAGCATTCGCGAGTACGATGCGAAAGTGCCGCTGCCCGCGTTGGCCATGACGTGGCTTGCACCGAAGGTCGCCAGTGAGGACACACCGGCGCTGACGATTCTCGCGGAGGTGCTCGCCGGAGGCGAATCGTCGCGGCTTTACCAATCGCTCGTTTACATCCAACAGCTTGCGCAGAGCGTGGAATTTACCGCCGATCAGCGCGCCGATGCCGGGCTGCTCTCCTGCCAGGTCGTCCTCGCGAGCGGCGTGCCGATCGAGAAAGCTACCATCGCGCTCAACGCCGAGATCGCCGCGATCGCCGCGAACGGAATCGGGGCCACGGAACTTACGACGGCCCTCAACCAAACGCTCGCGAGCAAACTCGCCGAGCGCGAGACGAACAGCGGCAAGGCAATGGACCTCGGCTATGCCGCCACCTTGCTCGGCGACCCCGAGCGCGCCAACCAGACGCTCAATGACATCCAGGCCGTGACTGCCGACCAAGTGAAGGAAGTGGCGCGCAAATGGTTTACCGAGACGAACCGGCTCGTCATCGAATACCTCCCCGCCAGCATGCAGGCGAAAACGAAAGCGGTGAACGCCCAGCCGAAAACGAAGTCGAGCGCGCTAACAAAATCATCTGCGGCCACCGCGCCCGCAAAGGCGCCGGCCAACTCGACGCCGGCGAAAGGAAAACCCACCGCGCCTCCTCCCAAGGCACCCGCCAATCCGGCGCCCGCAAAAACGAAGGCAACGATGTTTCCGCCGAAACCCAGGTAAGCAATGAAAGCACCCATTTTTGTCGCCGCCATTTTCACGACCACCCTCCTCGGCGCCGTCGCTGCCGAGATCGAGGGTCTGCCGGCTCCGGGTGAGCCGCGAGCGGCGAAGTTCGTGCAACCACAGGAAAAGACGCTGGCGAATGGGCTGCGCGTCATCGTCGTCGAGCGTCCCGGCCTGCCGCTCGTCAGCGCGCAAGTGCTCCTGCCAACCGGCTCGGAAGCCGATTTGCCCACCGCGCCCGGCCTCGCCGAGTTCACCGCGGCACTTCTCACCCAGGGGACCACCACGCGCAGCGCCACGCAGATTGCGCGCGAAGTCGAAGCCCTCGGCGCGACGCTAAAAGCCAAGGCCGGATGGGACGGCTCCGCGGTCGAGCTCACCACCCTTTCGTCGCAGCTCGATCGCGCGTTCGCCGTGCTCGCCGACGTCACAGAGCATCCGAAATTCGCGCCCGCGGAAATCGAGCGCTTGCGCCGGCTGAGCCTCGACGAACTGCGCCTTTCCGGCGAAGAACCCGGCGTCGTCGCGCGGCTCGCGGCCAGCCGCACGATTCTCGGTCGCGGCCTCTACGCGCATCCGGCAAAGGGGACCATCGCTTCGATTTCCCGGCTGCACCGCAAGGAGATCGCCGACTTCCACGCCACCCGCTACACCGCCGGACAGGCCATGCTCGTCATCGCCGGCAACGTCGCTGGCGAGGTGGCGTTCGCGCAGGCGCAGAAACATTTCGGCTCTTGGAAATCCGCGGCCGATCACCCCGCGACGGCCGCGGGAAAATTCGAGCCGGCGGCGAAACCGCGCGCCATTCTCATCGACATGCCCAACGCCGGTCAGGCCGCCGTCGTCGTCGGCACGCCGGGCATACCGCGGCAGGCCGAGGATTACTTTCCCGGCACGGTCGCGAACACCGTGCTCGGCGGCGGCTACTCCTCGCGGCTCAACGAGGAAATCCGTCTCAAACGCGGCCTCAGCTACGGAGTGCGCAGCACGCTCGAGGCGCTGCGTGCGGGAGGCCTGTTCACCGCGCGCTGCCAGACCAAGAACGAGTCCGCCACCGAAGTCGTCACCCTCATGCGCACGGAGTTGCAGCGTCTCGGCACCGAGCCCGTGTCCGAAGACTACCTCGCCACCCGGAAGGCGGTGCTCACTGGCGACTTCGCCCGCGAACTCGAGACCAACAGCGGCTATGTCGAGCGCCTTGCCGACTTCGCCTTGCACGGCCTGTCCCTCGATCAGCTCCCGCTTTACCCCGAGCAGATCCGCGCCGTCACGCCCGATGCCGTTCGCGCTTTTGCGGAAAAACATCTCGTCCCGGGTTCCCTGAGCGTGGTGGTCGCCGGCCGGGCGAAGGACATCGCGAAGCCCTTGCGTGAGATTTTCCCCGCACTTGAAGTCATCCCGCAAGCCGCGCTTGACCTCGAATCGCCCGCCTTGCGCCGCGGCGCAAAACACTAACGCCACATCGCGCTTGCGAAAACACGCGATTGCCGCACTATTGCCGGCCCGCGCGACAACGCGGGAGCAGCCTAGGATGGGTGGCAGAGTGGTCGATTGCGCACGCCTGGAAAGCGTGTTTACCGCAAGGTAACGGGGGTTCGAATCCCCCCCCATCCGGCGCGCTATTTTCCGATCCGCATCGGCGCGCGCAACGGCCGGGGCGGAGGGAAATGTCGTCCACGACAATGTGATGACCGCGGAGATCGCCGACCACGGGACGACGACCGATCTCGCCAACAATTTGATTAGCTCCGCTTAACGCTGAGGCGTGGCAACGAACACCAAAGCTGGCGTCCACGGGGCGGATTGCGGGCGCCTCGGGTGCGGCGTGGTCTGCCGGGCTCAGTTTGAAAGAAAACGGCCGGCGGCCACTGCTTCATCACTTCACCCGCTTCCATGCCGAGGTCTGGGCGGGTGGCAAGCGCGAGCAAACCGCCTTCCTCGGTGCGCAGCGGCAGGCACTCCATCGCGGCCACAGGCTCGAAGAACCCGACCCGCACCTCCAGACTGGGGCGATCTGAAAGTCGCACGCGCCGCCAGCAGCCACCGGCGGCGATGAAGTGAGCCTCCCAATTCCAAGTGACCTCCGCCGAAGTCTGATGCTCCCGGCAAATCCGCGCCTCCAACACGGAGCGTCCCGGCACTAGCTGCCATTCGTGTCCGTGGAAAAACAGCATGGTCGCTTACCCCGAACTGCGGAGAGTCTTGATCGTGCGGTCGAGATCGCGACGGTTGATGAGGGCCATTACTTGCACGCGATCTGCATGGAGGCGGAAGAGCAGACGATGCTCTGCGCCGATGCGCTGGCGCAGGACTCCGGGGCAGGCTTTGAGCGAGACAACGCCGGCGAAAGCCGCGGGCTCGCCACCGGCGAGGCGCCCGACCATAGCGAGCGCCGAACGCGCGGCCTGGCGCGGGAGTTCTTCGAGAGTCTCGAGGAATTTGTGCGGATACTCGACGAGCCGCAGGGGCTGATTTCCGGCCGGCTGCTCGGGCAGGTAGTGCGCGGCTTCCTCAGCAGCGGAAGCCTCGTCCGTGGGTGCGGTCGCAGCTTGGCCGTGTCGTGCCGCTTCGAGATCTTCGCGCGCTTTCTCCAGCTCGCGGCGGAGGGTGGCGCGTTCGGCGGAGCGTTCGTTGAGCGTGCCCTTGAGCTCGGCGATCTTGAGGCGCAGGTCGCGGTGTTCGGCTTCCACTGCGGCGGAGTCTGCAACGGGCTGGGAGGTGGGCGCCTGCGTCTTCTCCCGACGTTCCAAGGCGCGGCGCTTGCGCTCAATTTCTTCGTGTAACTGGCGAACTTCCGCAGCTTTCGCGTCGAGGCGTTTTCGTGCGTCGCGCAGGGCGGCAGCGTCGCCCCCTTCATCATGGGTTTCTTCGGCGAGACGCTTTTCCAAGACGTCGCCGAAGGGATCGTCGGGCGGGAGATTGAGCCTGTCGCGCGCGGTGAGGATTTCGTTGAGAAGGAAGCTGGCCTCTTTCGGGGGGACGAGCGGAATCAGGCTGCGGCAAATAAGAATGCCGAGTGCGGCGTGGCGCGAGCAAAGGACGCCGTAACCGAAGCCCACGAGCTTCTCGGGTTCCGAATCGTGGAAAATTTCCGTGGCGATCTCGGTCAGCACACGAAGCTCCTCCGCGGGATCATCGCGGGCGATCAGGAGCCGGACCCCGGCGCGTTCTTCCACCTCCGCATCGGGCGCATGAGCCGCCCGCGCCGCGAGCATGCGCTCGGCGAGCTCTTTGCGCTGCTCCTTCATGACGAAGAAAAGGACGAAGTTCCAGGCGTCAACGCTCTCCTCATCCCAGTCGATGACCTCGAAGACTTCCACCGCGCGATCAAGGAGGAGCAGCCCCGTAACGCGCATGAGGTAGGCCCGTAGCAGGTTTTCCGGAACCTTGCGTGGGTCGATCAATGCGAGTTCAAATGGCGGCATGGCGTCGAGACGCGACTCGCTGAGGCCGGCGTCGGGCTCGGCACGAAGTTCGGCGTGAGTGTGGCCGGCGACTTCCGATGAAAAGCTCAGCCGGTCCTGATCCGCGTCGAAGCAGCAGCGTTTGTATTTCTTCCCGCTCCCGCAGTGGCAGAGATCGTTGCGCCCCAGCTTGGCCACGGCGCGCTGCATGGGACGACCGCGCGCCAGTTGGTTTGGTGGTGCGTCGGCAACCATTTCCATCACGGGCGATTTGCAGGCGGCAATGGCGGTCCTCGCAAAGACCTCTGCGGGCTTGATCAGCTCCGGGCTCAGGATCGCCGGATAGTTCCGGGAGACCACCTGCCGGAAGTCATCGTCCCTTACCGTTAACGCGATCCCGGCGAGATAGCTGAGGGTCGAGGGGTTGAGGCCTTTCACGCGGGCGAAACAGCGTGCCTCTGCCATGAATCCCCCGGGGAGTTTCTGCTCGGCTCGTCCCAGACACCAGGCGGCAACGATAAAAAGCGCGCAAGCGTGAAGTTCCCGCAGGAGCGCCGCGCGCTTCATCGCCTCCATCAGAGCTCCGGGGACATCACCCTCCATCTTCCACGCGATCACTCCCAGCCACCGAGGGTCGCCGCAGAGGTTGACGCATCCTTCCAGATGTCGTGCATCCACTTTCCGCCCACTATCGAGCGCCGCCACGACTACGAACAAGAAGCCGAGCTGGTCGCCCGCCGCGATGAGCTCCGCGATGACGGCTTGGAGGGCAACGTCGGATGGCGGGAGAAGCTTCGCCACTTCCCGAACGGTGCCTTTGTAGAACTTCGAGTGATCGATCAGCGTGCGGAGCTCGGCATCCATGGGGGTGGCCGAATACTTCCTTGCTGATTTTCTACGTGCAAACCGATTCTCGCGAATTTCGCGGGAGCCGATGCATGGTAGGCGAAACCTCGAACGTCGCCGAGGCGAACCCGGACGTCGTTGGCTCACCTGTCACGCAGATGAATGCGGGGGCGGGTTCACTCGAGGCCGCACTCACCCATCAGCCCGCGCCCGCGAAGCTCGACACGAAGCCGGCACCCGAGAGAGACGTGCTCGCAGTCACCGTCACCGGCACCGCAGAAGCCAAGCCCAAAGACAAACTCATTGTCCCCGCATGGCGTCGTCTTCACTGGCGGCCAGCCTGGCACTTACACGGTCAATCTCGACAACCTTCGCATTCGCTACGCGTGCGGCGAGCTGATTTGCTTCACCGACATGATAGCGACGCTCGCTTCGCTACTCGGTGAAAAACTCCCGAACGATGCCGGAGAGGACAGCTTCGACATCTCGCCCCTTCTGCGCGGCGAGAAGCCCGCGCAACCCATCCGCAACGGCATGGTGCATGTGAACTACGGCTCCTACACGCTCGCCATCCGCGACGGCGATTGGAAGCTCATCCTGCCATCAGGAGTCTATGCCGTGCAGGACGGCACCGTCACACCGGATCACGTCGTCGAGACCCAAGGCAAAGGCCCGACCGACAAGTTCCAACTCTACAACCTCCGCACCGATCCCGGCGAAGCCACGAATGTCTTTGCGCAAGAGCCGGACAAAGCGAAGGAACTCTTCGCTGCGCTCAAGGCGGACATCGCACGCGGGAGGAGCCGGTAACCCCGGCCCGGAACGCTGACCGAGAGTGAGGGGCGAAAAGTGAAATGCCCTCATCCGGTTACTTTGTTGGTCAGACTTTCGCGGGCCATTCGTCCTTGTTGTAATGACCGAAAAACTGCTTGTTAAAACACTCCTCGATGCACGGCCGCGATTGGTGGCTGGGGCGTTCGCGGTGGTGCGCGATGCGCATTCGGCGGACGATGTTTTTCAGGAGGTGCTTCTGCGGGCGTTGCGGATGCGAGAGAGTTTTTCGGACGCGGGCGGAGTGCTGGCCTGGGCGCGAGTGACGGCGCGGAATCTGGGGATTGATCAAGTCCGGCGTGCGGGACGACTCGACGAGATTCTGAGCGAACTGGCGCTGGATGCACTGGACGCGCGACTGGAGGAGACGGCGGACTCGCAGCGGCAGCGTGCGGAGGCGATGCGGGTGTGTTTGGAAAAGCTGCCGGACGAATCCCGTCGCTTGCTGCGGATGCGCTACGACGAGGGGCGCAATGGAGCGGAACTTTCGCGCCTGCTGCGGCGCAATGAAGCGGCAATTTACAAGGCGCTGTCGCGACTGCATCAGGCCCTGCGTCAGTGCATCGACGTGCGACTCGCCGCGCAGGAGGGCGCATGACCATGGACGACGACACCCATCTCATTGAAATGCTCACCCGCTATGTGGCGGGCGACTGCACACCGGAGGAAGTGCAGGATCTTTCGGCGCGACTGGAGCGTGACCCCGACGCGTGCGATCTGCTCGCAGAAATCCTGACGCAAGGTGTCGCGGTGCGTGAGTTCGCACAGGCACATCACGAGGTGGTGCGGACGACGAAGCGGATGCCGCAGCGATGGCCGGGCTGGCTCTCGTGGCGTCCGCTCACGGCGGCGGCGGCGGGGATTGTGTTGGGGATGTTCTGCACCTCGGTGGTGTTTGGCTATGTGGGGCCGCGTGTGGTCGAAAAGGTGAAGGCGGTATTCAGTGAGGGCTTTGAATCAGGCATGACGAAGACCGCGCCCGGAGTGCCGCGTGTTGCTGGACAGTGGAGCGGCGATGAGGCGGAGGTGGTCACTTCGACGCCGGAGGTGAAGGCGCATGGTGGTGCCAAGATGCTGCGCTTTCTCAGTGCGACTTATCCGGGCGAGAACTCGCCGCGCAGTCAGTGGGGGGATGTGTATCGCATCGTGGATGTGCGCGGGCTGGCGGGTGCGGGGAGCACGGTGGCGCGGGCGTCGGCGAGTTTTGCGCGGGGGGCGGCGACGGGAGAAGAGCGGTTCGCTTGCAGGGTTGAAGCTTATGCGCTGGATCAGGACTTGGGCACGCTGCCTCCGGCGCTGAGCCACACTTGGTTGCAGCAGAACAACAGCGCCACAGGTTCTCGCCGCGCGGTGCTGACGAGCACTGGCCGGTGGCAGGAAGTTTCCGTCGAGCTGCAGATCACGCGGGAGACGCGCTTTGTGGTCCTGCATCTCGCGATGGTTCAAGAGGAGCCCACGCTCAAATCCGGAGGCGTGCAGTTCCCCAGTCAATTCATGGACGACGTGAAGGTGGAGCTGATCACGCGGCCTTGATCAGCCTCATCTCTCATTCCGCACAACGACGCATCACTTCACGATCCAACCTCTTTCACCCAACACCTTATGTCCCGCCCTCATCCATCCCACGACGCCTCCTCCACGCAGCATCTGCTGAATCGCCGCCAATTCCTCCGCGCGGGCTCGGCGGTGCTGGCGTTGCCGTTTCTTGAAGCACTCGCGCCACGACTGGCTCGCGGAGCCGCCGCGCCGCCGCCGAAGCGCATGGTGTGCATCATGACGAACACCGGACTGCTGCCGGAGAACTTCTGGCCGAAGGAGACGGGCAAGGCGTTCGAGCCGTCGCGCTATCTCGCGCATCTGGAGCCGGTTCGCGGGCGCTACTCGGTGATGAATGGCCTTTCGCACCCGGACAACTCCGGCGGGCATGTGGTGGAGAAGAGCTTCCTCACCGGCGCGCGGTTTCCGTCATCCGCCGTTTTCAAAAACAGCATCTCGGTCGATCAGCTCGCGGCGGAGTCGCTCGGTCATCACACGCGCTACCCCTTCCTCGCACTCGGTGTGAATGGCCAGCACGACGGACTGCTCTCGGTCTCGCGCGATGGTGTGTTCATCCCGCCGGAGCTGAGCCCGGCCAAGGTGTATCAGCGGCTCTTCACCCCGGACACGGCAGCGGAGAGCCAGCAGCGGATGCGTGAGATCGGCCAGCGCGTGAGCACTCTCGACTTTGTGAATGAAAAGGCGAAGCGGCTCTCGCGCAGCCTCGGTGCGGAGGATCGTGCGCGGCTTGAACAGTATCTCACCTCGGTGCGCGAGTTGGAGCAGCGGCTGGAGCAGGCTCGGGCGTGGCAGAAGCGGGAAAAGCCGCACGTCTCCAGTGCCGCGCCGCAGGACATTTCCGACATCCACGAGGACGTGAAACGCGCGCAGCTCATGTATGACATGACTTTGCTCGCCCTCCAGAGCGACAGCACGCGCATCGTCACGCTCTATCTGAATCCGCTGGAGGTCGTCGTGAAGCTGCCCGGTGTGAGCGACGGCACGCATACGCTCACGCATCACGGCAACGAGCCGGAGAAGCTGGAACAACTCGCCAAAGTCGAGGAAGCAGGGCTGCAGAATCTCGGCCGCTTCCTCGCGGGGCTCGCTGCGGTGAATGAAGGCGGCAGCACCCTGCTCGATGACACAGCGGTTCTCTTTGGCTCAAACATGTCGAACGGCAGCAATCACTCGAACGTGAACCTGCCGGTCCTCCTCGCAGGCGGTCGCTTCAAGCACGGCCAGCACCTGCAGTTCGACCTGAAGAACAACACGCCGCTCTGCAATCTCTACGTCTCCATGCTTCAGCACATGGGCGTGGAGCGCGATGTCTTCTCCACGAGCACGGGAACTCTCAGCGGACTGGAAGTGGCATGAGACGCGGCGCATTCCCCCTCCTCCTCGCATCGCTTTTTCAACTCCTGCCAGCCACGCTCACCGCCGCTGAGGCGGAGCTGCGCGGCTATTTGGAAACGCATTGTTTCGACTGCCACGACTCGACGACAAAGAAAGGCGGGCTCGATCTCGAAGCCTTGCCGATGCAGTTCGACGCGGCAGAGCGCTTCGACGTGTGGGCGAAGGCGCACGACCGCATCGCAGCGGGTGAGATGCCGCCGAAGTCGCGCCGCGAGCGTCCTTC
>JBAVML010000012.1:0-8122 GCA_049690035.1 Chthoniobacteraceae bacterium
CAACCGCCGCGAGCGCGACTTATCACACGGCCTCACGCTGGAGTGGGCTAAAGGTGAAGGACAGTGATTTCCCGCCGCAGATGCTCGCGAAGTTTGACGCCGTGCGCAAAGCCGGCGGCGACGTGGACGACGGGATGCGCCGTTATCTCGCCGACATCGAATCGCTCGACGACGCGGTGGGACGCATCTTGAAAAAGCTCGACCAACTCGGCCTGCGCGAGAACACCATCGTCGTCTTCAACAGTGACCAAGGCGCGGACATGACCAAGGCTGGCGGCGGCGGACTTCGCTTCAATCAAATGGGCAGCAACGGCCCGCAGCGCGGCGGCAAGCACACGAACTGGGAGGGCGGCCTCGATGTGCCGTGGATCGTGCGCTGGCCCGGCCATGTGCCCGCAGGCCGCACCGACGCACAATCCGTCATCAGCGGCGCGGACTGGCTGCCGACGCTCTGCGCCATCACCGGCGTGAAGATCAACCCCGCCGACTTCGACGGCGAAGATGCCTCCGCCGCATGGCTCGGCAAAAGCACGCATGTCCGCAACCAACCTCTGTTTTGGAAAACGAGCGCGACCGGCAGTGACTCCTACATCCGAGAAGGCCCGTGGAAACTCGCGCACCCTTCGCGCAAGAACGGCGGCGACCTCGAACTCTTCGACCTCACCGCCGATCCCGCAGAGTCGAATAATCTCGTCGCGCAGCATCCCGACATCGTGAAGAAGCTCTCTGCGAAAGTGGAAGCCTGGGTCGCCACGCTGCCGAAGGCGTATCTCAAAACCGGCGACAAGCTGGACTGAAATTCCAAAACCCGTTGCAGCGTTCTGCATTTGGAAACATACCCTCAAGCTCTTTGCCGCCCTGCTTCTTGCATCGGTGGCGATGCTGCGCCGTGCCGATTATCCAGAGCCTCACCGCAAGCCGTGGAGTAGATGAGCGTCCGGTGGAACGAGTGGTTCAGCACACAACCCAAGCGCTCGCAGAGAGGAGGCGAAGACGGCGAGTCCGACGAAAAAAATCCCGCAAGAACGTCCAGGAAAGAACAATGAAGCTCGAAACATCATGAAATTCGGATTCACCCTCGTCACCGCCCTGCTGCTCGCGACCCTCGCCGTGCTGCACGCGGTCGATGGGGCTTCGCCCGCGGCCTGGATGCCGAGCGCGGAGGATGGGACGCAGCTTTGGTGGGTGGAAGGTGCGCCGAAGGTGTTTAACAGCCAGGTGCTGCCCATGGAGGAGACGCTGTGCTTCCGGTATGGCGGCGAGAAGTTTCTCTTCGACACGAAGCGGGTGCGACCGGTGGACGGAGCGTGGGAATGCGCGGTGGTGGCGGACGGTCGGCGCTATGACTGCACCGGGCACGGCGTGGTGAAAAGACGAGTTTTTTCAGCCCGTTTGTATGGCAGCAGAAATAAAGAAACGCGATCGGCGAAATAACTGAAACATTTTGCGGCGGAAGATAGGATACATTCACTTTTTTACTCTGTTGGCGACCAATTCCGGTTTTTCGGAGAATGTTTCAAGAATTGCGCATTTTCTCCCGTTTAGCCGTTCTGGGGAGTAGAAATGCTACTCATGAAAGGCTGATTTGGCGAGATTGGCTGAGATCCACTCAGGCTCAGGCGTCGGGGAATCGTTCAGGATTTGGGTTCGTAACCGTTTGACGGAGGCATACGTTTGATGCATCATCGTATGCATGAGGACTACTCTGAATATTGACGACACGCTGCTGGCTCAAGCGGGCGAATACACCGGTGAAACCGAGAAGACGGCGCTGGTCCGGATGGGGTTGGAAGCGTTGATTAAGCGGGAAGCAGCCCGGCGGCTCGCGGCCCTCGGTGGCACCATGCCGGATCTCGTGGTACCTCCGCGTCGCCAGGTCGAAGCCAAAGGCGGAAAATGATCCTCGCGGACACGTCAATGTGGATGCAGCACTTTCGCCGCGGCTTGCCCGAATTCGCTACGGCCTTGGGGAACGGACAGATCTCGATTCACCCGGTGGTGCTGGGCGAATTGGCGACCGGCAATCTGGCGAAGCGGGCGCTAACTCTGGCCGCCCTGCGCAGCCTGCCTTGGACCAGAAGTGGCACCACCGAGGAATGCCTCGATTTTATCGAGACCCACGCGCTCTATGGCCGCGGCGTCGGGTGGAACGACCTGCAATTGCTTGTCGCCGCCCGTCTCTCGGGAAACCCTCTCTGGTCGCTCGACACCCGCCTCACCGCTGCGGCTGTCGAGTTGGGCGTGGCTTTTGCGCCTTCATGAGTGGGGGCGTTACGAACGGGTCGGCTTCTTCGGCACGACGGCGTCCTTTCTGACCCAGCGGCGTTCGGGCGATGCGGTGCGCGTTTTCCATGCAGATGCGATGCGCCTGATTGGACACGATGGTCGCGCGCGGAGACACCTGTGTCTTTGATCCGCAGATGCCGCGTGAGGAAGCTCTGGGATATTGGCTTCACCGTGGCACTCACACTTACGTTGCCGATAGCAAGACCCTTGGCTCCGGCCTTCGAGAAATTCACGGCGCCGAAAATTGGGCAGGCTCATGATACGGTGTGAATTTTGACGAAGTTCCCACCGTGCGGCTGACCGGGAGGGACGCAGCCGAGGACGAGGATTTGATCGCCGGTGCTCGCCAACTGCTGCTCACGCAGCGTGGATTCGGCCTGCTCGATCAAGCCCTCGAAGGTTCCGGGTGTTGTCGCGATGAGGAAGGGATGAATGCCCCAAACCAGGTTCAGCGTGTGATAGACGGCGGGATCGGTGGTGAGGGCAGCGATGGGAATTTTCGTACGCGTGGACGCCACGGCGCGCGCGGTGTGACCCGAGGTGGTGAGGACCGCAATGCAGCGCGGGTGGATGATCTTCGCGATGCTGCTAGCGGCGGCGCTGAGGGCGTGGGCGGCGCTTTGATCGGTGGGCGGGTAGCTGGTGAAGGCGATGCGGCTTTCCACTTCGCGCGCGATGCGCGCCATCATCTCGACGGCGCGCACGGGGAAGGCGCCGACGGCCGATTCGCCGGAGAGCATCACGGCGTCGGTGCCGTCGATGATTGCATTGGCGACGTCGCTGGCCTCGGCACGCGTCGGCCGCGGATCGTGAATCATGCTTTCCAACATTTGCGTCGCGGTGATCACTGGGATGCCGCGCCGGTTGCATTGCTCGATGATCAGCTTCTGGAGCATGGGCACGCGTTCCGGGCTCAGTTCGACGCCGAGGTCGCCGCGCGCGACCATCACGCCATCCACCTCGGCGAGGATTTCGTCGAGGTGCTCAATGGCTTGCGGCTTTTCGAACTTGGCGATGACCGGCTGGCGCGCGCCCTTTGCGGCGAGTTGGTTCTTCAGTTCGCGCACGTCGGCTCCGCTCCGCACGAAGCTGAGCGAAATCCAATCGACGTTCTGGGCGATGCCGAATTCCAGATCGCGATGATCCTTCTCCGTCATCGAGGGCAGGCGAAGGTTGAGTTCGGGAAAATTGACGCCTTTCCGGCTTTTCAACACACCGCCTTCCACTACGCGGCAATGCAGCGCGCGGCCCACGATCTCGACGACCTGCAATTCAAACAGACCATCGGCGAGAAGCACCTGCATGCCCGGCTTCGCCTCCTCCGCAGCGTGCGGATAGTCGATCGGAACCGTCGCGGGATCGCCGCTAAATTCGCCCTCCGGCACGAGCGAAATCGTCTCGCCACGGATGAGCGTCATCTCGCCTCCGAGCAACTGCCCCACGCGCACCTTTGGCCCTTGGAGATCGAGCAGGATCGTCACCGGCGAAGCGAGTTCTTCGGCAATCGCGCGCAGATGGGCGATGGTCTGCGCGTGGTCTTCGTGGGTGCCGTGGGAAAGGTTCAAGCGGGCCACATCCATGCCGGCGGTGAGCAGCGCGCGCAGGACTTCCGGCGTCTCGCTCGCGGGGCCGATGGTCGCGACGATCTTGGTGCGGCGCAGGTTCGGATTCATCGGCCAACAGTATGCCGCTACTCGGCGGAAACGTGGGCGCCTTTTTCGGCGACGGAGCGTTTCATTGTGAGCACGAGGAAGATGAGCGCGAAGGCAACCAGGGCAGAGATGAGGAAGCTGTCGAAGTAGGCCAGCGCGGAGGCTTGCTCGTGTCGGAGGTTGGCGAGCGTTTGCCACGCCATTTGTTTGGCCGCTACTGGATCGCCGGATTGCTGGATGAAGCCGCCTTGGGCTTCGGCGATGTAGGAGTTCACCGCCGGATTGAGCGGGTCGAGATTTTCGCCGAGGCGCAGGGTGTGAAATTGCTCGCGGCGGTCGATGATGGTCTTGGCGACGGACGTTCCGACGCTGCCGCCTTCGTTGCGCAGAAGTGCGAGCAGGCCGACGGCGGCGCCGCGCAGCTCGCGCGGGATGTGCTGGAAAGCGGCGACATTCAGCGGTGCGAAGATCATCGAAAGACCGGCGATCACGACCACGCGCGGCCAGACGACCTGCCACGCGGTGATGTCCAGATTCAACCGCGACATCCAGTAGTTTCCCAACCCGAGCGTGAGCAATCCCGCGGTCATAAGATAGCGCGCATCGACGCCGCGCCCGAGCAGCATTCCGACGATGAAGAGTACGATGACCGCGCCGACGCCCGCGGGCGAAAGCACCAGGCCCGATGTCGTGGCGTCGTAGCCGAAGAGCGATTGCAGCAGGCCGGGAAGGCTGGTGGTATTCGCGTAGAGGACGCCGAACGCGCAGAAGATGATCAGGCAGCAGGCGGCGAAATTGCGGTCGCGGAGCGTGCGAAAATTGAGCAGTGGATTGGCGATCCGCACTTCGCGAAAGATCAGCCCGCCGAGGCAGCCGACGAAGAGCAGCGCGAGTGTCTGGATGCGGAAAAACGGATCGCCGAACCAGTCCCACTCCTGCCCTTTGCTAAGCAGAATTTCCCAGCAGATCATGGTCATGCTGAGCAGGCTGAGGCCGAGGGTGTCGAAGGGTTTGTGCTCGCGTCGCATCGTCGCGCGCTCGGCGACGAGATACGGCGGATCGACGACTACGCGGCGGCAGAGAAACAGCGCGAGCAATCCCACAGGGAGATTGAGATAGAAGATCCAACGCCAGCCGTAATTGTCGGTGATGTAACCGCCGAGTGTCGGCCCGACGACGGGCGCGAGCAGCGCGGCGATGCCAAAGATGGTCATCGCCGTGCCCTGTTTTTCCTTTGGGAAGGCGTCGAGCAGAATGCCTTGGCTGGATGGTTGCAGGCCGCCGCCGGCCAGCCCTTGCAGCACGCGCGAGGCGATCAGCATGGGCAGGCTCGCGGCCATTCCGCAGAGCACTGAGGCGAGGGTGAAGATGAAGATCGACCACAGGAAATAATTGCGCCGCCCGAGCCGCACGCCGAGCCAACCGGAGATCGGCAGCACGATCGCATTGGCAGCGAGATAGCTGGTGATGACCCACTCGCTATCTGTCGCCGGCGCGGACAATCCGCCCGCCATGTAGCGCAACGCCACATTCGCGATCGTGGTGTCGAGCACTTCCATAAACGTCGGCACAACCACCGCGAGCGCGACGATCCACGGATTGAAAATCCGTGCGACGCTCGCCGCGCCGGGTGACGGTGCGTCCACGGTGGCGACCGCGCTCATCGCTTGGCCGGTTGAGTCGTTTCCTGGAGAAACTTGCCCGCGCTCGGACCAGTGGGCGCGGTTCTCAGATCCACCACTGGTTCCACCGAGAGACCGACGAACAGCGGCAGCTTGTCCGGCTCATAGTTCACCAGGTCGATCCGCACCGGCAACCGCTGCACCACCTTCACGAAATTGCCAGTCGCATTCTGTGGGGGCAGCAGCGAGAGCGTGGAACCCGTGCCCATGGTGAAGCCGGACACGCGCCCCTCGAACGTGTGCTTGCCGCCATACATATCCGCCTCCAACTCCACACGCTGGCCAATGCGCAGGTCGCGGAGCTGCGTTTCCTTGAAGTTCGCATCGACCCAGATTTCGCGCAGCGAGCGGATGACCATGAGGCTTTGCCCGACCTGCACATTGTTGCCAGGGTTCACGTTGCGGCGCGTGATCACGCCGTCGATCTCCGCCACGATCGTGCAGTAACGCAGGTCGAGTTGCGCCTGATCGAGATCGCGCTGCGCGCGCATCAGGCCAGCCTCTGCCTGCTTCTTGCCCGGCGCTTTGGTGATGATCTCGGCGTAAATGCGGTCGATGTCGCCGCCCGGATCACGCTTGTAAAACTCGTCCACCACCTGCTTGGGCGTGAGATCGTAGGACGAGGAAACGACGCCAAGTTGCGCGGCACCGTGCATAAGATCCGCCGTGGCCTGGCGCACGGCGGAAAAGGTCTGGTCGAGATCGGCCGGGACATCAGTCAGACTCTGCCCCTCACGGGGCTTGCCCGGCAGACCGAGCGCGGTTCGGGCCTGATAGACGCTCTCCAGAGCCTGAGTCACCTGCGCTTTCGCCACGTCGAGCGCCTCGCGTTTCTGGTCGAACTCCTCTGCGCTCACCACCTTCGTCGCGAGCAGCTTCTTCGCCCGCTCAAACTCGGCGTCCGCCAGCACCAGCGTCGCCTTGCTCTGCTCCCAAGTGGCCGCGCGCGCCCGCACTAGCGCGACCTGATTGTCCACATCCTCGATCGCATGCACGAGCTTGAAGCGCAGTCCGCGCACCTGCCCGATCTGGCCGCGCACCGTCGCGTCGGCCACCACGAGATCAGCTTGCGCGGCATCGACCGCCGCCTGCTTGATGGCGACCTGCACGCGGTATGGCTCGGGGTCCAGTTCCACGAGCGCGTCCCCCTTCTTCACCCGGTTGTTATCTTCGACGAGCACACGCGCCACCTGTCCCGTCACCCGCGGTGCGACAAAGGTCGCGTAGCTGTTCACATAGGCATCGTCGGTCGAAACGGTATGCAACGCGTGCAGAAATCGCGGCACCCCGACGAACAGTGCGATCAACGCAAGCAGCGCGACGATCGCCGTTCGCAGCCAGTGGTGCTTCGGGCCGGCGTCAGCCGACGCTTTCGGAGCAGTGGGTGTCGGAGAACGTGGCTCGGTGGCGGATACCTCTGACTCTTGGGACATTTTCGACGAGGGTTATTCCCTGATTTTGTCGAGCATCGGGTGCCCTTCAAGCTTACGTCATATCAATGACCCGTCGCATCGCCTCGACGGCTCGCTGGCGGGGCCACGACGCTAAGCACAACCTTTCCGTGAAGCGGCTTGTCCTGGTAGGCGCGGCTTGCTTCCGCGAGGGGAAATTCCGAACCGACGATCGGACGCAGTTCCCCGGCGTCGATCAGTCTCGCGATCTCCGCGAGTTGCGCCTGTTTGGGCTCCACGATGAAGAAGGCATCCCGCACGCGCGGCTCTTCGGTCTGCTCCGCAGACGCGGCGATGGTGATCAGACGCCCGCCTGGCTTTAGCAACTCCCAGGATCTCAGCAGCGTTTTCCCGCCCACGGTATCGAAGACGACATCCACGGGCGTTATTACCTCCTCGCCCGCGGGCGCGCGATAGTCGATCACCTCGGTGGCGCCGAGGCTACGGACGAACTTGAAATTGTGCGCTGAGGCGGTGCCGATAACGTGCGCCCCTTGCCGGCGCGCAAGCTGGACGACGAAAGAGCCGACAGCACCGGCAGCACCCTGAACCAACACGCGCTCACCTTCCTTGAGCTGGGCACGGTCGAGTAGTCCTTGCAGCGCAGTGAGCGCGGAAATCGGTGTCACACCGGCAAGCGTGTGGTCAATCGACGCGGGCTTGGCTGCGATCTCTGAAGCACGAGCTACACAGTATTCCGCCTGCGCACCGTCACGAAACCAGCCATTCATTCCGAAAACCGCATCTCCCTTCGCGAAGGTGACCACGCCGGGACCAACTCCGTGAACGATGCCGGAGAACTCGTGACCTGGGATGATGGGAAATGAACGTGGTGTTCCTTCCGTTGTCGTCCAAGTGGGGATCCACGCAAGTTCCGTAGGCGTCACGCCCGCCGCATGAACCGCGATCAAAACCTCGCCTTCGCCGGGTTGCGGCTCGGGCACGTCCTGATAGGCGATGGATTCGGGACCACCGCGAGAATTGAGACAAATCGCTTTCATAACGCTTCAGTCCTTTTTCGAGATTGAGACACGCCCGACAATACTAGGAT
>JBAVML010000013.1:0-11648 GCA_049690035.1 Chthoniobacteraceae bacterium
CGCGATGACCGAACCGCCGACGACGTCGATGTTCTTCGAACTGAAATTGCCAATCTCCAAATGGCCGCCGCGAATGACCGCGCCGCCGCTGCCGGCCACCAATTTACCGGCGCCCTGGAGGTTCAGCACCTGGCTGACGGTGGAGCAGTTGAAGGTGCCCGACACCGTGAGCGGACCTTGCCCGAGAATCCCATTCACCGAGCCGCCGCTCGCGGTCACCGCGACGCCGATCAGAGCATTATCTCCCGCGCCGGGCGGCCCGACTCCACTCTTCATCGTCTGCTCGTTGTACCAATCCGCGCTGTCAAAATCGCCCGGCTTCAACCGCGAGAAATCATCGGCCGTCGCGGAAGTCAACAAGACCGCCCGCAGGCAAATCAACCATGCTGAAAAGGAAGCAAGACGCATAAGTGCCGCGAGACACAATCACATCCCGCGGCCAAAGCGAATCTTCAGTGCTTTTGTCGTACGACGGATGGGGCGGAAGTTTTTCCGGGGAAGCGTTTGACAAGGCATGGCACCTCAGCTTACCTCGCACTCCCGCATTTCCCGGGAACAACCCACTTTCACACCATGGCCACCACCGAAATCATCCTCACCGAAAAGATCGCCAGCCTCGGCGCCGAAGCCGACGTCGTGAAGGTTCGCCGCGGTTACGCCCGCAATTTTCTCCTCCCGCAGGGCAAGGCGCTCGAAGTGACGCCCGCGACGATGAAGCGCATCAATCTTCTCAAAGCCAAGCGCGCCGAGCGTGAAGCCAACGAGATGAACGAGGCCGAGGAACTCGCCCGCAAGATCAACAAGCTCAAGATCACCATGGAGCTCGAGACCGGCGTCGGCGGCAAGGCGTTCGGTTCCATCACCGCGACCGATATCGCCGATCGCCTCAAGTCCGAACTCGGCGGCAAGATCGAAGTCGATCGTCATCGCATTCATCTCGAGAAGCCGATCAAGGAGACCGGCCCGCATGAAGTGCAGATCAAGCTCCACGCCGACGTGGTCGCGAAGCTCAGCGTGATCGTGAAGGCCAAGGGCGGCGAAGAGGCGAAGGTCGAAGAAACGCCCGTCGAAGAAAAGGGCTTCAAGGCTCGGCCGAAGGCCAAGCACGCCAAGTAAATTTCTGACCGGCGCCACTCGCGCCGTCTCGAAAAATCTAGGTGCCCACCGAAAACCCCAGCCCCGCGACCGCGAGGCCCGCCAAAAAGACGGGCAACGGCAAAGGGCAAGGCGGGGCCGGGACCGGCAGTTATTTGCCGGATATTCACAGGTTGCTCCCACAGGATGCTCACGCCGAACAGGGCGTGCTTTCCTCGATCCTGTTGGCGCCCAAGGAGGTCGGCGGGCTTTGTGTGGAGAAGGGAATTCGCAAGGATCACTTCCACATCCCTGCGCACAGCTCGATTTACGAGGTGCTGCTGGAGATGTACGACCAGCGCCAGCCGATCGATCTCATCACGCTGACGGCGGACCTGCGGAATAAGAAATTGCTCGATCAGGTCGGCGGCCCGGCCTTTGTCACCGACTTATTCACATTCCTGCCGACGGCGGCGAATGCGACGTATTACCTCGAGATCCTCGAGGAGAAATACACGCTCCGGGAGATCATCCGCGTCTGCACCGAATACGCCGCGCGTTCCTACGACGAGCAGGGCGACGTGACTTCACTCCTCGACGAGGTCGAAACCCGCGTCCTCGCCCTCTCGCAAGAGCGTTACAAGGACAAGACGGCCAGCATGAAGGATCAGGTGATGGCGGCCATCCACTCGATCGAAGAGCTCTACGCCAACCGCGGCGGCCTCACCGGCATCTCGACCGGGCTCGATACCTTGGACAAGATGACCGACGGCCTGCACAAGGCGGAGATGTTCGTCATCGCCGCGCGCCCCTCGATGGGCAAGACGGCGCTGGCCATGAACATCGCCGAATACGTCGCGATCGAAGGCAAAAAGCCCGTCGCCGTCTTCAGCCTGGAAATGAGCGCGTCGCAGCTCGTGCAGCGTTTGCTTTGCTCCCGTGCCCGCGTGGATCTGGGGAATGTGCGCAATGGCCTGCTTTCCGAGCGCGATTTCCCGGCGCTCACCACCGCGGCGTCCAAGCTCGCCGAGAGCAAAATCTTCATCGACGACACCGCCGGCCTCAGCATCCTCGAACTGCGCGCCAAGGCACGCCGGCTCAAATCCCAGCACGGCATCGAGGCGATCTTCATCGATTACTTGCAGCTCCTGCGTTCCACCACCCGCCGCGCGCAGGACAATCGGCAGATCGAGATCGCGGAAATTTCCTCCGGCCTCAAGGCGCTGGCCAAGGAACTCGACATCCCGATCGTCGTGCTCGCGCAGCTCAATCGAAATCCCGAAAGCCGCTCCGGCGAAAGCAAGGGACGCCCGCGGCTCAGCGATCTCCGCGAATCCGGCAGCATCGAGCAAGACGCCGACGTCGTGGGCTTGCTGGTCCGCGAGGAATACTACGCGGACAGCGACGAAGAGAAAAAAGAGTCCGAGGGCAAGGCCACGCTGATCATCGCGAAGCAACGTAACGGCCCGGTCGGCGACGTGCCGCTGACGTTCTTGAAGCAATTCACTCGCTTCGAAAACCGCGCCTGGGTCGAAGCCGAAAGCTGACCGCGATCAGGGCGGATCGGCCGGCGGCAGGCGATAGACGCGGATGCCCGGGTGTAGGTAGATGACCGTCCCACGGTCTCGATCAAAGAGCAGTTCACCATCGCGCAGCAGCGTCTCGTAAAACGCTTTGCGCCGCTCAAAATCGGCGCGCTCCGCGGGCTGCGGGCGAAGGCCATCGAGAAAAAACCGCCCGTAGTCGCTTTCCGACACCGCCACGTGCGTCACACCCTTGGCTCGCATTTCATCGAACGTGCCCACGTCCGCCGCGAAACGTTCGCCGATCACCTTCTGCGGAATCGCGCCGATGCGGTTCGCATTCTTTTTCTTCGCCGGATCGGGGAGCGCAACGCGATTGTCCTTGGCGATCACGGCGTTCGCCGGGAGCTCAGCGCGCACCCACGTGAGCATGTCCGTGTTATCGTCCACCTGAAACGCCCGCAGATACTCCACGAAGGTATGCCATCGCGCGGGCCGCGGGGGAGAAACGAGTTGGAAAATGAGCAGCACCGTCACTGCGCCCGCGAGCCAGCGGCGGCGCGTGTGCCGCCACGCGAATGCGTGCGCGAGGTCCGCGGTGCCGAGTGCAGCTTGCAGCGTGAAGAGCGCGGTTGCCGGCAGGAAATAGCGGTCATTGGTCTTCGGCGAAAACGATAGCGCGACCGCGTAGGCGAACGGGAAGACGATCAGCATCCATTCCGGCGGCGAGAGGGTCCACCGCTCCTTCCATCGCGCGTGCAGGAAGATGGCGAGCAGCCCCCAGATGGCCGGCGTCGTGTTGTCGATGAAGACGTTCCAATATTGCAGGTGCGGCACGGTGCGAGTCATGCCGCGCTGCCCTTTCACCACGAAATCCATCTCGCGGCCGAAGCTCTCGCGGAACGTCGCGAGATGCAGAAAGAGCGGGAGATTCACCACGATGAAGGTCGCGGCGAAGGCTGCCGCGAAGATGCCGAAGCGCGCGGGATTTCTTCCCGGTGCCAGCCACAGGATCGGCAGCGCGAGCGCGAGCGCGACGATGCCGAGATATTTTCCCGAGACCGCCAGACCACAGGCAATGCCAAGCAGCGCCACGCGCCACCGGTTCGGCTGCCACCAGCACGCGAGCAGCATGAGGAAAGTGAGCGCGAGTCCGGCGAGCAGCGCGGAGTCTTCTTTGAGGTAATGCGCGAGTTCGTAGAGCTGGTGATGCAGCATTAGCGCCCCGCCCGCGGCCAGGGCCGGCACCCACCCACGCCACGCGTAGGCGAGGAGCGAAAGCGCCACGACGGCCACGGCCATGAATCCCGCCGAGACCCAGCGTCCGGCTTCGACGACCGGCTGTTCACGCATGGGCACGCCGGCGATCGAGACCGCCGCGCGCGTCGTGGCAAGCAGCAACATCGGGTGATGAAAATTCCACTCCCCAGTCATCACCTGCTCCACCTTTCCGGGTTCATCGGGATGGTAGAAATACGGAAACGCGTTGTGCCGCGTATGCAGCGCGACGCACGCTGCAAAGAGC
This sequence comes from Chthoniobacteraceae bacterium, assembly GCA_049690035.1. Taxonomy (GTDB): domain Bacteria; phylum Verrucomicrobiota; class Verrucomicrobiia; order Chthoniobacterales; family Chthoniobacteraceae; genus Chthoniobacter. Next base: position 4,123 of record JBAVML010000013.1, read on the forward strand.
ACGAGGGCCCACACCAACAGCTTCATTTCTTCCCGGCGCGTGGCGAGTGGTTCCGGCGCGCTCATTTCCGCTCCCACGCAGCAACCACGATCCGCGCCAGCACATCCGCGGGCACGGCGAGCAACACCACGAGCACGGGCCACACCGGCCCGAAGTAACGCGCGTTGGTTTGCGAGACGATGAACACCCCCAGCGCGTAGCCGGCGGCAACAATCGTCCAGACACCGAGCGTCCGAAAATAACGCGGCAAAAACGCTAGCAAGGCACCCGCGACGAGCCAGCAGCCGAGGAGGGTGGGCCGGGCCAGTGTGATCCGGCGCTCCTCTTTCGCGACCCTCGGCATGGTCGAAAAATCCAGAGCCTCACCGATCCACCCGACCCACGTCCGGACGACCCGCTCGCACCACGAACCCGGCACGGGATCGAGCCGATGGTTGAACTCCTCGTAAGTCGGCAACTCTCCACGCATGGGCAACGCGTGAGCCAGCCGCACCGCGCCCTTCTCCACGCGCTGCGCTTCCGCGTAACGACCCGCGCTGCGACCGCGGTAATATTCACCCGTGAATCGCTGCACTCCGAACGACGAGAGATTCGACGAAGCGACTGCGCGTTGGAGACCAAAGCCGACGAACATCAGCGGCCGTGCCTTGATGGCTTCGATCGCGAGGTCCATGTAAATTTTTGACTTCAACTTTTCATCGCTCCCGAGCCGCTGCCAGAGCGGACGATCGGGATGATCACCGGGCCGCTCGAGGAACGCGAACGGCTCGTCGTCGAACAGGTAATAAACGCCGGGATTGCGCGCCAGCGGCTCCACGAGATCGCGGATCTGCGCCTTGTAGTCGGCGTGCAGCGGGGCCTCTAGTTGGGTCAGGGGAAAGGTCGCGGTGTAGAGCAGCCATGCGCCCTGCTTTTTCGAGCCCACGGTCAGCGTGACCAGCACGAGTGCGGCGAGCGCCACGATCTCCCGCGGCACGAGGCGACGCCACGCGGCGATCAGCACCAGGCCGACGACAACGCCGGGCCACACAAAACGCCCCGAAGGCTTCGTGAGAAGAAAGAGCGCGAACGGGACAAAGAAGCACCAGAAGAGCCGGTGCATGCGCGCCGGCCGGTCTTCGCCAGCCCACGCCACCCAGCCGGCGAAGGCCCACACGAGCAGAGCAAAGAAGACATTCTCCCCGAGCAACTCGTGCTCGTACCAAAGCGTGATCGGCAGTCCCGCGTAGAGCACAGTCACCGGAATGATCCACAGCCGCCAATGAACGAGCGTCTTGCGGACCACGTAGGCGAGCGGAACAAGGGTGGCCACGCCGAGCGCGTGCTGGAAGATCGCGATCCACCGCAGCGGCGCGCCCGGGAGCAGCGATACGGGCAGCATCAGGAGCGGGTAGAGATACCGCCGCTTTTCATCGAGGCTGACATACCCCTCGGTGATCACCTTGTGCGCAAAGCTGTAATACGACCGCGAGTCCGCGCCCCAGAAGGCGTAGGGCAGATAACTCACGAGCAGCAACCGCAGCGTCGCGCCGAAGACGAGCGCCGGAATCGCCCACACGAGCGCATCACGCAGGAGCGGATGACGGGCGAGAAAGGCGCGGAGGCGGGCGGGCATTCCGGAGCGTTCTAAGCCGTGAACGGGAAACAGTGAACAGCAAACCGTGAAGGCGCGCGGGGAATTGCAGTCACGGGTCGCTTCGCACTGTTCACTTCCCTTCCCCACCGCGTTCCCTGTTAAATGCGCGCCCCTTGTCACTCATTCCCTCAAGCCTCAAAGCCACCCTGCGCGATCGCCGCACGCGCGAATTCATTTTCTGGATGCTGCCGGCGCTGCTGGTCGGGCTGGCGCTCCGCATCGTGCTCACGGTGCAGCTTCCCTACGCCTACTACCACGACGACTCACCGGACTTCCTCACCACGCCGGATCGCCTGCTCCACGAGCACCGCTTCGAACTGCACGAGAAAAAGACCTTTCTCGTCCCGATCCTTTACACTCCGCCGTTCTATCTCAAGGTCCCGGCGCTCATCACCATTCCCCTTTTCCAACACGTGCTGGGACTGGCGCTGGTCGTGCTCGTCGGCGCGCTCTGCCGGTTGTGGTTTCGGTATTGGCGGGTCTTCATCGTGCCGCTCACGCTGCTGACTGCGGCGAACCCTTTCTTCCTCTGGTACGAGCACACCCTGATGGCAGAGCCCGTCTTCATCTTCTGCACCGCGCTGGTCGCGCTGGCCGGGACGCTCTACGCGCAGGATCAGTCGCGCGGACGATTCTACTTCCTGCTCGCCGCGCTTTTCCTCGAAGCCGGTGCGCGGCCTGAGGGCAAGCTGCTCTTCGGTTTCGGCCTCTTCCTGATCGTGCTTCTGCACTCCAGCAGTTGGCGGCTCAACTGGCCGCGCCTGGCCATCATTACGGTGCTGATGGTGGTCACTCACTTCGCGACGAAAACCTCGCAAGCCGGGCTCCTGCTTTACACCTCCGTCGTCCGATTCACGCCCGCGGAGCTGAACTCCGCGCCGGGGTTCGACCCCTACATCGCGCCGATTCGCGAGGATTTGCAGCGGCGCTGGGACGAAAAGCCGCAGTTCCCGAAAGTGCGCGATCGTCGGGCGGTCGCGGGCGCGGTCGAGAAGTATCTCACCGAGCACGAGGAGATGACGAAGGGCAAGAAGCATCTCACCACCGACAAGTTCTGTCTCAAGCTCGCCAAGGAAACCTGCCTGCGACGCGTCACCGTCCTGCCGGCCCACGTCTATCACAAATTCCGCGCCGCAGCCAACGACTCACCGAGCGGGCGACTAGACAATGACTGGCTCTTCGGACGACAAAAGGACGCCTACCGCGGATCGCTCAAACGCTCGCTAGCCCTCGCGCCGGAAATCACCGGCCAGCCTTCCACCACGCTTGAGGAACTGGAGCAGTTTGTCGATACGCACTACGGCGAAGTTCCGTGGTTCAATCGGTGGCTGGATACCTGGCTCGCCGCCGTGAACCGCTACCGCTTTCCAGATCTCCGCGTCCCCAATCCCGATTACCCGACGGTGGCGGTCTATCATTTCGGCGTCCCCTATTATTTTCTCATCGCCGCGATCGGCCTCGTAGCGGTGGCACTGCGGCGCGGTCCGCTCCAAGCCTTTCACATCGCCTGGGGCCTCACCATGCTCGCCTTCTTTTACACCATCATGCTCACGGCGAACGTGCGTCCCCGCTTCCGCGTTGTCTTCGAACCGTTTTGGTTCATCTACATCGCCTTGCTCGCGGAGTGTATCTGGCTCGCAGTCACATTTCCTTTTCGCCGCCGCGAATGAAGACGCGCTGGCATTTGCTGGCTCTCGTCGCCGTCGCGTTCACCGTCGGGTTGCTCTTCCTCCGGGAGCCTGGCTTTGGCGATGACCTCACGTATTGGAGCTTCGCCTTCGATCTGCACGAACGAGGGATCGTCGCGTGGCAAAAGGGCAGCTTTCACGACCTCCGGTGGCCGGTCTGGGGCGTGTGCTGGGTGCTGCAGGGTATCTTCGGTTTCGGGCTTACCTCCTACTACGGCGAGCCGCTGCTCTATCTCGCGGGCGGGGCCGCGCTCGGTTTTGGGTTTGGAAAAAAGCTGACGAGTTCCGGGGCCGTGGGTTGGGCGTGCGGCATCGCGTTTCTCTTCCACCCGCTCCTAGACAGCGTCTGCTATCGGCCGATGCCCGATCTCTCCGAAGGCGTTTGGGGCGCCGCCATCATGCTCGCGTGGTGGGCGCTGATGAACGCACCGAGCCGCGGCATCGCGCTGCTCGCCGCCGCCGCCACGGGCGCGGGCATCTTCGTCATCGAGGCCAATCGCGTCACTGGCGTCTTCATCGTTCCGGTGGTCATCCTCTGCACGCTGCTCTTCTTCCCGCGCCGCTTCGGCTGGCTGCTCGTCGCCGGCGTATTCTCCGCCGCGCTCTACGCCGGCGAATGCGTCTTCTACAAGCGGCTCTTCGACGACTGGCTGCACGACCTCACCGCCAACTCCGGCAACAAAGGCGCCAAGGGCACGGAGTTCCCTCATCCATGGTCCCTGCCCTTCCGTTTCCTGGACACGCTTTGGAAAGGCAACCCACTCGCCCCACCCTACTGCCTGCTTGCCGCCACGGGCCTCTGGGCAGCCTGGCGGCGGCACGGTGTGCTCGGCCGCGTCCTCGTCGTCTGGTTTGCCGCGCTCTACCTGCTCTACTCGTGCGCGCCGCAGAGCCTCGTGCCGTATCGTCCGCTCGTCCGCGACGCGGATCGCTTTCTCTGTGCGCTCGTCATACCCATGTCCGTGCTCGCCGCGCTGGGGTTGGTCACCCTGCTGCGCTGGTTCGATCAGCGACACGCGCGGTTCGTCACGAAAGGAATGCGAAACCCGGTGCTGACCGGCGCCTTCCTCACCGCGCTCCTCTTCGCCGCGACGTCGCGTGATCGCTTCGACCTCGGGTTCGTCCCCGAGATGCGCCGCTACCTCGCTGCGCTCCCCGAGGGCACCAAGATTTTTTCGCACAAGGCGATGCGCGAAATCATTTTCCTCGTGGACGCGAAATCGGCGCGTCGCTTCACCTGGATCGCACCCAACGAGATCATGCACCGCAGCGATAAGCTGGAGGCGGAGGCCGCGGGCTGCACGGAATTCTGGTACGCCCGCAAACTCGTCTGGCTGAACACCCGCAAGGCGCTCGAAAAGCACGAGATGGAAAAGCAGCCACCGCTCGGCTCCTACCTCGACACCCCCGAGCGCGATTGGGTGCTTACCGGGCTTTTCGCCAAGGGTGACAATCCCGACCTCATCTTCTACCGCCGCCGCCAACCAGATTCGCCGCCGGCACAAATCCTCGGCCCCGACGCGCCTGAGTGGAACGGACTCATCCCGAAACTCCCCACGGAATTGGAGCACACCCAGCAGGCCGTGCAGGCTCGATGGCAGATCCCGGCTGGATTAAACGGGCGCCTTGCGCGCTTCGAATTGGAGGCGGCATCATCAAGCGTCGAAGCGCTCACCATCCGCCTGCGTTTCCTTGAGCGAGGCGGAGAGAAAATCGCCACCGAATACCTCCTCAAGCCCTATCTCTACCGCAATGGCGGGAAGGAGTTCTTCGCGTTCCCGATCCCTGCGGACTCAAGCGCCTGCGACGTGCAACTCAAAGTGGGCAAAGGCGCGAAAGGCGTCACCTTCACCGGTTTCCGTGCGGTGATCGAAAGGTAGGCCGGTTTTAAGCCGGTTCGAGAAACCTGCTCATCGCGCCGGCGCGATGGCAGAAAGACGGATTGCAAACCCCTCCTACGTTCCCGCGAGATCGTCCTTCTTCATCGTCTTCACCGCCGCGAGATACTGGCCCGCGAAGGGCAATCCGCCGATGGCCGGGAGAAGATACCGCGCCGTGCAAAGCAGCCCCAGCGCAAGTGCGACCGGCGCCGCAAAGTACGGCGCATAGAGCGCCACCAGCGCGCCATCGCGCGTGCCGGCACCGCCGAAGGTGGGCACCGGCAGCAATCCCGCGAGGATGGCCAGCGGCGACAACGCAAGATTGCGCACAAACGGCACGGACTGCCGGAGCGCGAGGATGAACATCCAGATCTGCAGCAAGTGCAGGAACCAGATGAAAACCGACGTGGCCGTGACCTTGAACAGCCGGACTTTGCTCTCCCAGAAATAGTCGTGCATCTCGCCCCACGAACCCGCGAACTTGCCCAGCTTGGCACCGATTTTCTTCGGCGCGAAACGCTCGGCAGAGGCAAAGAAGAAGGTGGCAAACGCCTTCGACCCGAGCAGCAGACAGCCCAGCAAAAGCATCCCGCCGACGGCCACGGTCATGACCCAAAAGACGCCGTCCTTTTGCGGATAAATCGCCAGCCCAAACACGCACCAGACGAGCAGCGAAAGCATGTCGCAGGATTTTTCAAAGACCACGAGCGAGAGCGCCAGCGAGCCGCTCAGTCCGCTGCGATCCCGCATGAACCACGCCTTCGCGATGTCGCCCATCTTCGATGGCAGCACAAGATTCAACACGCTGGCGACGAGGATGAGCCGATTCGCTTCGCCGAATCCGAGCTGGCCTTTGCTCGGCATGAGCTGCTGGAGCCGCCATGAGGTGAAGAGCGTGAGCGGCACTACCATGCCGAGGCTCAGCGCCATCCAGAGGTGATCACATTGCCGGAAGATGTCGATCAACCGCGCGCGATTCTCCGGCCCGATCTTCCAATACATGAAGCCGAGGATCGCGAGGCTGATGATGATCGAGAGAGCTTTCTTCATGGTGAAGGCGCTGGAGAATCCGTGGATTGGCGCCGTTGGAAAGCCGAATCAGTGCGCCGCGTCGAACTCGAACGTTGGCGGGTATTCGCGGCGCGCACCGATGCGCTCACTGCAGAGCCGCAAGGCTCAGAGCGATGAGCCGATCCGAACGGGATGCCGCGCGAGCCGCGCCATGGCCAGCAACACTAGCGCAATGGCGATCAAGGGCTGCATCCACCACGCCGGCAACGCCGGTACACCGACGGACGATGGAGCGACGCTGTAACGCGCCAGCGCAAAATCGGAGCCGCTGCCGTTGGCGGCGAAGCCCGCCAGCACGATCTTGCCGTCTGTCTGCAGGGCCACGCAGCGCCCGATGTCACCGCCACTGCCGATGGGTGTCGCCACGTAGCCCGTTCCATTGAAGTTGGTGTCGAGCGCTCCTGCACTCGTGTAGCGCACGAGCGCAAAATCGTGGTCGCTACCGTTCCATGAATACCCGCCGACCAAGATCTTCCCGTCAGTTTGCATGGCGACGCTCAGGCCGGAGTCGAAACCGCCGATCTGTGTCGTCACCTTGCCGCTCCCGTTAAAGCCGGCGTCGAGCGCCCCGGTGGTCGTGTAACGCACCGCCGCGAAGAGGAGGGCGTTGCTGGTTGCCGAGTACCCGGAGACCACGATCTTGCCGTCACTTTGCAGAACCATGCCAGAGGCCAGGTCGTCGTTGCCGCCGATATCCGTGACCACTTTGCCAGTGCCATTGAAGGTCGTGTCGATTACTCCCGCGCCCGTGTAGCGCACGACCACAAAATCGTAGTTGCTCCCGTTGTTCGTGTATCCCGCGACCACGATCGCGCCATCACTTTGCACGACCACGTTGCGGCCGACATCATCGCCGCCGCCGATGGGCGTCGTCACCTTCCCTGTCCCGTTGAAGCTGGTGTCCAGCGCTCCGGCGCTCGTATAGCGCACCAGCGCGATGTCGTGATTGGTTCCATTCCAAGAATACCCCGCGACCAGAATCTTCCCGTCACTTTGCACCGCCACGCTCTGGCCGATGTCGTCGGTGCTGCCGATGGGCGTCGTCACCTTTCCAGTCCCGTTGAAGCTGGTGTCCAGCGCCCCCGTGCTCGTGTAACGCACCACCGCAAAGTCGTGGCTGCTGCCGTTCGAAGAATACCCGGCGACCACGATCTTCCCGTCGCTTTGCACCGCCACGCTTTGGGCGACGTCATCGTTGCTGCCGATGGGCGTCGTCACCTTCCCCGTCCCGTTGAAGCTGGTGTCCAGCGC
>JBAVML010000014.1:0-6029 GCA_049690035.1 Chthoniobacteraceae bacterium
GGATGTAGTTGCCCCGCGCGATCACGTTTTTCGAATCGGCGACCAGCCCGTCGCGGGCCTCCTTGAAGAGCTGCGCCGTGTCGCTGCGGGTCCGGTCGATCGGCTGCGCCACCGCCGCCGGCGGCGCAGGAGACGCGCTGCGCGCCGCACTGGAAGGCACCGTGCCGGCGCGGGCATTCGCGATCAGGGCTTTCTCTTCCGCCATCAGCGGCCCGCTGGACGCGATTTGCAGAAATGGCGCCGCCTCGTCCTTGCGCCCCACGGCGCTGAGGAAAACACCCTGGCAGAGCGCGACCGGCGGCGCCCGCAGTTGCTCCGGAGTAAAGTTATTCAGCAGCGCGAGGGCTTCGTCGGCTTTGCCCTGCTGGTAGAGCGCGAGGCCGTAGGTCGCGGCGATTTCGACGTTCTGCGGATTCGCGCGCGCCAGCGCGGCGATCTGGCGCTGCGGGGCATCGGCTTCGCGGCCGGTGAGCAGGGCGACGGAGAGGAAGCGGTTGCGGATGGCGAGGTTCGAGGGATCGGCCTCGGAGAGGAGCCGGCCCGCGCGATAGATTTGCGCGGCGTCCGCGCTCTTCAGCGCGGCTCTCCAAAGGGTTTCGCCGGCCCAGGCGGGGCATCGGTCGAGCGCGGCCAGTTTCAGGACCACCGCTTCGGCCTTGGGCTGCCATTGCCAGTCGAAGGCCATCCGCCCGAGCTTCTCCAGCCACTCCGGCCGGTCAGCCGCGGCGGCGAGGGCTCCCTGCCAGGCCGCGTGCGAACCGAGCGCGTCGCCACTGCGGTCCAATGCCCGCGCCCGCGCGACCGGGGCGAGGATGGCGACCATCGCGGTTTCTTCCGGCAACAGCTTCGCCGTCGCACCGATCCGGAAATACTCATCCGCGCGCTCCGCCTGGCCGGCGGCGGCGAGGAAGATGGCGTAGTAGGTCGCGGCCACCGGATCGCGCAAGTCTTCGGCGGAGAATTTCTCCATCACCGCGACGGCGTCTGCTGGTTTGCCCCGCTGCATGAGCGCGAGCCCGTAGGTGGAGGCGATGATCACTTCCCCCGGATTCTGCTTGAAGAGCTCTTCAGCGAGCTCATGCGGCGCATCCGCCGTCTGGCCCGTGAGCAGGGCGATGGCGATATAGTTGTTGCGCATGGCGACATTCGAGTGGTCCGCCTTCACGAAGAGCTTGCTTGCTTCGAAAAGTTTCGCGGTATCGCTGCGCGCCAGCGCGTTGGTCCAGAGGTAATCCAGAACCCATTGGGGACAGCGCGCGTCGCCCGCCAGTTTCCACAGCGTCTCCTCCGCGCGCGGCTTCCAGCCCCAGCCTTTCGCCGCCCGGCCCAGCATCTCCAGCCACTCCGGACGCGCCTGCGCGGCGGCGAGCGCGTTGTTCCACGCGGCTTGCGCGGCACTGTCACCTTCGAGCCGATCGAGCGCCCGCGACATGAAGGCCAGCCGCAGAAATTCGAAGTCTCCCCACGTCGCTCCTTCGATCTTTGCCTTCAGCGCCCGCCAATCCGCAGCGCACGCATACGAGTCGGCCAGCGCGGCGCACACGACCGGCCGGGCGGCAATCTCGGGCGCCAGCTTGCTCTCCCATTCGAGGGCGGCGAGCGCGAGATTGTTCTCGTTCATAAAGGTCACCAGCTTGACGACCTTGTCCGCGTCCGGGGCGGCGAGCTCCTGGAGTTCCCCGAGATAGGCGATGGACTTGGGATCATTCGCGGTGCGCAAGACGCGGAGCCGGGCGAGCAGGTCGGAGAATTCAGCCGCCGGATCCGCCGCGAGCTTCCCGGCCAGCTCCTTGACCCGGCCCGTCTCGCTCCGCCGCGCGGCATCGTTGATCAGCGTGCGCAAGGCGGTGACTCGAGGCGCCGGCTTCGCCGGATCCGCCGCCATTTTCTCCAACATCTCCAACGCCGCCGCGCGGGTGGCCTCCTCCCGCGATTCCACCTGCACGCCCGCCAGGCTCAGCCGAAACTCGTCATTGTTCGGCTCCAACCGCACGGCCTCCAGCCAGTGCGTCTCGGCGCTGGCGTTCTCGCGATTCCGCCGCGCGACCTTCGCCGCGAGATCGTGAAAGCGCGCCGTCTTCTGACCTTCGGGCTTGATCCTTTTGAGCGCCCGGCCGGCGCCGTTCAGATCGTTCCCGTTGAGGCTCGCCTCGACGAGGCCCAGGAGATTTTCGGCATCGTCTGCCTGGATGGCATCGAGTTCCCGACGCCATACGAGTGCCTGGGGCGACTTCAGGGCTTCCAGCGATTTGGCGATGATGCGGGTCGCTTCGCTGCTGTGCGGATTCCGATTCAGCACCGCACGCGCATCCACCACGGCTTGCTTGAAGTCGCCGCGATGAAGAGCCTGCGCCGCCCGCTGGATCCCCCGCACCTCGACCCAGGAGCGGTAGCGCTTCTGGGCGCGCGGCAGCACCAGCAGTACCCCGCACACGAACGCCGCGAGTCCGAGCCACAGCAGCGGGTTCTTGATCCAGCGGCGGGTTTTGGAAGTGGAGACCCAGGGCATCGTGAAAAATCCGTTGCGCCTATCGAGCGGCCGCAGCCTCGGGCGCGTGGTCTTCGAAAATGGTCGGCAGCATCTCCGCCACGGCGGCGTCGGCGCGGGCGCCGTCCCCGTAGCCGGTGACCATCAACTCAATGACTTGCTGCCCGATGTCCCGCTCCCGCCAGAGGACCGATTGCACGGCGGCGACCTGCTTGAACTGATTGAGCGGCCCATGCCGGAGACCGCGCTCCGAGCGCACCTGCCAGATCCCGTGGTAAATGAAGAGCATTTCGTTTCCTTCCTTGAACGAAAGCGAGTGCAGCGAGAGCTCGCTCCCGCCGACCGTGAACGACCGCACGCCCCGATCCTCGTGCAGCTCCCGGCCGCTCGCCGGGAGACAGACGTCCGGACGATGCATCTGGGCGGACACGCGGGCGAACGCCGGCCCGAAATTCCACTCGAAGAAATAAACCATCCAGCGCGCGCCATCCGGCGAGGCCCACCCCGCCGTCGTCGTGCGATCGCTGCGGATCAGCGCCTCGGCGGCCGACGCGATCTTCACCGGCACGCTCGCCGCCGGCGGCTTGAAATGCAGGCGATTCTCCGGTCGCGGCGCGCCATCGTAATACCAAGCCTCCGCCCCGACGAGGGTCGCGCCCAGCCAGACCGCCAGCGCGGGCACAAACCAGCGCGGCAGCGGCGCCGCCGGCGGCACGTGCGCGAGCGCCACCGGCGCGGCGGCATCGCGATCGAGGAAAAGGGCGATCGCGAAAATGATGCCCACGCAGATGAGCAGGATCGTCATGCCTGCCGGATCATGGTAACGCTCCACCGCATCAATGCCGGTGCGCGCAGCGCTCCAGGCGAGGAAACTGGCGCGGACCACATTGGTCGCGAACGCCACCGCCAGGCTGGAGACCAAGAGGGTGACGCGCCGGCCGGCGTCGAAGCGAAAGAGTTCACCGAGCACCAGCGAGGCCATGAGCGAGCCCTGGAGCGAGCGGATGCCGCTGCACGCCTCATTGACGCCGACCGTGCCGGTGCCGACCTCGATGAGATTGCCATGCTGCAGCGCCGTCACGCCCAGCAAATCCAGCAGCACCACCGCGACGGCGGCCACCCCGCGCATCATGGACTGGATGAGCGGCGCCTCGATCTGATCCGGCCACGGCACCGCCGTGAAAATAAGTAGGATCGGAAAGCAAAAGTGTCCCACCCACGACCAGCCTCCCGCGGCGCCGATCACGGCGAGCGTCAACACCGACACCTCGGCCGTGAAGAGCCAGTTGAGAATCGGCCAGTCTGGATTCGGCTGGCAAAAAAGCCACGTCGGGGCCACCACCAGCGCCAGTGCCGCGGCCAGCCAAAGGCTGGAGGGCACCGGAGCCCCGGGCGCCGGGCGGGTGCGCCAGCGATTCCACGCGGTGGAGGCGACCAGCAGCGGCACAAACCACCCGAAGTGGTATTGCGGGTTGAGCTTCCAGTGAATGGACAAGCCCACACACGGGAGCACCCAGAGCAGAGCAAAGGGCAGCAGCCACCAGAGCCGGAACGCTCCGGCGCCGGCAGCGGGTCGATCGACGGCGATATCGGCTGGGCTCTGGGCTGAGGCGTTCATGGAGGCGGGAACCAAAAGCACGCTTCGTCGCTTCGTCCAGCAGCGAATCGCGGGCGGCGAGCCGCTCGCGCCGAAGACGGAGTGATCATGCCTCGTCCAGCCGATAGCCGACGCCGCGGATCGTCTGGATCTGGTCTCCGGAAGAACCCAGCTTCTCGCGGAGCCGCCGCACATGCGTATCGACCGTGCGCGCGCCGACGCCGCTCTCCGACCCCCAGATGCGGCTGAGCAATTCATCGCGGCTCAGGACGCGCCCGGGGATCTTCATCAGCGTCACCAGGAGTTTGAATTCCATCGCGGTAAGATCGACCTCGGTCCCATCAAGGGTCATGGCGTGGCGATCCTGATCGACGACGATCGGTCCCGAGCGAAAGACGTTCGATTCGGCGGGCGGCACATTTTTCCGGCTGAGAATCGCCTTCACCCGCAGCACCAGTTCGCGCGGGCTGAAGGGCTTGGCCATGAAGTCGTCCACCCCGAGCTCGAAGCCGAGGATGCGATCGACCTCCTCCGTCCGGGCGCTGAGCAGCATGATCGAGATCGGCGCCGTCGCCGGGTCGCGCTTCAGGAGACGGGTCACGTCCATGCCGGACATCCCCGGCAGCATGATGTCGAGGACGATCAGCGCCGGCGTCTCCCGGCGGGCCAGGCTGATGGCCGCCGCGCCGTCTTCCGCCTTGAACACATGGAAGCCGGCCGTGGAAAGATTGGAGCCGACGAGATGGACGACATCCTCCTCATCATCGACGACGAGAATGCGATTGTTGACGAAGGGGATCAGCGAGGAGCGCAAGCCGCCATTGAGCGGCGGGATTGTGACAGTCTGCCGAAGGCCACGTAACAATCTGGCAATCGTTGTGGAAAAGCCCTGCTGCTGAACTTTCCGGGCGCGACTCCCCCGGAAAAGCTTCCGGTCCGCCTAGTTCCCGTCGGCGTCGTCCGGCAGCGCCTGGCCCCTCGTCTCGGGAGCGAAAAACACCGCGGTGACGAGGCCCACGAGGAAAATCACGCACATCGTCATCGCGGAATAGCGCAGCGGCAGGACACCAGGATATCCCGCGAAAACCTGCTTGGTCAGGACGGCCGAATAGAAGCTGCCCGCAGCGGCAGCGAAGCGGCCAAGATTGTAGCAAAAAGAAGTGCCGGTGCTCCGCAGGCTGCTCGGAAAAAGCTCCGGAAGATAGATCGCGAAGCCGGCAAAAGGCCCGAGCTGCGCGGCACCCATCAGCGGCATCATCCAGTAGGCATCGGCGGGGGAATTCATCTTCCAATAGACGAACACCGTGACCACCAGTGCGGTCGTGAATCCCACAGCGAAAGCCACTTTTCGCCCCGAGGCATGGGCGAGCCGGGTGAAGAGCCACATTCCGGTCGCGGCGCCCACCATGTTCAGCAGATACGCGATGGTGATGGCGTCGTTGACCTTGGTCTTGACCACGTCGGGGGCAAACCCCGCGCTCGCGAAGTGGGTGGCAAAAACCGTCTTTTGCAGATCGACGGCATACTCCCCGATCGCCCACAGGCCGACCACGCCCGTCGAGGCGATGAGCGCTCCGACGATGAGATTCCGCCGCCAGCGGGCGGCGCCGATCAAGCTCGCGTACGGTGAAAAGATGCTGCCCTTGGGCAGGGCGTTGGCATCCTTGAGCCGCTGCCAGGACTCCGGCTCCTTGAGCTTCTTGCGCGTAAAGATGAACATCACGGCCGGCAACGCTCCGATGAGGAACATCCAACGCCAGCCCGACCCGGCAGCAATCGTCTTGGACGCCTCGAGGGAGTCGATGGCCATCTTGGCAAAGCCCGCCGAGACATTTCCAATCGTCGAAAGCACCTGCAGCATGCCGAGCGATTGCACGCGCGCGCCGCTCGGCACCGTCTCGGCGATCAAGGCCACGGCGAGTCCGAAGACTCCCCCGACACCGA
>JBAVML010000015.1:0-4361 GCA_049690035.1 Chthoniobacteraceae bacterium
GCTCTGATTGCCGAACTGCTCCGGCAGATTCCCGCGAGCGCCGATCCGAGCGGAAGCGAGGCGGCCACCGAGCGCTTGTTTCCCAGTCTGACCGAAGGACGCGAACCTGAGGCAGACGAAGAGTGGCGCGAATATGTCGAACCTGGACTGCGCGAACTTTTCCTCGACGCAGTCTCGATTGTCCGGGAGGACCTCAAGGATTTTCCGGCGAAGCCGGGCGCAGGGCCTCGCACGCTGCGGCTGTCGGTGATGCATCTCGACGCGTGGATTCACGCGCTCAATCAGGCGCGTCTCGCGCTGGCCGCTCGTCATGGATTCAGTGAGCGCGAGCTTGAGCACGAAATTTCCGCCGAGGGTGGAGCGCGGGCCTTCGCGCTTTTCCAGATTCACTTCTACGGATTGCTTCAGGAATTTTTCCTGAGGCAGCTGGAGTAACTGCACCCTATTCCGCGAGCTTCGCGTGTCGCAGGCGCAAAGCGTTTGTGATCACGGAAACGGAGCTGAGACTCATCGCCGCGCCGGCCAGCATCGGGCTGAGCAGCACGCCGAAGAGGGGATAGAGCAGACCGGCGGCGATCGGGATGCCGATCGAATTGTAGAGAAACGCGAAGACGAGATTCTGCCGGATGTTGCGCAGCGTGGTGCGGCTCAGCCGGATCGCGCGCGCGATCGAGCGGAGATCGCCTTTCACGAGCGTGACGCCGGCGCTGTGCATCGCCACGTCGGTGCCGGTGCCCATGGCAATGCCCACTTCGGCTTCGGCCAAGGCCGGAGCGTCATTGATGCCGTCGCCCGCCATCGCCACGCGTTCGCCCGAGGCGCGGAGCGCTTTCACGCGGGCGATCTTCGAGTCCGGCGTCGCGTCGGCCTCCACGGAATCGAGCCCGAGCGTCTTCGCCACCGCCTCGGCGGTTCGGCGGTTGTCGCCGGTGAGCATGTGAATCTTGAGGCCGAGCGCGTGCAGCTCGCGGATGGCTTCGGGAGTGGTCTGCTTGATCGGATCCGCGATCGCGATGATGCCCGCGGCACGACCATTGATGGCGGCGAAAATGGCGGTCTGCGCCTGCTCCTGAAGCTCTTTTGCTTTCTCAGCGAGCACATCGAGTCCGCTGACGTTGCGTTCTTTCAGGAAGTCGATCTTGCCGGCCGCGAGATCGCGACCATCGATCCGTCCGGCGACACCGCCGCCCGTCGTGGATGCGAAATCGGTTACCGTGGCGAGGGCGAGTCCCCGTTCCTTCGCGTCGCGGACGATCGCCGCGGCGAGCGGGTGCTCGCTGGATTGCTCCACGCTCGCAATGAGCCGGAGCAACTCACTTTCCTCAAAACCCGCGGTCGGCAGAATGCGCGTTACGCGTGGTCGGCCCTCGGTGAGCGTGCCCGTTTTGTCGATCACCAGCGTCGTGATCTTCTCCAGATGCTCCAGCGCTTCCGCGTCTTTCACGAGAATGCCTTCCTGCGCGCCGCGCCCGACGCCGACCATGATGGACATCGGCGTCGCAAGACCGAGCGCACAAGGGCACGCGATGATGAGCACGGCGACGGCGTTGACCAGCGCGTAGGCCAGCTTCGGCTCCGGCCCGAGCCACCACCACAGCGCGAACGTGATCACCGCCAGCGCGAGCACCGTGGGGACGAAGATCGCGGCGACCTGATCGGCGAGTCGCTGGATCGGCGCGCGACTGCGTTGCGCTTCCCCGACCATTTGCACGATGCGCGCGAGCAGCGTGTCGCGGCCGACGCGTTCGGCGAGCATCACGAAACCGCCCGCACCGTTCACCGTGCCGCCGGTGACTTTGTCGCCCGCGCTTTTTGCGACTGCGAGCGGCTCGCCAGTGATCATTGATTCATCGACCGAGGAACGTCCCTCGACGATCTCGCCATCGACGGGAATCTTCTCGCCCGGCCGCACGCGCAGCCAGTCGCCTTTCTGCACGCGCTCCAGTGGAATCTCTTCATCCACACCCCCGCGGATGCGGCGTGCCACCGGCGGCGCGAGATTGAGCAGCGCCTTGATCGCGCTGCCGGTGCGGCTGCGCGCGCGGAGTTCGAGCACCTGTCCGAGTAGCACGAGCACGATGATCACCGCCGCCGCCTCAAAGTAGATCGGCACATGTTCACCGTGCCCCATTGCCGGCGGGAAGATCCCCGGCGCCAGCATCCCGGCGACGCTCGATGCGTAGGCCGCGCCCACGCCGATGGCGATCAGCGTCCACATGTTGAAATGCCGCGTGACCAGCGAGCGCCAGCCGCGGCGGAAAAAAGGCAAACCCGCCCACAACACCACCGGGGTCGAAAGCGCGAACTGCATCCAGCGCGACGCAGACCCCTCGATCCACGCGGGCCTCGCCGCGGCGGGGAGCACATGTGCCATCGCGACGATGAAGACCGGAATGGTCAACGCAGCCGCGATCCAGAACCGCCGCGTCATGTCGCTCAGTTCCGAATTTTCCTCGGCGTCGTCCGCTCCTGTCACCGTCTTCGGCTCCAGCGGCATGCCGCATTTCGGGCAATCTCCGGGCTGCTCCTGCTCCACCTCCGGATGCATCGGGCAGTTGTAGATCACCTTCGCGTGCGGCTGCCACGCGGGATTGCGCTCCAGGGCCATGCCGCACTTCGGACAGTCCCCCGGCGCGTCCGATTCGACGCCGGCGCACATCGGGCAAAAATACTTCGCCGCCTTCGACGGCGTGATCTTCTCCTCCCCGTGCCAGCCGCAGACGGAGTGCTCCTCCTTCACGGGAGGATGGCAGCAATCCGGTTTCGCGGGCTCCGGAGCAGGGTGGCTGCAACAGTCGTGAGGAGGTTGGGATGAATCGGGTGTTTGCATCAGCAGCGGTGTCCGGCGACCAACGGCGGACTGGAGCGATACCTTCGCGACGCGCCCGAGGCTACGCAAACATCAGATCGAATCGCTCACGCTGCCGCGCGGCCATCCACGCGTTGATCTCCTCCAAATCGGCGACCGGCTTTTGGGTGAAAGGATGGCAGTGCAGGTAACCATCGGGCCCAAACTCCGGCGTCATCGTGCTCGCCTCCACGCCACGCGCCTGCTGCGACCGCCAGAGGCGAGTCCACCAGCGCTCGTGCGCTTCCACCGCATCGCGATATTCCGGCGCGGCGGGGTGGGGGACCTGCGGACCTTGATCGTAGCCTACGCGCGCGTGGATGTGGTGAACCCGTTCGGCGCAAAGCGCGAGCACCTCGGGCTCGGTATCGATGAGCCGCTCGCACACGCAGCACCAGTGGGAAAAATCGCACGTGAGCCGCAGTGCTGGTAGCTGCTGGAGCACATCGCGCGTGATCCACGGATTGAAAAACGAACGGCTCCGGTGCGTCTCGAAACTCGCGACGATGCCGAGCCTCTCCGCCACCTCCATCGCCGCGCCAAAAAACTCCACGCTCGCCTCCATCGGCCACGCATCGCATCCCGCGATCGAGGTGATGAAGCGGGCCTCGGCCTCCACTGCGGCCTCCGCCCGGACGCGAAAAGATTCCAGATGCTCCGCGGGCGACGCGCGGCGCTCCGGCACGTAGCTTCCGGCAGTGCAAATCTCCGCGATGAAGTCGAGTCCCGCGTCCGCGAGCTGCTGTCGCCATTCCCGTCGCGCCGACGCGTCTGTGGGCGCCGGACCTTCGACGCCGTCGAAGCCGCGCGCGTGTGCGCTCGCGATGGCGTCGGCAAGCGAACCGGTGTGACCCCAGAGCGTCTTGTAGAGACGGAGCTTCATCGGAAGATTTCTCCGACCGTCATAAAGTGGCGGCGACGCGGAAACCAAGATTATCGCGTCGCGTCCGGACAGGCAGCCCGTCGCGCCATGCGCTGCGCAGCAGCCGTGGCAGGTAATCCCAGCCGCCTCCGCGGATGGCGCGCCGCGTTGGATCGACCGGTCCGTCCGCATGGTTCGGTCGCCAGGCATCGCTCGCCCATTCGCAAACGTTGCCGTGCAGATCGTAGAAGCCAAAGGCGTTCGCTGGATAGGAGCCGACCGGCGCCCGCGATCCCAGCCCAATGCGTTCGCCATTTTCCCGGTAGAGAAAATTTGCGTCCGCAGTGGTGAGTTCCGCGCCGACCGAGAAGGGAGTGCGGGTGCCGGCGCGGCACGCGTACTCCCACTCGGCTTCGGTGGGAAGACGGTAGGTGCGGCGCGTCTGACGGCTGAGCCAGGCGCAGTAGTCCGCGGCGTCGTCCCAACTCACGTTCGCTACAGGCCACGAGGGATCGTCGCTCGGCCCGTGGCCGGGGCGAAACGCGCGATATTCCGCGACGGTCACCGGCGCGCGCCCGAGCGCGAAGGCGCCGATGGCCACGTCACGAACGGGGCGTGCTGTGTCGTTGGCGACTTTGTCTTCCTCGCTCG
>JBAVML010000016.1:0-4343 GCA_049690035.1 Chthoniobacteraceae bacterium
CACCCGCACCACTGCCGCCCAAGCCTGCGACCCCCGTTCCGCCGCCGAAAGCGACTCCGCTGCCCGGCAAACCAGCGCCCGCTTCACCGGCTCCCGCGGCGCCCAAGCCAGTGGACAAGCTCGCGGAATTCAAGACGGCGGACGAACTCTGGGCGCATTTCCAGGCGCTGGACAAAGGGCCGCGCAGCCAGGGCACCACGCCGGCGGAACGCGCCAAGGCGTTTCAGGAATTCGTGACTGATCTCCGCGCGACAGCGGAGCTTTTCGCCAAGAAATATCCGACCGACCCGCGCCGCTGGGAGGCGCGCCTCACTGCCGATCGGCTCACGCAGCGCGTGGCGAACACGAAGTCGCAGGCCGAAGTGGAGAAGCTCTACCGCGAAGCGGCGGGCGCGCCGGACGCCCCGGCCGAGATCAAGGCGCGCGCACGGCTGGGCTTGATCCAGATGCATCGCGAGGCGTTGAAGGAAGAGGCGCCAAAAGAAAAAGTCCAGGCGGTGGAAGCCGAGATCATCTCGTTTGCGGAAGATTTTCCCAAACACGATGCGCTCCCGCAGCTCGAAACCTCCCGCGCGACTCTCTGGGAAAAACGCGATCGCGCCAAGGCGCTCACCATTCTCGGCGACCTGACGAAGAGCGAGAACCCCGACGTGGCGCGGGAAGCGACCGCGCAACTGCGCTTCAAGAACATCCTGCGGGAGCCGCTGCCGCTCGCTTTCACCGCGCTCGACGGGACCGAGTTTGACCTCGTGTCGCTGCGCGGGAAAGTCGTGCTCGTCTATTTCTGGGCCAGCAACTCCGGCGCCTGTGCCGCGGAGACGCCGGCGGTCGTCGCGGCCTACGAAAAGTACCGTGAGAGCGGGTTTGAAGTGGTGGGAATCTCGCTCGATGCCAACAAGGATCGGATGCTCGCGTTCATCGCGGACAAAAAGATGACCTGGCCGCAGTACTTTGACGGCAAAGGCTACCGGAATGCGATTAGCAGCAGCTACGCGATCCGGACGCTTCCGGCGATGTGGCTGGTGAACAAGAAAGGGTTTGTCGCTTTCACCGACGCCCGCGGGGAACTGGAAGACCTCGTGAAAAAACTGCTCGCCGAAGAGTGAGTCGCGATCCTTCTCCCGAGTTGAAAGCGCGGTCGCGGCGATTACACTCGCGATCCATGGCGCGCGCTCAGGCCACCAACCATACCTTCCAGGAAGTCCTCAGCCTGGTGCTGCTCGGCACGGGCACACTCTATTTTCTCGCGCTCATTTCCTACAGCCCGGCGGATGTGCCGAGCTGGTTTCCGCTGAGCTCGCATGCGGGCGCGCGCGGACCGGTGTTGAATTTCATCGGGCGGCTCGGCGCGATCGTGGCGTGTTGCAGCTACGCTTTTCTCGGCGCGGGCTCGTATCTCGTCACCGCGCTGCTCCTTGGCTACGGCGGGGCCAAGCTGCTCAATCCCGAGACGCGGGCCGGGCTGCGCGGGCTGTGGTCGATTGCCTTTGTCCTGAGCGGCGCGGCCCTCCTGCATCTGCTGCCCTGGCCGGTCTTGAATCTCGACCGCCTGAATATCGCCGGCCAGGGCGGCTGGGTGGGAAAATGGGTGGGCGAATATATTTTCCGCAACACGGTTGGGGTCGTCGGCTCGGTGCTCGCCTTGCTGCTGCTCTACGCCGTGAGCCTGATCTATCTTACCGGGGTGCATCCGCTGCACGCGGTCCGGCAGCTCATCTCGATTCCGCCGACCTTGCGGGCGAAGTATTTTGCCTGGCGAATGAGTCGCGCGAACGAGCAGGAGCGGCTCCAGCTCGAAGTGGAGCGCATGGAGAAGGAGCGGCGGAAGCTCGAGAAAGCGCTTACCAAAAAAGGCGTCGTTGCGCCGCTCGAGCCGGAGGTGGTGGTGCGCGCTCCCAAGCCCGTCTCTGCCCCCGCGGCGCCCGCGCTCGCGCTCGCGGCCGAGGAAGTCGAGCCGCCGCGGCCTGCGCCGCAGATCATCGACAGCTCGCTCCCGCCGCCGCCGAAAAAGAAAGACGCCAGCAAGGACAAATTTCCGCCGCTCAGCTCCTTCTCCTGTGAAAACTACGAGCTGCCCTCGCTCAGCCTGCTCGATCCCTTCGACACGGAGAACCGCGAGACGGCGGACCCCGGCGAGTTGCTCCGCATTCAGGACACGATCATCGAGACGCTCTCCGAGTTCGACATCGCCGTGACGCGCGGGGACATCACGCGTGGGCCGACGATCACGCGCTACGAAGTGTATCCGGCGAAAGGAGTGCGTGTGGACAAGATCGCCAACCTCGAGCGGGACCTCGCCCGCGCGACCTGCGCGGAACGCATCAACATCCTCGCACCCGTGCCGGGCAAGGACACGGTCGGCATCGAGATCGCGAATCTGAAGAAACAGAAGGTGACCTTGCGCGAGTTGCTCGAGAGCGAGGATTTCCAAAGTGCGAAGGCGAAGATTCCCATCGCGCTCGGCAAGGACGTTTACGGCCGCACGATCATCGGCGATCTTGCGGCCATGCCGCACGGCCTGGTCGCGGGCACCACGGGCTCGGGCAAAAGCGTCTGCATCAACGCGATCATCGCCAGCATCCTCTACCGGTTTTCGCCGGAGGATCTGCGCTTCATCATGATCGACCCGAAGGTCGTCGAAATGCAGATCTACAACACCTTGCCGCATCTCGTCGTCCCCGTGGTCACCGATCCGAAAAAAGTGCTGCTCGCGCTGCGCTGGGCGATCGATGAAATGGAGAAGCGCTACGCCATTTTTGCGAAGACCGGGGTCCGCAACATCGGCACCTTCAATGCGCGGCCAAAGCCGAAGACCCAGGCCGAACTCGACGCCGAAGCCGCGGCCAAAGCCGCTGAGATGCCCGAGCTGCCGCTCGACGCGGCGCTGCCCGTCGATCCTGAGTCGCTCACTTCCGAGGAGCGCATCGAGAACATGACGACGATCAAAAACATCCGCGACACGGACCTGATCATCCCCGATCGGATGCCTTACATCGTCATCATCGTGGACGAGCTCGCCGACCTCATGCAGACGGCGCCGGCCGACGTGGAAAGCGCCATCGCTCGCATCACGCAAAAAGCACGCGCCGCCGGCATCCACATGATCATCGCCACGCAGACCCCGCGCGCCGACGTGATCACCGGCGTGATCAAGGCCAACGTGCCGTGCCGCATCGCCTTCCAAGTGGCTTCAGCCCTCGATTCGCGGGTCATCCTCGATGAAAACGGCGCTGAGCGATTGCTCGGTCAGGGAGACATGATGTATCGGCCACCGGGCACGTCGCGCATGCTCCGTGCACAGGGTGTGCTCGTGACCGATGAGGAGATTCGGAAGGTCGTCGAGCACGCCAGCGAGCAGAGCGAGCCGTCATTTGAAAACTCGATCCACGAACGCATGCAATCGTCCGGTTCTGGCGACGAGGAGGAAGTCAGCGACGAAGACGAGGAATTGGTCGAGAAATGCATCGAGGTGATGCGGCAGGAGAAGAAAGCATCCACGTCACTCTTCCAGCGGCGGCTGCGGCTCGGCTACACCCGCGCGGCCCGCATTCTCGACATCCTGGAGGACCGCGGCTACGTCGGACCGGGAGAAGGCGCCAAGCCACGCGAAATCCTCGTCGATCTCGACGCCATCGCCTGACGCCGATGGCCGCCACCGATGTGCGCCGTTCGGGTAAACTCGGACCTGCGCTGTGGGCCATTTCGTGCTATCGGGTGAACCCGCTGTGAAACCAACCTCGCCATCATGGACGAAAGCGTCGGCAAGAAACTGAGCAAAGCGCGCCTCAAGCGCGGCCTCAGTATCGATGAAGCTGCGCACGCGACGCGACTGCGTCCGGATAAAATCGTCGCACTCGAGAACGACGACTATTCGTTGTTTGCGAGCAACGTGTATGCGAAGGGATTTCTGCAAATCTACGGGCGCTTTCTCGGCGTCGATGTTGCGGAATTCGCGAGCACGCTGGAGGGCGCGGGCTCGATTAGCATCGAAGATTACCAATATCTCAACAGCGGGGCGCCCGTCCGGCGCGAAGAACGTTCCGCCGCGCCGATTCGCACCAGACGCAGAGGGCCGGGATTCGGAGCGCTGGTGCTCTTCTTCCTCCTGGTTGGAGCGATGGCGTTCGGATTTTATTTCTACGTGAATTGGCAGCGGATCGAACCCGTCGCGAAAAAAGAAAACGCGAGTCCGGTGCCCGGGGCTGCGGAAAGCACGAGTTCCGTCGCGCCCGCGGTGGAAAGTGCGACTCCCGCTCCGGCAGCCGCGGTGGCGGCGGCCGCGACTCCCGCCACGCTGTCTCCCTCGACCCGCGCTGCGGTCACCGATCGGGACTTCGTGGCGC
>JBAVML010000017.1:0-2082 GCA_049690035.1 Chthoniobacteraceae bacterium
CTTCACGACCTGCGGGAGGAACATCTTCCCCTCACCGAAGAGGTCGCCGACCGTCTGCATGCCCCGCATCAGCGGCCCCTCGATGATCTCGAGGCTGGTCGCGTAGTGCTCGCGGGCGGCGTCCACGTCTTCCTCGACGTGATCGGCGATCCCCTTCACGAGAGCGTGCGTGAGCCGCTCCTCGACGCCGAGCGTCCGCCAGGCATCGACCCGGGGTCCCTCGCCCGCGCCGCGGTTCTTCACCGTCTCGGCGAACTCGACGAGCCGCTCGGTGGCTTCCGGACGGCGGTCGAAGAGGACGTCCTCGACCCGCTCCCTGAGCTCGGGCTCGATCTCCTCGTAGACCGCGAGCTGGCCGGCGTTGACGATGCCCATCTCCATCCCCGCGCGAATGGCGTGGTAGAGGAAGCAGGAATGCATCGCCTCGCGGACCACCTCGTTGCCGCGGAACGAGAACGAGATGTTGCTCACGCCCCCCGACACCTTCACCAGCGGCATCGCCTCCTTGATGCGGCGCGTGGCCTCGATGAAGTTGATGGCGTAGCGGTTGTGCTCCTCGATCCCCGTGGCCACCGTGAGGATGTTGGGGTCGAAGATGATGTCCTCGGGCGGGAATCCGGCCCGCTCCGTCAGCAGCCGGTAGGCCCGCTGGCAGATCGCCACGCGGCGCTCGACGTCGGTGGCCTGCCCCTCCTCGTCGAAGGCCATCACCACGACCGCCGCACCGTGGCTGCGGACGATCGCCGCCTGGTCGAGGAACTTCGCCTCCCCCTCCTTGAGGCTGATCGAGTTGACGATGCCCTTCCCCTGGACGCACTTCAGCCCCGCCTCGAGCACCTCGAACCGCGAGGAGTCGATCATGATCGGGACCTTCGAGATCTCCGGCTCGCTCGACAACAGCGTCAGGAACTTGGTCATCACCTTCACGCCGTCGAGCATCCCCTCGTCGACGTTCACGTCGATGATGTTGGCCCCGTTCTCGACCTGCTGCCGGGCGACGCCGAGCGCCTCCTCGTAGCGCTCCTCCTTCACGAGCCGGGCGAACGCCCGGGAACCGGTGACGTTCGTCCGCTCCCCCACGATGGTGAAGCTGCTCTCGGGCCGCAGTTCCAGAAGTTCGAGGCCGGAGTACCGCGACCGCCGCGGCGGGTCGGCCGGCGTGCGGGGCGGGTAGTTCCGCATCGTGTCGGCGATCGCCCGGATGTGGGCGGGGGTCGTGCCGCAGCAGCCGCCCACGATGTTGAGCCAGCCCGCCTGGGCGAACTCCTCGAGCACCGTGGCCATCATCTCGGGGGTCTCGTCGAAGCCGCCGAGGGCATTGGGGAGGCCCGCGTTCGGGTAGCAGCTCACCAGCCGGGGCGTGATCCGTGAGAGGTCGGCGACGTGGGTCCGCAGCTTCTCCGGCCCGAGCGCGCAGTTGATGCCGGCACTCAGGAGGTCGATGTGCGAGATGCTCGTCCAGCAGGCCTCGACGGTCTGGGCGGAGAGCGTCCGCCCCCCCTCGAAGATCGTGAACGACGCCATGACCGGGAGCGTCCGCCCGAGGTCGGAAAAGACCTGCTCGATGGCGTGGAGGCAGCTCTTGAGGACGAGCGTGTCGAAGGCGGTCTCGGCGAGGAGGATGTCGACGCCGCCGTCGATCAGGGCCTCGATCTGCTCGCGGTAGGCCGCCACCATCTCGTCGAAGGTCACGTCGCGGTGGCCCGGATCGGCCACGTTGCCCGCGATCGAAAGCTGCTTGTTCGTGGGCCCGATCGAGCCCGCCACGAACCGCGGCCGGTCGGGCGTCCGGGCCGTCGCGGCGTCGGCCGCCTCGCGTGCCAACTGCGCCGCGACGAGGTTCATCTCCCGGGTGTGCGACTGGAGACCGAAGTCGGCCAGGGCGACGCTCGTGGCCCCGAACGTGTTGGTCTCGACGATGTCGGACCCGGCCTCCAGGTAGGCCGCGTGGATGCCCCGAATCGCGTCCCCCTGCGTGAGCGTGAGGACGTCGATGCAGTTCTTCAGGTCGCGGTTGTGCCCCGAGAACCGCTCTCCGCGGAAGCCCCGCTCGTCGAGGGCGAGGGCGTGCACCATGGTGCC
>JBAVML010000018.1:0-3818 GCA_049690035.1 Chthoniobacteraceae bacterium
GGGGTCAGCCTGGAGAACGTCCATGTCGTGGCGCTCCTGGCCCGCCTTGATTTAGTGACCGACAAACAGCTGAGAGTATTGAGCGGCGTTACGTTCCTGTTCTCGGGGATCTTCATCATCGAGGGCATCGGGCTCTTTCTTAAAAAGCGCTGGGCTGAATATCTCACCATCGTCGTCACCGCGTCCTTCATCCCGGTGGAAGTCTTCGAGTCGGTAAAGCACTTCGGCCCTGCCAAATTCATCCTCCTGATCGTGAACGTTACGATCGTCTGCTGCCTGCTGTGGATCTTGAAAGCGAACGCGAAGGCGAAGCACGATTCGTCCCGACCGGACTGACCGGCATCGCAACCCGTCGATTGAAGTGGGCGCGATCAACGCTTCCCGAAATCCTCGAGATACCATCGACGCCGTCGCACAGGCGCTGCGGCTCGCGGAACTCGCGGGCTTGGATGCCGCGAAAGTGCGCGAAGCATTGCTCGGCGGATTCGCGGAAAGCCGCATCCTCAACTTGCACGGCCATCTGGAATAGAAAGTTCACATCTCATCCGCGATCGCAACCGCCAGGGGCATCGGCGGCGGGCGAGAAAAACGGAAGAACAACTCCGAATCCACGAGTTCGAGTTCCGACGGCGAAAGTGCGCCCGAATCCGAAACGCCGCGAACCGCTCGAATTCATCCCACATCGAGCAGAAAACCGACGCGCGAGTGGGGCTCGAGTCAAAGACGCGATTCGACCGCGCTACGCGCGCCGTGCGCGAGAAAGCGGCTGGTTTTTCCGTCAATCCGCGAGACGATGACCTCATGAAACTGATCCTCCCTCCCCGCGAACGGCCTTTCCTCGGGCGCCATGATTTCTCCCGGCGCGATGTCCTCCGAGCACTTGGAACCAGCGCACTTGGCGCGGCGCTCGGTGGGTTTCCGAAATTGCACGCGGTTGCGGCGGAGAAGGATTCACTGCCGATGCAGTTTTACAAGAGCCTCAGCGAAGAGCAGCACGCGGCGATCTGCCTGGCGGTGGATCACCCGAAACGGCAGTTCGTTAGTAACTGGTGGTACATCTGTCCCGAGCAGAGGCTGCACACTTTCTACTCGAAAGATCAGCAGGATCTCGTGAAACAAATCTTCGAATCGCTGCATTCGCCTGAATATCGCGAGAAGATGGACTGGCAGGTGCAGAAGGACCTAATGGGCGACATCAAGAATACGCCCTCGGTCGGCTTCTTCGGCACGCCGGCGGACACGGATTTCGAGTTTATCTACACCGGGCACCACGTCACGCGGCGCTGCCACGCGAAGTCGGAGAAAGGGCTGGGCTTCGGCGGTCGGCCGATTTTCTACGGCAATTTTGCGAAGGCGTTCCGCGAGACGAAGGATCACGAGGGGAATCCGTTCTGGTACCAGGGTCTGCTCTTCAACGAATTTTACAACGCGCTCGACGGCCAGCAGCAGGAGAAAATCCTCGTCGCCCGCGAGCCGCGCGGCGAGAAGCCTTCGGAAGTCATCGCGAAGCGCAAAACGGACCTGCCCGGTCTTTGTGGCGCGGACCTGAGCAAGGATCAGCAAGCAAAGCTGCTCCACACCATGCGCCGGATGCTCGCGTGTTTCCGCAGCGACGACGTCGCGGCCACCATGAAGACGATCGAGGAACAAAAAATCGTCGAGCGACTGTTTGTCTCCTGCTACGGCGGTGCCTTCGACATCGGCAACGACAGGGTGTGGGACACCTGGCAGATCGAAGGCCCGGAGATGGTCTGGTATTTCCGCGGAGTGCCACACATCCACGGATATTTTCACCTGGCGGTGTAAGGCGCTAGGAAGCGGCAATCGCCCGGAAGCTGACGCGGATCCCACCCGCTCAAGCGTGCATCACCTGTCCACCGTCGATGTTGATCGTCTGGCCGGTGATGTTTTGCGCGTGATCCGAGGCGAGGAAGACGGCCATGGCCGCGAATTCCGCGGGCGTCTGCCACCGACCGAGTGGTGACACTTTGCGGATTTTTTGCTCGGCCCAGACGGCGTAGTCCTGCCGCTCCGCGAAGGGAAGGGTCGCCTGCCCTGCCTTCCAGACCGATTGATTCAGGTCCGTCTTCACCATGCCCGGCGAGAGGGCATTCACGCGGACGCCGTGTGGCGCGAGATCCTTCGCCGCGCATTGCATGAAGTTGATGAGCCCCGCCTTCGCCGCGCTGTAGGGCGGATCCGTCTGCGAGCCGATCTGACCCGCGACGGAGACGAGAAAAAGCATCGAGCCGCGTCCGCGCGCGATCAGCTTTGGAGCGAAGGCGTGAGCAACGTTCACCGCGCCGATCAAATTTATTTCCAGCACCCGCGCCCAGTCCGCGGGCGCCAGATTCCAAAAGGGAAAGCCGAACTTTCCGGAACCCGCACCAACCGAGAAGATGACGTGATCGACCTCACCGACACCATCGGCAAACGTCCGTACTTCTTCATAGCGGGTCACGTCGCCGGCGACGTTAACATCGGCAAATGGGAGCGGCGACGAGTTCGCGTCGCGATCAAAGGTGGACACGCGGCACTGCTCCGCCATGAACCCCTCGGCGATCGCGCGACCGATCCCGCGGGCCGCGCCAATGACGACTACTTTCTGCGCATTCAACTTCAGTTCCATAAGGGACGATTGCACCGTCGCACACCGCGCAACGCAAGGCCGACCCCTCGGATATTGCAAGAGAGCGGTAGCAGGCGCGCGAAAAGAATTCCTTTTCCTGCCGCTCACTGACTGGCAGGACCAGTGACTTCAGACCCTGCTCCATCCGGCTGCCTCCATGAAATCGAACAAACCACTCGTCGGAATCATTGACTGGGCGAAGTCGCCGCTCGGGGACCCAGAGTCGGCGGCTGAGCGCGCCGTGATCGGTGAGGCCGCCGAGGTGCGGCGATATCTGTGCTCCAGCGATGCGGATTTCAACGACGAAATCTGCGGCGCGAATGCGCTCATCGTCTGGCACAACACGCCGATCACGACTGCCGGCATCGCACGGCTGCGGAACTGCCGTGCGCTCATCCGCAACGGCGTCGGTTTTGATTCCGTGGATCTAGCGGCCGCACGCGAGCGCGGCATCGCGGTGTGCAATGTGCCCGACTATGGCACCGAAGAAGTCGCCGACCACGCCATCGCGCTCACCATGGCGCTGTGCCGCCAGCTTTTCCCGCTCGATCAGGAAGCGAAAAAGCTCGGCTGGATCATCCGCGTGGAGCCAAAGTTGCGGCGCTTGCGTGAACTGACGTTTGGCGTCGTCGGGCTCGGACGCATCGGCACGGCGACGGCGCTGCGCGCGAAGGCACTGGGTTTTCAGGTCGTCTTTTACGATCCCTATCTCCCGAATGGCGTGGACAAGGCCGTGGGTGTTTCCCGCGTGCGCACGCTCAACGATTTGCTTGCGAAAGCCGACGTGCTCTCGGTGCATTGCCCGCTGAACGACGAGACTCGACACCTGATCGCTGAGCGTGAGCTGGCGTTGCTAAAGTCGGGCGCATTTGTGGTGAATACTGCACGCGGCGCGGTGATCAAGAAGACCGCTATTTTAGCGGCACTAAGCGAGGGGCGCATCGCCGGCGCCGGTTTGGATGTGGTGGAGGACGAGCCGTTGAAAACTGCGGGGGAAGCCGCGACGCCGAATCTCATCGTCACCTGCCACGCGGCGTTTTGCAGCGTGCAGTCAAAGCTGGAAATGCGCGCCACCTCCGCCCGCATCGCCCTCGCCGCGGTGCGCGGCGAGCCGCTGGAAAATGTCGTCAACGGCGTTGCTTGAACAAACGGATGAACCACTCCATGCCGACTCGTGCCCGTCATGTGA
>JBAVML010000019.1:0-2957 GCA_049690035.1 Chthoniobacteraceae bacterium
GAGTTTCACCAGCACCGCGCGACGATCCGTGGGGTCGTCCGTGCGGGTGACCAGTCCGTCCTTGACCAGCGTGTCAACGAGACCGGTCATCGTGGCGCGGGTTACACCCGCTTCTTCCGCCAATTCCGCCGGGGTTGACGGCTCCTCCGAAGAGCGGTTCAGCAGCATGAGCACGGTGAAGCGGCCCTGGCTGATCTCGTGGCGCGTGAGGTACTCGTTTTCCGTCTCGAAAACCGCGTCGCCGGTCCGCAGCAGATGGAGGAAAGCCGAGGCCGCCGAAGGGCTCAGCGTGGGATAACGCTCGGCGGCCTTGAGCAGGCACTCGAAGCGCGGGACATCTTTGAGCATCAGGAGCGGCATAACGGTAAGCGGCCAAATAATTGAGGCCATTGATAGTAAGGAGCCGAACTACTGTCAAGCTGTCCTTCGAGTGGTGCGCTGCTCGTCCATTACCGGATGGCGCTGAAGCGCCGCTCTCACTCGCTTCTCAGACGACCACCGCCACGCGGATGTCATCGGCATCGACTCCCAGCGGCGCGAGATCGAGGAGTCGTGCAGGCGTGCTGGGAGCGAACACAAACGGAGCGACAGCGCCCCCCTTCAAGCTGGTGAGTTTTGCCGCCTCGATGCCGTAATGCGGGGCGCCCGAAACGTTTGCGAGGACGCCCGCTGGGATACTGATCGGGCCGATGAAGCTCTTGTTGGTCAGCAGCCCTGCCGCGGCCGCGAGGATGTCGCCGCCATCGCCGAAAATGCCGTTCACGGGGTTCACACCCGCGAGGATCGACGTGCGGGCAAAGAAGCCGCCCGCAGCGCCTTTCACCGTCACCGCGGCGATGGAGGCGGCGCTGTGAAACGTATCGCTGTCTGTGGAGGTTCCGCCGAGCGCGCCGTCCGCGCCGAGCAGGGCGCCCGCGAGGATGAGCGAATCGCTGAGGCTCCCGCCCGCGGTCACGGCGCCGATGGAGCCGCCCGCGACGAGATCGGTATCGATGATCGAGCCCGAGACATTCACCGTGCCGAGGCTGGCTTTGCCGAGGGTGGCGAGCGTGGTGCCGGAGTCGAGCACGAGTGCCTGGCCCGCGAGGAATACGCTGCCTTCGATCGTGCCCTGCGCGAGCACCTTGGATTTTACGGTGATGGCGCCGACATTCGCGCCCGCCGAGACGGACACGCCGGTGATGCCCGTCGTCGCCGTGCTGCCGGCCGAACCCGCGAGAGAGACCGAGATTTTCCCAACGCCGCCGAGCGCGCCGGCGCCGGTGGCGATGAAGTCGCTGTTGCGGATGCCGGTGAGGTTGATGGTGGTGCCCGCCGCAGCGGCGAGGCTCACCGAGATATTGCCGATCGAAAGGGCCTCGATGTGGACGTTGTCGATGCCAACGGTGTCGCTGGTGAGCTTGCTGAGTTTCACGTTGAAGCCCTTGAAGGCTTGATCGGTGACGATCGCAAAGTTCTTCACCACCCCGGCAGTGGTGGTCAGCGTGCCGAGCGATCCTTCGGTGGCAATGATTTGATTGTATTCACCGGGCGTTTCGGTCCCGAGGAAGGCATAGGCGCTGATCGAGCCGATGAATGGTGCCTGAAGTTCGCCCGTGAAGTCGCCTTTAACTTTGATCTTTTGAAGGGGCGACTCCGAGATGACGGCGCCTGAAAAATCGGTAGCCACGGTGAACGTGGGAATGTTCGGCGCGTCGGGATCGGTAAGGGTGAGCAGCCCGGCGAAGGCTCCGGCGTCGAGGCTGAACTTGCCCATGCCTCCAGCCGTCAGCGTCGCGCCGGCGAGGAAGGCATCGGCGTTGAACGAACCCACGCCGCCTTCGATCTCGCTGCCGCTGCTACCCCAGCTCCCGTTCTGAATCGTCATGCTGCCGAGGTTCGCCGTGGTGACGGTGCCGACATGCAGCTTGTCCACCTCGAAGACCACCGAACAGTTTCCATGCAGGAGCTTGAAGCTGCCGATGCTCTGCGTGGTGCGGATCGCGCCGGGCAGCCCGGGAGCAGCGGTGGGTACCGGCCCGGAGAAATCCCACCTGTCCACGACCACTTTGCCCAGGCCGCCACCGCCGACGGGGCGTCCGAGCACGGTCGGCAGATCGCTCGGGGTGAGATCGATCACCATGCCGGGGCCGCGGACCTCGTGGATCGTGAGGGCGGGCCGGTTGTTGTAGGTGTCGGGCGTTTTGGTCTCGTTCGGAACGTCGTAAGGCAGACCTTCGCCGAGGCGAATCAGCCCGTAGCTGTTGATGTCATAGAGCTGCAGTTTGCCGGCCTTGCCTTCGACATAAAGGTCGGGCACGGAGTCGCGCACGCCGTCGCCGAGCCGGACGTTTGCTCCGAGCACGATCGACCCGATGGAGGCGATCTTGTTTACGTCGAGGTCGTCGATGACGATGCGCTTGATCGTGATGAACCCGGTGGCGGGGCCTTTGATGATGAGCTTGCTGGTGCTGTCGGTGCCGGACAACTCGATGGTGTCGATCCCGCCCATGCCGTCAGAGTGAACGTGCGCTGCGCCGTTACCACCGAAGGTGACCGTCGTGCCGCCCACGAACGGCGCGCTCGTCCCGATGACCGGCGTCCCGGCGCCGTCCGGGTAGGTGAGGTGATCGCTCAGGTTGGCTGGATTGATCGGGGTCAGGCTGCCCGGGATGATCGCCTTGTTCAGCAGGGTCAGCCTGGGTACCTGCGCGTCGATGGTGGCCACCCCGCCGGTCTTGGTGAAATTGCGGGAGCTCGCAAAAGACGCGCTGGCAGCGAAGGTCGCGTTGTTAATCTCGACATCGTTGGCCACGTCGCCAAGCGCACCGTCATTGGGAACCTGAAGGGTGCCGCCGAGGATCCTCACCTTGGCCGGTTCGGTCCTGGTGGTTTGGCCACCGAAAGAATTGTTCGGATTGGTGAGCACGAGTGTGCCCGCGCCGGTTTTCGTGATGCCGCCCGGACCGCCTATGAGG
>JBAVML010000020.1:0-12555 GCA_049690035.1 Chthoniobacteraceae bacterium
GGGCTGAGCAGGATCGTGCGCCCATCGAGATAACTTTGAAACGAAGCGCCCGCCTCCCCGATCGAACGCGAATGCGGCAGCGAAAAAATCTGGAACCCGCCCGAGTCCGTGAGCACCGAGCGCTCCCAGCTCATGAAATTGTGGATACCGCCCACGTGTTTGAATACTTCCGGCCCCGGGCGCAGCAGCAGGTGGTAGGTATTCGCGAGCAGGATCTGAGATCCCGAATCTTCCAGCGTCCGCGTGAGCTGTGCCTTCACCGTCGCCTGGGTGCCCACGGGCATGAAGAGCGGCGTGCACACCTCATTGTGCAGCGTGCGAAAGGTCGCCGCCCGCGCGCGCGAACCGGTGGCCACGGCCTCGAGTTGAAAATTCAGCCGCGACGGAATCACGAGCGCCCCTCGTCGTTCAGCGCCTCGATCCACCCCGTCACTTTCGCCGCCAGCGGCGGATCGGATTCCTGCGCCAGCGCCACGATATTCCCCAGCATCCGCGTAAACATCTGCCGCGGCGTCACCGGTCGAAAGTACTCGCGCCGCAATGCCCCACCGTGCTGCTCCACGATCGCGCGACAGTCGTCCATCCCCAGCCGGCGACCGATGTGGAAGGGATCGAAAAAATTCTCGCCACAGCGGACGATGAAATGCCCGGGCAATCCCACGCCTTCAAACTCCAGCCCGACCCGCCGCCCGACCAGCAGATAGACGAGCGACAGGGAAATCGGGATGCCACGCCGCGTGTCGATCACCTCCGGCAGCAGCGAGTGGTTGATGTTGTAGTAATCCTTCGCGTCGCCCTGCAGACCGAGGTCGTGACCGAGGTGCTCGACCATCGTCTCGATGCGATCCAACTCGTCATCCGCCTTGGAAAAACGTCGCCTCACTTCCGCCGCCCAGGCATCCAGCAACTCGCGCTGGCGCGCAAAATCCTCCCCCGGCATAAACATCGCCGCGAGCCGCCACGCCGCGTCCTCGATGTCGCCTTCTTCGCCAAAGCCCGCGCAAAACTGCGCAAACAGCGCGTCCGCCTCCCGCCGTTCGATCTCCGCGATCACCTCGCGCAGATGCCCCGCCGCCGAGCCCATCGCCTGCGGCAGCAACTCCCGCAGTTCCGGGAGCCGGATGAGGCCGGCCGCGGTCAGTTGGGTTTTGAGCAGGGAAAGCGTCGTCGGATCATCATCGGAGAGGAGTCGCAGCAGCGCTGCGCGTTGGGTGGTCATCGTTTTGACGAACGTAGCGCCGACCGCCTCCGGTTTGAAGCGCCACCTTTGGGGATGAACTGCCGGGCGATGATCGAACTTCGCAATCAAACGACCATTCGATACGTTCAAACCACACCTATGGGCATCATCTCCCGCTATTACCACTGGCTCCACGGCAAGTGGCCCGCCGGCTCGGTCGAAAAACTCCCCGTCGTCGGCGAGAACGGGCAGACCAACGTTCCCGGCATTCGCATCGTCGGCGACCTCTCCGGGGTGCCGCTGCTCAAGTTCAGCTCCGAGACCGGCACGCAGGCCGTGCGCGCGATCCTCGCCGAGCCCGACTTTGCACAACAGCGCGGCAAGGACGAGCGCGTGCTCGACGTCGCGATCATCGGCGGCGGTGTCTCCGGCGTCTCCGCCGCGATGGAGGCGGCAAAGGCCGGGCTGCGCTACGAACTCTTCGAAGCGACCCAGCTCTTCTCGACCGTCGCGAATTTTCCCAAGGCCAAGCCGATCTTCACGTATCCCACGGAGCTGACGCCGGCGGGCGGCATCCAGTATTCCGAGGCGAGCGGGGTAAAAGAATCGCTGCTCGAGGACATGGAGCGCCAGCGCAAGGCCGCCGGTGTCGAACCGGTCGCCGCGCGGATCGAACGGATCGAGCGCACCGGCGGCGCCTTCACGCTACATCATGGCGACGATGCGAAAACGAAGACACGCGCGCTACGCGTCATTGTGGCGATCGGGAGGAGCGGCAACTTTCGCCGCATGGATCTGCCCGGCGAGGAGCTCGACAAGGTGTCGAACCGCTTGCACGACCCAAAGGATTTCGCAGGCAAGGACGTGCTCGTCGTCGGCGGTGGCGACAGCGCCGCCGAGGCGGCCATCGCGCTCGTTGCGTGCGGAGCGCGCGTGACGTTTTCCTATCGCGGCGAAGAACTCACCCGGCCGAAGCCCGAGAACATCGAGAAGCTCAAGATGCTCGCGGAAAATCCCGGCGCCGCTGTGTCTGTCGCGCAGCCGACTTCGGAACGGGTCACCACCGCCGCGAGTTCCGAGATGCGTGGGAAAGGAGCACCGGGCCGCCTCACGCTCGCGCTCGGCACCGCGCCGGTGCGCATCGAGGTGGATAAGGCGATCCTGCGGCGCGGTAAGAGCGGACCCGAGGAAACGATCCCGAATGATTACGTGTTCGCGATGATCGGCCGCGAAGCACCGCTCGAGTTTTTCCGCCGCAGCGGCATCACGATCAACGGTGACCGGAATCGCAAATGGTGGATCACCTTCGCGCTGACGCTCATCGCCTTCATCTGGCTCTACCATTGGAAGAAGGACTTCTTCGTCGGCACGCCGATCGACTTCAACCCGAGCGCCGTCGTCTCGTCGGACTCAACGGATACCACCAGCCTGTTCGCCACCCTGCGCGACTCGGCGAAGTATCGCAGCTTCTGGTACTCATCCATCTACGCCATCGTCGTGATCATCTTCGGTATCCGCCGCGTGCAGCGACGAAAGACACCGTACGTGAAGCTGCAGACACTCTCGCTCGTGCTCATCGCGGTCATCCCGCTGTATCTGCTGCCCGAGATCATCCTGCCGTGGATGGGTCACAACGGCCTCTTCGCCGAGGGCGCACCACTGCGCGGTTTCGCCGATACCTTCTTCGAAGTCGCTGACTGGAAAATCGCGAAGCTCCCCGAGGCCGATCGCGCCGCCGCGATGGTCTTCGGCGCGGAACGATCCTACTGGCGCGTCATCGGCTTCATCCTCGCCTGGCCGCTCGTCGTCGCGAATTGGTTCACCGAAAAACCGATGTGGGGCTGGCTCATCGTCGGCTCGATCCAGACTTTCGTCCTCATTCCCCTGCTCGTCTGGCGCTTCGGCAAGGGCGCCTATTGCGGGTGGATCTGCTCCTGCGGCGCGCTCGCGGAAACGCTCGGCGACACGCATCGCCACAAGATGCCTCACGGCCCCAAAGCCACCCGCTGGAACATGGTCGGCCAGTTCTTCCTCGCCTTCGCCGTTGTGCTCATGTTCCTGCGCATCGTCTCGTGGACGTTTCCCGGCTCTCCCGCCGGCAGCATCTTTCACTTCCTGGAAAAAGGTGCGCCCCTCGGCGGCGGACTGCCGCTCTTCAACTACGAATATTTCGTCGATCTGCTGTGGTCCGGCATCATCGGCGTCGGCTTCTACTTTCACCTCTCAGGTCGCGTCTGGTGCCGCTTCGCCTGCCCGCTCGCCGCGCTGATGAACATCTACGGACGCTTCTCGCGCTTCCGCATTTTCGCGGAGAAAAAGAAGTGCATCTCGTGCAACGTCTGCACCTCCGTCTGCCATCAGGGCATCGACATCATGAACTTCGCCAACAAAGGAATGCCCATGGAAGACCCCGAGTGCGTCCGCTGCTCCGCCTGCGTGCAGCAATGCCCGACCGGCGTGCTCAGCTTCGGCCACCTCGGCGAGGGTGGCGTCCCCGTGCTCGATCGCCTCGGCGCTTCGCCAGTGCGGATGCGGGAGAAGACGAAAGCGTGATGCGACATCCGGCGATCGCCATCATCCTGCCGGTCCGCGACGAGGAGGAAGCGCTCGGCCCCGTGCTTCGCGAACTGGAGCCGCACGCCGCGCGGCACGATGCCGTCGTTGCCGTGGGTTTGAATGATTGCCGCGATTGTTCGCACGCCGTCGCCTCGACGCACGGCGTCCTCGTCGGCGAAACATCGGCGCGCGGCTACGGCCACGGCTGCCTCGCCGCCATCGAGGCGATCCGCGCAGCGGGACTGCACCCCGACGCTTATCTTTTCATGGCCGCCGATGGCGCGAACGATCCTGCGGAACTCCCGCGCCTCATCGACGCCTGGCGCGCCGGCGCCACGCTGGTGCTTGGCCAGCGCACGCTCGTTCCACGCAACTGGCAGGAACTCGGCGCCATCCGCGCCGTGTCCAACGTCGTGCTCGGCGCGTGGGCGGCCGCGCTCAGCGGCCAGTGGTATTACGACCTCGGCCCATTTCGGCTGATCGAGCGCACGCTCTTTGAAACGATGGCGCTCACCGAAACGACTTGGGGCTGGACCATCGAGCCGCAAGTGCTCGCCCCGCGTTTCGGCGCCAAGATCGCGCAGGTCCCCGTGACTGAACGGCACCGCATCGCCGGACAGCAAAAAGTCACCGGCGTCTCGCCGAGCCATTCGCTCAAGA
The DNA here is from genome assembly GCA_049690035.1 of Chthoniobacteraceae bacterium. Lineage (GTDB taxonomy): Bacteria > Verrucomicrobiota > Verrucomicrobiia > Chthoniobacterales > Chthoniobacteraceae > Chthoniobacter. The sequence continues at coordinate 4,397 of JBAVML010000020.1, forward strand.
TCGGCCTCGCCATCGCGCGTGCCGGCCTGCGCTCGCGCATCCGCCCCGAGCCTGCGACCTTGCTTGCGCCGAGCGCCACCGTCTAAACCGCGGCCACAATCGGCGGTTGCGCCCGCACGAGAAAATCCCGTTGATCCTGCCAATCCTGAAAATCCTGTGTCAAAGAAGAGGAGACAGGATTGACAGGATGAACAGGATTCCCCGGCAATCAATCAGGCCACCGCTTCCGCCGCTCACGTGCTCAGCTTTTCCCTCTACGCCGCGTATTTCGTCACCACCGCCGGATTGCTCGCCTACGGAATCCAAGGCTACGTCCACCTGCTGCTTTTCGCCCTGCACCATCGCAGGCTGCGCGCCTTCAACGCGAGCTTGAGCGCGCGCGCCGCGAGCTTCACGGACGCTGCGCTCCCGCGCGTCACCACGCAGCTCCCGCTCTTCAACGAACCGCACGTCGCCGAGCGGCTGCTGCGCGCCGTCGCCGCGCTCGATTACCCGCGAGATCGCCACGAGATCCAGGTGCTCGACGATTCGACCGACGACACGCGCGGGATCGTCGATCGCGTCGCCGCCGAGCTTCGCGCTGCCGGTCACCGCGTCCACGTGCTGCGTCGCGACGAGCGGCTCGGCTACAAGGCAGGTGCCTTGCACAGCGGCATGAATACAGCCTCAGGCGAGCTCTTCGCGATCTTCGATGCGGATTTTGTTCCCGCGCCGGACTTCCTCCGCCGCACCGCGCCCATCTTCGCGCTGCGACCCGAAATCGGCTTCCTGCAAACCCGCTGGACGCATCTCAACTCCCGCGACTCGCTGCTCACCGAAACGCAGGCGACCGGCATCGACGCCCATTTCATCGTCGAGCAAACCGCGCGCGCCGCCGGCGGATTGTTCATGAATTTCAACGGCACCGCCGGGCTGTGGCGTCGTCGCGCGATCGAGGACGCCGGCGGCTGGCAGGACGACACGCTGACCGAGGATCTCGACCTCAGCTACCGCGCGCAGCTTGCCGGCTGGGCGCCGTGTTATTTCCCCGAGATCATCGTTCCCGGAGAACTGCCGGACTCGGTCGGCGCCTATCGCCGGCAGCAATTCCGCTGGGCGAAAGGCTCGATCCAAACCGCGCGCAAGCTGCTTCCCGCGGTGCTCGCCGCGCCCGTGCCCGCGTGGAAAAAGCTGTTCGCCTGTTTTCACCTCACCCATTTCCTCGTGCATCTGCTCCTGCTGCTGCACTGCCTGCTCGCGCTGCCGATTTTGCTCTGGTGTCGAGCCGCGCCGCCCGAGCCGTGGTTTACGCTTTTCTGCATCGTCGGTGGCTTCACGCTCGCCGCGCCGGTGATGGTTTACTTAACGGCTTGGCTGACTCTTCCCAAAGTCGAGCGCGGTCGTCTGCGCACGATCCCCGCGATCATCCTGCTCGGCGGCGGTCTCGCGCTCTCAAATGGCCGCGCCGTCCTCGAGGCCCTGCTCGGCGTGCGCAGCGGCTTTTGGCGCACGCCAAAAACCGGCGGCCACGCCCGGCGCCCGCCGGCGGATCGGAGCTGGATGCCGCTCCTCGAAGTCGCGCTCGGCCTTTACGCCACGGTCGCGCTGATGCTGTTCTTCGCCCGCGGTGGATGGTTCCTCGGTCCGTTCCTCATCGTCTATGTCTGCGGCCTGCTTTACCTCGGCGTGAATGATCTCCGCGACCAGCGCGATGCCGGCTGAAGCGCTCTGGGCCAGCTTCGCCGGGCGCTGCATCCTTTCCAACGCGCTCTTTACGCTCGGCCTACTCGCGTGCTGGCGCTGGCCGCGCGAGTGGCCGCTGCGACGCCAATGGCTGCTCCTGCTCGCGCTCGCGATCGGCGTCCGCATCTTCGTCTGGCCGATCCCCGTCTCCGACGACTTGCAACGCTATCTGTGGGAAGGCCGGCTCGTCCGGCTCGGCATCAGTCCTTACGCCGACACCGCGGACGCGCCGCAATTTGCCAGGCTCCGCGATGCACGTTGGGAAGCGATGAATCACAAGGACAAGCTCACCGTTTATCCGCCGCTCGCCGAGCTGACCTTCGCCGCCCTCGGTGCGATCACCGATGAACCGTGGATCTACAAGCTCGCCTTCACCCTCGCCGAACTCGCCGTGCTGCCGCTGCTCACCACGCTCGGCGGTCGCGAGCGCTTGCGCTTCGTCGCGCTCTACGCGGTGAATCCCGTGCCGGTGCTGAGCTTCGCCGGCGAGGCGCATTTCGATTCGCTCATGATCCTCGCCACGGTCGCCGCGGTGTTCGCGTGGGAGCGAGATCACCGCATTTGGGCGTGGGCACTGCTCGCCATCGCCGTGCAGATGAAAGTCGCGGCCGTCTTCCTCGCCTGGCCTTTCTGGGCGCAAGGCGATGCGCGCAGCCGCCGCGGCGCGTTCGCATTCGCCGCGATTCTCATCGCGACCGCGCTGCCGTTCGCTTCATCGCTGCCGAATCTCGTGCGCGGCCTCACCAGCTTTTCCACCGCGACCAGCGGCAACGGCTTTCTCCACTACCTGCTCGAACACCTCACCGGCTCGAAGGCACTGTCGAGCGGCGCGCTGGCCCTACTTTTCGGCGCGATCGTATTTTCCGTGGGAACGAAGACACGCCCGATGTCCCGCGCGGCGATGCAGATCTTCGGCGCGTTTCTCCTCTGCGCATCGACCGTGACGTTCTGGTATCCCGCGTGGGGCTTGCCGTTCGCAACACTCCACTCGTGCCCTCCATTCTGGGTGCTCAGCACACTCGATGTCCTCTATTTCGCCGCGTGGAAAGAGCAAGCGATGAGCGGAAGCTGGGAGCATCCGTGGTGGGCCTATTGGGCACTCTGGACACCCGTCTTCATCTCGCTCGCCGTATGGCTGCGCCGCTACACCAGCGCGCCGCCGCAACTCGATCCCGCGCCAGCCGTGCAGCCAAAGCAGTGATCGTCCACGCGAATCGCGTTCTGCTCAAACGTGGCCGGATCGAGATCCCAAAGCATCAGAGGCTTCCCGTTCGCGAGCTGCATGCCGAGCTGCTGGTTGAAGTCGCAGTCGTACACCTCACCGCGCCAGCCGACCGAAATGGTGTTCCGGCACATGAGCCTTTCCACGGAAGCGGGATTGAAGGCCGCGACCAGCGTCGCCATGTATTCATCGAGTTTCCCTTCGTGCCGCAGCCACGAGGCGAAGCGCGCGATCGGCATGTTCGTGATCGTGTAGAGCCGGTGAAAATGGATGCCGAAATGTTGTGCGAGCTCGCGCTGGTAATCCGCTTGCAGTTCCGCCTCGCCTCCGGGAAGGAAGGCGCCGACCGGGTTATAGACGAGGTGTAGCGGCAGTTCCTCGCGCACCCCGTACCCGAGGGAATTAAGCAACTGCAACGCCTTGATACTCGCGTCGAACACCCCTTCTCCGCGCTGCGCATTTACGTTCCCCGGCGAATAGCACGGCATCGATGCGACGATCTCGACGCGATGATCGCGCAGAAACTCCGCCAGCCCTTCGTAGCCTGGTTCGAGAAGGATCGTGAGGTTGCACCGGTCGATGATGTGCCGGCCCTGGCGACTCAGTTCGATGATCACGTCTCGAAAATCCGGGATCATTTCCGGCGCGCCGCCCGTGAGATCGACGGTGGGAATATCTGTCGGCTCCAACCACGCGAGAACGCGGTCAATCGTCTCGCGGGTGATGATCTCCTTCCGTTTCGGCCCCGCGTTCACGTGACAATGCATGCACGTGAGGTTGCAGAGCTTGCCCACATTGATCTGCAAAATCTCCGGCCTCCGCCGCGTGAGGCGGAGACCGCGTTCCGCGAGATGAGTGGCGAAGCGGCTCACCCGATTTAGCAGCACTGCCCGGGTTCGCAGCAGACGGCACTCGCCTCGGTCGTGGCCTTGTAGTCCGCGCCCTTCGTCTCGCGCGGATCGCGCCGCGCATCGCTGCGGCAATCCATCGGCTGCGCCGCCTCGGACGGCACGGCAGTCGTAGGTTCGACGAAGATGAACTCGTCGCGATAGGGCGGCTGTCCGTAGAGGCGAAATGTCTTTTCACATACCGCCATGCGCCGGCCTCGGATGAGCCGGTGCCCGTCGTCGTCGAGCACTTCCTTGAATGGGCCCTTGTAAATCACCGCCTGCTGCCGATCCATGCACGGACCCTCCTTGCCCTTGAAGGCCTGCACCGTGATCGAGCGAAACTCAATGCCCTCCACCGTCTGCCACGGCGTCTCGTCGAACTTCAAAATCTCGATCCCGTGGAAACCCGCGTCGGCAAACGCGCGCAGAAAACCTTCCTCGGTCAGCGCGCCAGAGATGCAGCCGCTCCACAGTTCGGGGTCGCGCTGGAGATGCGCCGGCACGTCTTCGTCGCTCACGATATCGGAAATCACCGCGCGCCCGCCGAGCCGCAGCACGCGGAAGATCTCGCGGAAGAGTTCCGGCTTCGCGCCCGGCTCGACGAGATTAAGCACGCAGTTCGAGACGACGACATCGACCGAATCATCCGCCACCAGCGGCCGCTCGTGGCGCAGCCGTTGCGTGAGCGCCTCGGCTTCGAGGAAGGCATTCGCGCCCGCAACCGGTCTCGCGCGCAACTCCGCATCGAGCGCATCGAGATCGAGCGCGAGATCCTGGATACGACCCTTGCGAAATTCCACGTTGGAAAACCCGATCCGCTCCGCCACCACCGGCGCATTGCGCCGCGCCACTTCCAGCATCGCATCCGTCATGTCCACGCCGATCACCCGCCCTTCCGCGCCGACCACCTGCGCCGCGATGAAGCAAATCTTTCCCGTGCCGCTGCCGAGATCGAGCACCGTCTCCCCCGGCTTCAGCCAGCGCGAAGGATCGCCACAGCCGTAATCCTTCTCGATCACCTCCGTGGGGATGACCTTGAGATACTGCGCATCGTATTCGACCGGACAACACAGAGCGGCTTCGGACTTGCCCGCCGCGCGGGCGTAGCGATCACGGACGGCGGATTCGGAATCTGCTTTCATACTTTTAATGGTGGACGGTTTGGTTCGTGCCGCGATCGCGCAGCGGACTGAAAATTCGGAAACAGCGCCACTCGCGCTCGCTCCCACGAGGCCGCATCATCGACATCTTCGAGGGTTTCGAGCAAGGCAACACGCAGACCGAGCGCACGCGCCCGGTCGAGCGTCTCCTCGAGCACGCGGGCGGTGCTCCACGCGATCCCCTCGAACAAAGCGCGATGCAGCTTCTTCGCGGCGAGCAGCGTGTAGCCACCATCCCGGGCGGGCCCGATCACCAAGTCATGCGTCGCCAGAGCCTCTTCGGATGCTTGGAAAAATACGCGATCCTGCCCCGGACAATCTCCGCCCAGCAGCACCACGCTCTCTGCTCCGTCCTCAAATGCCAGCGATGACGCATGGATCAGCCGCGTCCCAAGATCGCCATCGGGCTGCGGTCGATATACAGCGCGTGGTCCGAGCCAGGCAGAGAGAACATCGAGTTGATCGGATGGCGCACCATGGACCTCGCACCGCCAGTACGCGGGCACCTCGGCCATTACTCGTTCCACCATGAGCCGGTATATCGTGCATGCCGGCTCGGTCCCAAGCGCTTGCGCCAGCCGCGTTTTCACCAGTCCGGGAACAGGTGCTTTCAACATAAAGACGGCAGTCGGCACGGGTGGAAGGGCATCGTGGTTGGGTGGAAAATGCCAGTCGATTGTACAGTGAGTTCGCGACTTGACTCGTCGCCGCGAAAGGAGCGTCCTAGGCGCGCTGCTCACTCGCTTATGCGCATCAGCCTCATCGTCCCTTGCTGGCGGGAGCTTTCCGCCGCGCGCACCTTTGCCGATCGTTGGTCAGAGGTGCCGGAGGTGGAGTTGATCTTTGGCCTCGCGCGGGAGGCCGCCGATCTCGCCTCCTTCCTCAGCACCCGTGGGGTGAAAGCGAGCATTTCCACTGCCGCTGGGCGCGGGCGGCAGATGAACGAAGCCGTAAGGCTCGCAACTGGCGAGATCCTGCTCTTCCACCATATCGACTCCGTGCTCACCCCGGAGCACCTCGCCTCGCTGTGCCGCGAGATGGGCGACGCGAGCCGCGTGGGCGGAGCGTTTTACCGGAAGTTCGACGAACGACACCCGCAGTTGCGCTGCCTGGAGCCGATCGAGCGATGGCACAATCGGTCCTTTGGCGCGCTCTACGGCGATCAATCGCTCTTCGTCCGCCGGTCGGTCTTCGAGGCGCTCGGTGGATACGCGGATTTTCCGCTCATGGAAGATGTCGAGTTTTCCCGGCGCCTGCGCCGCGCCGGATCGATCGTGATGCTCGATCCGCCGATGGAAAGTTCGCCTCGCCGGCATCTGGAGGGCGGCGCGTGGCGCACCACCTTGACCAACGTCGCCATGCTGCTCGGGTATCACCTCGGGGTGCCGCCCGCGGCACTGCATCGCTGGTATTACCGCAAGCCCTTTTCCGCCAATCCACCACCGGCCTCCGTCCAATCCCTGGCCGCAGAAACCCACAAACCATGAAAACGAAATCGATCATCACCTCGCTGATTCTCCTTATCGCCGCCGTCATCAGTCAGGCGGCCGAGCCTTGGGAATCTGAATACGGCCGACTTCTAGGCAAATACGTCACGACGGCCGGCACCGTGAAATACAAGGAGTGGAAGGCGAACGCTGCCGATGTGGCGGCCCTGCAAAAAATCACCGACCAGATCGCCGCGAGCGGGCCGAGCGACTCCTCGCGCGACGGGCGCTTCGCCTACCACATCAATGCCTACAATGCATGGATGCTGCGCCTCGTGCTCGACAGCTACCCGATCAAGAGCGTGCGCGACATTGCACCGCTCTTCGGGGTTTTCACGGCACCGCGCATCACGGTCGCGGGGAAAAAGATCAGCCTCAATCATCTCGAAAAGGAAATCCTCATCCCGGAGTTCAAGGATCCGCGCGTGCATTTTGCGATCAACTGCGCGAGCACGAGCTGCCCGCCGCTGCTGAATGCCGCCTACACCGCGCCAAAGCTGAATGCACAGCTCGATGCACAGGCGAAGGCCTTTGCCAACAAGGGAGACGGCGCGGTGCTGGTGACGGGAAACAAGGCGAAGCTCTCGAAGATCTTCGATTGGTACGCGGCGGACTTCAAAGCGAGCGGCGGAGCTTCTGCGTTCCTCAGCAAGAACCGCACGGAGCCGATCCCGGCGGACGCAAAGCTCTCTTACTTCGACTATGACTGGAACCTCAACGAAGCCCGTTAACGCCGTCGCGGCTTCGTCGCGCCCGCTTACTTCCCGTGAAAAATGGAGGGCGCGCTGGCGGGCCTTTCGGCAGCCGCTCAATGAGGAGAAGCGCAGCTACCTCGCGCGGCGGTGGGCGGAGCTGCCGCCGGAATTGCAGACGCCGAATCAGGTGTCGGGGCGGCATCTCACGCACTGCTCATTCACCCTCGGGGCGAGCTACTGCTCCTTCCGCTGCACGCATTGTTATTTACCGAAGAACGCGAACGAGGTGCCCATTCCCTCGCTGGCAGAGATGCGCGAGCAGATCGAAGCGAACCGCAAGTTTCAAGGGCCGGGCGGCGGGTTGCAGATCACCGGCGGCGATGTCGTGGATGCCTACTGGCGCGCGGGGCGCACGGATGAACTCGTGGAGATCGTCCGGCACGCGTACGCGGTCGGCCTGGTGCCAATGGTCTTCACGCACGGGCAGACGCTGATCGAACAGCCCGAGTTCCTCGAGCGCCTCGTGGTGGAAGGCGGGCTGCGGCAGGTCTCGGTGCATATCGACATGACGCAGGCCGGCCGGCACGGCTATCCGATCGGACGGGTGAAATCCGAGGCGGACCTGCATCCGGTGCGCGAAGCCTTCACCCAGCTCGCGCGCGACATCCGCGCGAAGACCGGACTGCCGCTGGAGTTCGCTCATAGCTGCACGATCACGGCACGGAATATCGATGGCGTGCCGGAGATCATTCGCTGGCTGCTCGGGGATCCGGAGCGGACGCGCATCTGGCGCATGCTCAGCTTCCAACCCGAGGCCGACACGGGGCGCACGATCTTTTCCAAGAAACCGATCACGCCCGCCGACGTGTGGGCGAAGATCCAGGAAGGCACCGGGCTGAAATTGCGCCGCGATGCGTCGATCTTTGGACATCCCGATTGCAATAGTTGGACGTCGCTGCTCGTCGCACGGCCCTCGGGCGAAT
>JBAVML010000021.1:0-2785 GCA_049690035.1 Chthoniobacteraceae bacterium
CCTCGGAATCTCGATCAAACGAGATTCCGAGGCTTTGCTTTAGAAACGATTGCTCGTTGAAGACGATTTCGCACCCGGCGCACTGAAACGGCATTTTAAGAAAAGTCTGCATGCTTAACGGACCTAATCCAACCAACCGACGAAGGCGCCGGTCGAGCCGCTCATCGACGGATGCCTCCGCGATAGCCAGTCAGCGACAGTGGGACATTCTTCCAAAGAAACCGTCCGGCACCTTCCCTGACTACTTTCCGTGCCGAGGCTGGGTTCTCGCATGCCTGACGATCGCCGCTCCGCTTTTAGGAGGTTCCACAGCACTGTGGGCTATTGCGGTGCTTGCGCTGGCCACGGGTTTCCTCTTCCTGGCCAAACCTCCATCGCGATCGTTGGGACCAGCGTTCAACGTGGCTGTGATCCTGCTTGTTTGCCTCGCGGGCGCAGCGATTCTCCCCGCAGCTTGGTGGAGCGGCGAAGATTGTCGCACCAAGCTTCTCAGTATTTCCGGCCTGCCGGTGGCACTGACCCGCACTCCTCAGCCATGGCTCACGGTCGAAGCATTCGGGATGATGATCCTTGGGCTGAGTTGGGCTTACTATCTTCTATCTTACGTTTGGGAGCGCAGGAGCGCACTGCTGGCGCTGCGAGTCTTTTGCGCCGGGGTCGTCTTGCTGGCCACCGCGGCGCTGTTCGGATTTTTCAGCGGTCACAAGGTTCCATTCTGGCCGGAGACTGAGAACTCTGGGGTTAACTTCGGATTCTTCCCGAATCGGAATCAAACTGCGAACGTACTAGCCCTCGGGGGGATCATGATCAACGCGCTCGCGTTCGAAGATCTGCGCGCGAATCGCAAGGGGAGCGCTTTCTGGTTTTCCTGTCTCGGTGTCGTTTGCGCGGCGCTCATCATCGCATATTCGCGCTCTGGCATTCTATTGTTCTTCGGGGGCATCGCGATTTGGGCGCTGTTCTCGATTCGACTATCGACCTCCACGCAGACCGCAGCGGTAACGGTCTCGGGCTCGGTCCTTCTGTTGACGGGCTTGTTCCTGTTCGGTGGCGAAGCGCTCCGGCGTTTCCAGACGGAGACAGAGGTGATGATTAAAAATTTCCGCTTTCTGCTCCAAAAGGATGCTTGGAATCTCGCAGCTGAGGCGCCGTGGTTCGGGCATGGGCTTGGCAATTTCGAACCGCTCTTCGCGATGGCCCGTGACTCTTCGAAGATGGGGAACCGCGCCCTCCATCCGGAGAGCGATTGGATGTGGGCCGCCATCGAGTTGGGCTGGCTCGCTCCGATCCTCATCCTTGGCGTGTTGGCGATCGGATTGACGCGCAGTCGGCCGTTTGATCACGGCACCGCGCCGCTCGTGCGCTCCGCTGCACTGGTCAGCGTAATTGGGTTTGCTTTGCACGGATTCGTGGATGTTTCCGGTCACCGGCTCGGATCTCTTTGGCCAGCACTTTTCCTGATGAGCCTGGCCCTCCATCCGGAATGCCCCCGCACGCCCACACGGTGGATGAGACCTGCATTCCGCGTCGTCGGCGCGGCATTGATCGCGCTGGGTAGCTGGTGGCTCGCCTCCGTTTTCCTGCCCTTCCCCACTTCCGCGTACGCACGGGCACTCAACCGCCAGATCGAGGGCCAGGCCGCGGAGAACCGAGCAGACGACGTCATCGCCGCAACGACTAAGGCGCTTTCGATTGCGCCCCTTGACTGGAATCTATACGTGGCGCGCGCGCGCGCCCACTCAGTCACCCATTCGACACGGTCCGCCGACCGCGACTTTGCAATCGCGCGCGCTCTAGAGCCGAACTGGACCGGGCACTGTTTCGACGAAGGCGCTTTGTGGTTTGAATTGGAGGAGCCGGATCGCGCGCTCGATGCGTGGGAGGAAGGTTTGAAAAGGCCTACGGAAGATCGCGCCGGCTTGTTCCGCAGAATGCTCACCGCCGTGCAAAACAGACCGGAGGCACGCGACGTCCTCCGCTACTGGGCGCGCGAGAATCCTGCCTACATTCTCCTGTATCTCGACACGGCCTCGCGTTTGGAATTCGAACTCGAAAGCGAGCAGTTACTCGCCCACGACCCTGGCCTCGGTTCCTTGGCGCCGCCTGAACGAAAGCAATTTTTCCGGATTTGGGCAGCGCACCGCAAGCTGGACCGGCTCGGACCTCTTCTCCTTTCCAAACCGGAGTGGCAGTCTGATAGTTGGCCATTCATCGCCCGTTACTATGCGGAACTTGGCGAATACATGAAGGCGTGCGAGACAGTTAAACAATTCGCGGTCATGCCGAAGATACCAACGATTGAAACTGGCGAGCCGTTGGTCCACTTGGAGGGGGAATTCTACCAGCGGTCCAAGGACCTCGTAAACGGACTCGAACTCCTGGGTGCCCAGTTGGAAGTGCACAAAATAGAAGATGCGATCTCGACCCTGAGGGTTCTTAACGAGGACAAGGACTCACCGCGGTATTTGTCCGCGCTGGAATTCGATCTTCGATGCCAGCGCAACGATTGGGAAAAAGCGTGGGCGGCTTGGCTGGCGTTCGAGGCAAAGCAGAAGTAGGTATCGCGACGGGCGGGAAACTCTCGGCCTCGCCTTCAGCTTCAGAACCTCAGGTGAGATGCCAGCTATCGTGGTGCGAATTCAACCTCGACCTCCGGAGGATTGTCCGAAGGAAGCGAACCCAGATTGTTCGCAAATTCGATTTCGGGACCGGAATTCTCGTCGTCCGGGGACCACGAATGTCGTCTCTCCTCCTTCGGTCGCTTTTCAGCGGAGCGATGCTGTAT
>JBAVML010000022.1:0-2031 GCA_049690035.1 Chthoniobacteraceae bacterium
GTACGCAGCCCAACGCGAACGCCACGCCGCGAAACGGGAAAAGGAGGCAGCCGATGAGCAGAAAAAGGCCGCAGAGGAGCAGAAGAAAGCGGCGGAAAAAGCCGAGGCCGCAGCGAGGTCTGCGCAACTCGCTGCGGACGGGGCACGCAAAGCCGACAAAGACCGGTTAGCCCCGGCGGAGCAAACGGAACAGGCTCTCAAGCGCCTCGTCGATACGCAGGCCAAAGTGGCGACGCTGCTCGAAGCCCTTACTCCGCTAGTTGGGCAAAAATCCGGTCAAAACATCCTCAGTCGTGCCGAAGAACTCGTCGCCGGGCTCTCCAGTGACGCGCGTGACGATCCCCGGTTTCTGATCGGACTTGCCGGCTTGCGACGGGTCTGTGGCCGGCTGTATTTGCGGCTCGGGAATGAAGGGAAAGCGCTCGAGCAGGCGGAAGCGGCTCGGAAAATCGTGCGTGCAGAACTGGCTCGCACTTCAGGAAACGAAGCTGCGCAGGCGAAGACCGACCTCGATGCCCTCAAGAAGATTCTCCACGAGTCACACTTGCTCGTCGGCGACGTGATGCTCGGTGAGCGCATTCCGCAACTCGCGATCCGCAAATCGGCAGAGGATTACCAGCGGGCGATGGCGGTTTACGAAGAAGCGGCGGAATTGGCCCACGCCGAGATTTCGGCCCGACCCACGGATGAGAAATGGCGGCAGCTCTATTTCGCCAGTTTGATGAATCTGGCAGACACCGCGTGGCTTTGTAAGCACACCGATGATGCGCAACGACGTTTTTCCGCGGCGGTTTCCGAGCTCGCCGCTCTGCGCGGAAAGCAGCCCGCTGCGCCCGACCTTGGCTGGATTGAAGCCTCCTTTCATGATCGGCTCGGTACGTTGCACTTGGAGCAGGATCAGTTTGAAAAAGCGCGTCAGGAATTCGATCGCGGCCTCCAATTGCGCGAGGCGGGTGCGAGCAACGGCACTCTGGAAGACCCTGAGCGGCAGAGCGACATGGCTCAAAGCTTCAACAAGCTCGGGAATCTCGCGCTCAATCAGGCGGACTGGAAGACAGCACTCCTTTATTACCAACGCAGTCTGGCGATCCGCCGCAAGCTTTGTGAGCAGAACCCACGTTTGGATTGGGCGCGCAATCTTGGCTACAGCCTCTCTAATGTCGCTCAGGCACTCTGGAATGATCATCAGCCTCAAGCGGCACTCCCTTACTTTGCTGAGAGGCTCAAACTCGCCGAGGAACTTCTCGCGCAGGATTCTAAGGATGCCAATCTCCGCTCCGATTGTGGGGAAGCGCTCTTTGGGTACGCCGATATTTTGCTCAACGGCGGAAACGCGGTGCAGGACTGGTCGAAGGCCCTCGAGACGGTGCGGAACGCGGTGACCCTAACGGAACGCCGTGACCCGCGCTTTCTCGCGCTACTTGCTCAAGCATTGCGATTGAATAACGCTCCAACGGAAGCTCTCGCCGCCGCCGAAGAGGCGTCAAAGCTTCTCCCACCCCTGGAAAAGCGTACCAAGGTGGACAATAGGACAGCGAAGGAAGTTGCTTACGAACTCGACAAATCGCGCACGGCTGCCGCAGCGCATCCGAAAGGTGGAGGCCAGCAGCCGAAACGCAAGGCGACGCCGGGCCGCCGTTGAGCCTCTGGTTTCGCGCGGCCCGGGTTTTTTGTCGGGGTCAGCCTAGATTGACAGTTCCGCCTTCACCTCGCTGAATTTCTCCAGCGCGAAGGCAAGATCTTCCCGCGAGTGCGCGGCGCTGATCTGGGTACGGATGCGGGCCCGGCCCTGCGGGACGACGGGATAGAAGAAGCCGACGACATAGACGCCGCGCGCGAGCATCGCCTCGGCGAAGCGCTGCGAGAGCGCGGCATCGCCGAGCATGATCGGGACGATCGGATGCGTGCCGGGGAGGATGTCGAAGCCGCGCGCGGTCATCTCACTGCGGAAGAAACGGGTGTTGGTTTCGAGTTGGTCGCGGAGGGCGGTCGAGCTTTCGAGCAGGTCGAGAACCTTGAGCGAAGCAGCGG
>JBAVML010000023.1:0-5907 GCA_049690035.1 Chthoniobacteraceae bacterium
GCTCATCGATTGGAGCTACGATCTGCTCTCCGAGCCGGAGCGTGCACTGCTCCGGCGGCTCGCGGTCTTCGTCGGCGGACGCACGCTGGAAATGGCCGAGGAAGTTTGCTCGGGTGAAGGTGTCGAACGCGGCGAGGTTTTCGACCTGCTCAGCTCGCTGGCGGATAAATCGCTGCTCACCGCGGAAACCGGACCTGACGGGGAGACCCGCTACACGATGCTCGAATCGGTCTGGGATTATGCCGATGAAAAACTAGTGCAGAACGGCGAGACCGCGCGCTACCGCGAGCGGCATCTCGATTTTTTCACCCGATTCGCGGAGGAAGCGGATAAGCCCCTGATGGGTCCGCAGCAAAGGGAGTGGCTGGAAAAAGTGAGCGCGCAACATCTCAACCTGCGCTTCGCTTTGCGCTGGAGCGTTGAGGCGCCAGGCGGCGTCGAACGCGGCCTGCGCTTGATGAGTGCGCTGGAGCGGTACTGGGAAGTGCGCAGCTATCTGGCGGAAGGACGTGAGCAATATGCGGAGCTTTTCGCGAAGCTCGACGACAGCGTGCCCGAGGCGGTCGCGGCCAATGCGTTTCTCTGCGGCGGCCACCTGGCGTGGTGCCAGGATCGTGATGAAGAGGCGCTCGGCTACTACCGACGTTCGATGGAGATCTGCGAGCGCCTCGGGATGCGCCTCGAGATTGGATATCTCCACGCGTTCATGGGTTTCGCGGAACGCAATGAAGGCCGCAACGACGCGGCTCGCGCGCACTTCGAACAGGCGCAGGCGATCGGCCGCGAGGTCGCCTCGGATCGCGTCGCGATCACGGCGCTCAGCGGTCTCGGCAGCCTCGCGGCGGATGATGGCGACTTGGAGACGGCGCGGCGCTGGAAGCTCGAGTGCCTCGTGATCTGCCGCCGCGCCGGCGACAAATGGCTGGTGGGCATCATCTCGTGGAGCCTGGCGAAGGTGGCCATCGCGCAAAAGGACCACTCCGCAGCGCGTGAATTTCTCGGCACGTCGATCACCTACGCCCGCGAGCTGGGGAATAAGTGGTCCATTCCCTACGCGCTCGAATCCTTCGCCGACATCGCGGCAGCCGAGGGCGATGCGGCGCGCGCGACCCGGCTCTACGGAGCGGCTTCAGTGCTCCGCGATGGTCTCGGTCTCGGCCTGTCCGTGGTGGAAAAGGGAATCTACGAGCAAATGCTGCGGGAACTCCGCGAGCAACTGCCCGGCGATGCTTTCGACGCGGAGTGGAAGCTCGGCAGCGCGATGCGTTCCGACGAGGCGCTGCAACTCGCGCTCGGGGATTAGGTTGGGCGTCGCGCGATTCCCGCTTTTCAATCGCCGCAAATGGGCGCATGCATCTGCACTGCGCATTATGCTTCGACGCCCCCCGACCCCTGCCGTCGCGCTCATCGCCCTCCTTTCCGCGGCGACCGCGCAGGACAAACCGGCGACGCCCGCGCCACCATCCGTGCCGCTCACGCTGGTGCGCTACGATATGCCGCGCGGCTTGTCCGATGGCTTCGCGCCGACGCGCCAGGCGGCTCGACGCAAGGAGGGCACCGATGCCGTCGATTGGCCCAGCTTTACGCTGAACGGGCAGCCGCTCTGGGTCGCGCAGAGCGAGGCGAATGTGCCACTGAAAGTGCGCAAGGGCACCGAGGTGAAGTCGTACTTTCGTTTGCCCGGGGATGACGTAATCGAGCCCGGCGGCCACTGGCTGCGCTTCATGGAATGGCCGCCCGGACGCAGCCACATCTACACCGCCGATCGCGCCGCTCGCACGGGCAACTCGGCGCCGAGTCCCGCCGGGCGTTATGAGCTTTGGGCGTTTCCCATCGTGGTGAAGGGCGAGGGCGGGCCGGTGGTCAAGAATGTGGAGCTGAAGATGGACGGGAAGGTCATTTACCACCGCGGAGGGCCGTGGCGGTCGCTCACGCTGCTCCTTCCCGCGAACGAACGCGGACATCAATATGAAGTGACGGTCGATGGCCGCGGGCCGGTGAAGTTCGACGCGGGTCTGATGCCGGTGAAGCTCGGCGACCCGCAGGAGCGCGTGATCCCGCTCAACGTTGCGCTGCCCGGCGATGGTCCCAAAATCGCGATCCAGAATCTCGCGCGTCCCGAAGAGTTTCCCAATCCCCGGGAGTGGGCTGCCGACGTCGCCGCGCTCGCGCAGCCGGCGCCGCCAGCGGTGAAGATCGCGCGCGGGGAAGGATTGCAACGCTATCTCGGGATCGAGGTGCCGCGCTCGCCCTTCACCGTCTATGCGGCGGGCCTGCCGCGCGGGATGAGCGGCGGCTTTTTCCGCAAGGGCGACAAGCCAGATGAATACGCGGCGTTCCTCGCCAATGCGGGCTTCGACACCGTCTTCGAACCGGCGACGGCCATCCCGGCTCCGGGCGCACCGGAGAGCCTCGAGCAGCGCGCGTCGGCCCTGGCGCGCGCGGGCGTGCGGTTCGGGCTGCAATACGACCAGAACTGGACGCGCCCATCGTTGCAGCATCCGAACCTCGCCATCTTCGCGCACACCCTCCCCGAGTGGCATGCGCCGCTCTATCGCAGCGTGTCGCTCACCGCCCAGCGTTTCGCGCGGTTGCCGAATTTTGCCGGTCTCCAGATCGGTGCGAGCGACGCGGGATATGGTCCGCTGCTGCCTTCATCGCCGCCGCTTCCCGATCGGCCGTGGGGCGAGGCGATGATCGAGTTCGCGGGCACCGCGGATCCGAAGATCCCGCGGGCCCCGAGCCTCGGCGCGCCGGAGTGGAGCTTCGAGCGAGCGGCGAGAACGCAGGAGGAATTCGTCAAATACGTGAGCCGCTTCGAGGCGGCTTTTCGCCAGTATGGCTACCTCGGCGAAGCGGTGCGCGAGGTCGATCCGCGGCTCGTTTTTACCTCGGCGAATTTTGGCAGCGGCCTCGGTCCTGGCGCGCGTGGCGGCTGGCCGTGGGCAAGCCTCTCCGGCCGCGCGATGTTCGAAGGTCTGGCCACGCAGCAGGCTTACGACTGGAACGACACGCACGCGGCCAAGCCGCTGCACAACATGGCTCTCGTCGATCGCCTTCACAGCTACAATGCACGGAGCAAGACGTGGGCGTTGCTCGACAACTTTCGTTTTCTCTACGGACGCGAACCCTGGCAGCGTGCGTGTGCACTGGCGCTGACCCGTGGCATCCAGGGGCTGGGCACGAACTTCATCCCGAATCCCCGCGGCGACGGCGCGCAGCCCGAGGTGCTCGCTTGGCAGACGGAAATGAACACGTGGATTCGCAAATACGGCGGCGTCTATGCGCGGACCGAGCCCGCGCCGGTGATCGGCGTTTTCTACGGGCACCACCAAGCCGCGGCGCGTCGCATCCTGCTCGGGGCAAACCCAACACCTGAGCAATTGCTCGCCGGATCGCACGAGGGAAAAGTCGTCGAGGCGCTCTTTATTTGTCACGCCGCGGGCTGGCCGGCGCGGGTAATTACCTTCCAGGAAATTATGCGCGGGCCGCTGCCGGCCTCGATGAAGTCGATCCTGCTCGTGGGCCTCGATCAGCCGGATGATTCGTGGTCGTGGAGTGTCGGCCTCGAGCCGGCGCTCAAGCAATTCCTCGGACGCGGTGGACGCATTCTCGCGGACGAAGAATCCGTGTGCCCGGTCGCGGCGACGCCGACGGGAATGAAGGTGGCCGCGTATGTCGCGGCCGGCAATCTCGATGCGACGCCGCTCCTGTTCGCTCGGAATCAGGACAACATTTCCAAATTGCGGGAGGCGATGAAAGGCGTGGCTGCGCCGGTGGCGGTTTCGGATGATCCCACGTTGTGGGCGATACCCAGCTACTGCGGCGACACGCAGTATGTCACCGCGATCAATCAGGAATTTGCCCACGGCGACGAAGCCACGGCGATGCTGCGCCCGGCCGATCCCAAGGCGAGCAAGCCGGAGACATGGAAAATGAAGGGCAACGCGAGTCTCTACGTGCCACCGCGAAACGGCGGGCTCCAGTGGAACACCGGGCGCCCGATCTACGATGTGCGGCTAGCCCGCAAGCTGACGGCGGAGGAAGCCGCTTTTGTCGATCTCACGAAGGATGCTTTCCGCTGGTATGCGCTGCCCCCCGCCGAGGTGGTGAGGCCGGAAGTCGCGGTCACGCCCGGCGTCTCCGGATTCTATGAGGCGAAGCCGACGATGCAGAACGGCGTGCGCATGGATGGCATTCCCGTGGAACTGACGATCAGGACCGGAAGCGACTCCGCGACAGTCTATGCCGCGACCGGGCAGGTCGTGCGCCTGCCATTGAATCAACGCACCGAGCGCGGCGATTTCACCCTCACCGTCACCGAACTCCTCAGTGGCCTCAGCACGACGCAGGAGATTCCGTCGCCGGGCGCCGCGCCCAAGGCGGCACCGCCGGGCCCGGTCGCGATCCGCGACCAAAACGCGCTCACAAAATTTGCGGGGCGGAAGCACGTCGCCTTGACCATCGCGCTCACGCCCGAGCAGCAGAAGGATGCGACGATCGCAGGCCAGGCACGAGCGCTCGCGGACTATTACCGGCAGCAGGGCCGCGTAGTGACGAAGGTCGGAACGGTGGCGCCGGGTGGCATTGTCGAGAGCCTCCAAATCCTCAAGTCGCCGCATCGATTCCCGCAATGGCAGACCATACCGGCCGATCTCGTGCTCTTCGGCACTCCGGCGGACAATGTGCTCCTGCTCGACCAGGCGCGTGGGGAGATCCTTCCGACCAACTTGGCGAAACCAAAGCCCGGTGAGGCGTCGATCGTTCACACACGCTCACCATTTCGTGGCGAGTTCGATGCGGTGAATGTGATTGCGAGCGATGCGTCGGGCATCACTGCTGCCGTCCAGGCGCTCATGGTGCCGGCGAAGACGGCTGCGAGGTAGGCGCGAGATTTCGAGCGGGGAATTCCGCGTTCATTCTGAGCGAGGTTCCATGCTGGTCGCAGGTCGGCCGGAACGAAGTCGGAGGATCCCGCCGGTGCCGCTTGCGGAGGCCAGTGAGATCCTTTGTCGTGACCGCGCTTACTCTGCGGGAGCGGGGACGACTTTTGCGCAGCGATCACACAACTCGGGGTGGGCCGCGATTTCACCGATGGCCTCGCGATGGCGCCAGCAGCGCGCACATTTCGTCCGCGTGGTACGGACAACTCGGGCACTCGTCTCGTCGCTGGCGACCAGGGTGAGATCGCTGAGGATGAAGAGTTCCTCGAGTTCCGCCTCGCGCGACTGGAGTTGCTTGAAGAGCGTTTCGTCGGCGATTTGCAAAGCGACCGCGCCTTCGAGTGCATTGCCGATCAGCTTGTCCGCACGTGCGCCCTCGACGGCCTGCGCGATGATGCCGCGCAGGGTGAGCAGTTGTCCGAAATGCGTTTCGAGCACGGTGTCGCGCAGTGCCGGGTCGGCAGTGGGAAAGCTCTCGAGATGCACGGAATTCGTGCGACCGGCAAATTCCCACGCTTCATCCGCGGTGAAAGCGAGCACCGGCGCCAGGAGCCGCACGAGGTCCTCGAAGACGCGGTGCATCACCGTCTGCGTGGCGCGGCGGCGCGAAGAATTCGCGGCGTCGCAGTACATCCGGTCCTTGGTGATATCGACGTAGAGCGCGCTGATCTCGACGGCGACGAATTGATTTAGCGTCTGGAAGACTTTGCGAAAATCGTACTCGGTATACGCCTCACGGCACGACGCGGTCACTTCCTGAAGCCGCGAGAGGATCCAGCGATCGATGCTCGTCCCGGCGATCACTTCGCCATGGCGCGTGCAGAGCGCGACGCCTCCGACTTCGCCACCGCCGACGATCTCCACCGCGTGCTGCGCCGGGTCGAAGCCATCGAGATTTGCGAGCAGGATGCGCAGGATATTGCGGAAGCTTCGATACGAGTCCGCGAGGCCCTTGAAGCTCTCC
>JBAVML010000024.1:0-3675 GCA_049690035.1 Chthoniobacteraceae bacterium
GGTGACAACAGCGCGATCGTCTCCATCGCGGGCAGCGCCGCGGCGATCAACATCGGCGGCTCGATCATCGGCAATTCCTTCGCCGCGGGCAGCGTCGGTGGGGCGCGCGTTTTCGTGCTCGGGAATATCGGAACCTTCACGCTCGGCGGCAGCCTCGTGGGCGATGGCACGGATTCCGGGAAAATTCTCACCAATGGCGGCATCGGCAGCCTGCGCATCGGCGGCGACGTGCTGGGTGGTGCCGGCTTGCGCAGCGGGCAGATCACCGCCGGCTTTGGCAGCGGCTTCGGCTCGATCTTCGTCGCCGGCAGCATCCGCGGCGGCACCGGCGACTTCTCCGCGCGGCTCAGCAGCGACAAGGGCTACGGCAACATCACCGTGCTCGGCGACATCGTCGGCGGCGGGGTGAATGCGGGCGAAGGCGACGACAGCGCGACCTTCCGCGACAATGGCAACGCCGCGATCGGCAACATCACCATCGGCGGCAGCATTCGTGGTGGGGCGGGCGATCGCAGCGCGACCTTCGATGGCCTCGGCAATGGCTTCACCGGCGGCGGTAATACGCTGCTCATTCGCGGCAGCATCCTCGGCGGGGCGGGCGACGATTCCGGACACCTCGAGGTGAATGAAGGCGGCCTCGGCGCCGTCACGGTGCGCGGCCGGATCGAAGGCGGAGCAGGCGCGGGCAGCGGCTTTCTGCGGGTGCAGAGCGCGGTCGGTGGCGCGGCGCTGAAAGTGTCGCTCGGTGGGGACATCCGCGGAGGATCTCAAACGAACTCCGGCGTGGTCATTCTGCAGGGAAAGCTTAAGTCCGTCTCCGTGCTCGGCAGCGTCATCGGCGGTGGCGCGAGCCTGGCCGGCGTGCTCGAGGTGGACGACAATATCGGCAGCGTTTTCATCGGCGGTTCCATCGTGGCCGGCACGGCCGACTTCACCGGCAATGTGGAACTCGACGACAGCGTCGGCGTGAGTGTCACCGTGCGCGGCGACATCGTCGGCGGCACGCAGCAGGCCGCGGGGCGGTTGCTCGCGGATGGCGTTAAGAAGCTCACGATCGGCGGCAGTGTGATCGCCGGCCCGGGCGGCGGCTTCGAGCAGATCAATCTTCAATCGGTGGCTGACTTCAGCATCGGCCGGAACATCACCGGCACCGCCGCGAATCCTGCGCGCATGATCGTGAAGGGCGACCGCACCGACGTTGGGGCCGACCCGAATGATTTGCTCATCGGCAAGCTCACCATCGGCGGCAACGTGCAGTTTGCGCAGATCCTCGCCGGCTTCTCTGCGCTCAATGTCTTGCAAAACAGCGACGCGCAGATCGGCGCGGTGAAAGTCGGCGGCGACTGGATCGCCAGCGATCTCACGGCCAGCATCCAAACCGGCGCCGGCAACCGCTTCGGCGACGCGAACGACACCTTTCTCGCCGCGCTCAACGACATTGCCGCAAAGCAAAGCCGCATTGCCTCGATCACCATCGGCGGCCGCGTGCGCGGCACCCCCGCAGGCGGCGATCACTTCGGCTTCGTCGCGCAGCAGATCGGCGCCTTCAAACTCGCGGGGGAAGCGATCACGCTCAGCGCCATCGCGCCGCCGGATGTGGTGGAAGTCTCCGCCACCGGGGATGTCACGGTGCGCGAGGTGTAGGGCGGACCAGCGACCGCGCTCTGGGCGAACCAAAAACCCCTGCATTGTTTCTTGTGAAGGCGCTCACGCGTGCCCCCGCCTTCAGCGCGCGGGGAAAGCTCGCCGAACGTTTCACTCACTCCGCCGCGGAAAGGAGATGCGCGAGGAGGTCGTTAAAATCGGCAGCGGGCAGAGTGGTCTCGAAGACCGGCGGCATGAGCGAGAGCGGCAGGGTGGTGCGCGATTTGATCGCGGACTTGGCCGTCGTCAGTTGCTTGCCGGTCGCGTCGGTCAGCGTGAGCACGTCGCCTTGTTCGCGGACGTTGTTGCCGACGAGCGTCTGGCCGTTGGCCGTCTCGACGATCGTCTGGCGGAAGCCGGGATCGACGTTGCGATTGGGATCGAGAATGTCTTCGATCAAGCGCTGCGGGCCGCGCGCGCTGACGCCGTCGAGGTTCGGGCCCACGTTGCCGCCGGCGTTGCGGAAGCGGTGGCAGACGGCGCATTGCTGCTGGAAGATTTGCGCGCCGTGTTCCCGGCTGGCTTTGGTGTTGGTGAAATCTTTGGCGCGCTGGGCGATGAGGAGATCGAGCCGGGCGTCCTCGGGTGGGACGTCTTTCGTCAAGGACTTCGCGCGTTCTTGCAGCGGTTTGGGGCGGGCGATGAGGGAGCCGACCACGGACTTGTTCACCAGCACGCGGGCGGGAGCCTTCCCGCTTTCGATCGCGTCGAGCAACGCGGTCGCGCCGGCGTCGGACTTGGCGAGCGCGGCGGAGATGGCGAGGGTGAGTTCCCACGGGGCTTGCGCGAGGGCTGGAATCAGCGTGATCCGTGCGGGGTCGGCGCCGGATTGCAAATCCGACCCACGTTGGGCGAGCAGTTCGGCAGCGCGCTTACGCAGGATCATGTGACGGGAGTCGGTGAATGTGGTAAGGAGCAGGTCAATGCTGGCGGGGAGATTCGCCGCGGCTTCCAGAGCGGCGAGGCGCAGCGCGTTGTCGCGGGTTTCGTCGCGGGCGATCTTGGCCAGCGGCGCGAGCTTGGCCTCCAGCTTCAAGTCGCGCACGGCGGCGATGGCGGGTTTGGTGAGTTCGTCGTTGTTGCTCGCCAGCGTTTCGACAAGGACGCCCTGCGACCAAGCGGTGAGCTCCCCCGGCAACGCGCCACCGCGCTGCTTCGCCGCGTCGGTGAGATTTGTCGCCAGCGCGAGCTTCCGCGGCAGCGGCGCATTGCCCACCTGCGCGACCAGTTTCGCCACAGCGTCGAGCTTCTCCGCCGGGAGATAGAGCACCGCGTGCTTCAGGTATTCCCCCGCCCGTGGCGTTTCGAGCTTGGTGCGTTCGAGGTGAGTTAGCAGGAAGGCGGCGGAGTCGGGTAAAGTCACGGCGAGTGAGCCATCGGCAAGGCGCTCACCCTGCTCCGGAAATTTCGCCTCGATTTGAGCCGCTAAGTTGAAGCCATCGGCGACGAGCAGATTGTCGCGCAACGCCATCCTCAACCCATAAATGAGCTCGAAATCTTCAGGTGGTGCGAACTCCAACCCTTTCAGAATGAAACCAACGGATTCCGAAGACGGATGCCGGGAAAGAACCTCGTTACCAGCGCGCGCAATTAACTTGCGCTGAAAACGAGTAAGAAGACGAACGATTCGCCATTCCGAAGCGAGTTTTTCCCGTTCGCTCAGGATCTTTAATGCCTGAATTGCGACAACGTCGTCTTTGTCGGTTGTGTATCCTTCGACGCTCTCGCCAGCACCCAATCGTTCAAAGGCCCATAACGCTAACTCCGCGTGAGTTACAGTCGGCGTTGGGATATCGTTCCGGTAATAAGCCACAAGGGGATCCAAGCTCTCTTTGCCGCATCGATCGACGAGTTCATTCGTAGCGAGCAGTCGGACTTCGAGGCTCTGGTTTGCGAATTGTTTCACGAGACCGAGCGCATCCAGCTTCGCCAAGTCCGGCAGCGCAGCGATAGGCGCGTCCTTTTTCTCCCCGCGATAAACGACGCGCCAGATGCGGCCGTGGGTGTGGTCGCGCGCGGGGTGGGTGAGCG
>JBAVML010000025.1:0-25003 GCA_049690035.1 Chthoniobacteraceae bacterium
CCGATCACCGCCGCAAAACCGAGCCCCAGCCCGAGGATCACCGCGTCCGTTTGCGAGAGGTACGAAAACCACGCCGGCTTCAGCCACACCAGGCCGCACGCGCCGCCGGTGGAAAACGCCAGCGCCCCGAAAAACCCCTCCCACGTCTTCTTCGGCGAAATGTGCGGCACCAGCGGATGTTTGCCGATCACCGAGCCGGTGAGATACGCTCCCATGTCGCTGAACTTCGTCACCACCAGCAACCACAGCACATAAAGATGCCCCGTGACGTGCCCTGCCGTATCGCGCGGCAGGATATAGACGATCTTCGAGACGAAGAGAAACATCCACGGCACGTAGAAGAGCCCGAACAGCGTGTAGGCCATCGTCTCCAGCGGCGAGAGATCGCGCGTGTGCTGAAACATCTGTCGCGCAAAGACCACGATCACGCAGCCGATCAACGCCAGCAGTTCGAAATCCTGCGCATGCGTCACCCCCCAATGACTCATGTAGTAGAAGCTGCCCGCGCTCATCACGATCCCGCAGATCATCCCGATGATCTTGAAGTTCGGCAGATGCTTGTGATCGAGCATCGTGTAGTACTCCCACAGCCCCACCATCGCGAGCAGCGTGAGCATCACAAAGAATCCCGGCTCATAGCCCGAAAAGACCGTCCAAAGCGCCAGCGTCCAGAGCATCGCGGTGGAGCCGAAGCGGCGGAGGAAAACGAGGCTTTTATCGGTCATGCGCGAGTGCGCGCACCGGGCGCGTTGGGGCGGGAGAATCGATGGGGCTTCCCGAGATGGCAAGCCCGCACGTGCGGGCGGCGTGTGCTTCCCAGCGCCGTGCGCGGCACCCTCAGGAATGGGCACATGTTCTCGCGAAATGATTCAGTGCGTCGGTGCGGCCGCCGGGACGTTCCCAACTCAGGAAATTCGTGACTGCGCGCGTGAGGAATTCCTTCGCCTCCGCCACCGCGTCGCGCAGCACGAGCCCTTTGCCCAAGCCTGCGGTGATCGCCGCGGCGTAGGTGCAGCCGGTGCCGTGGGTGGAGACGCCGGGTACGAAGGGCGCGCTGAATTCATGCACCGCGCCGCCGTCTTCGCAGAGCAGGTCGGTGGCGATGGCCTCGCGAAGGTGGCCGCCTTTGATCAGAAAGCTCGTACCGAACTGCGCGACCAGTTCGATTCCGGCGCGGCGCATTTCATCGAGATTCGTGACCGGGCGCCCGAGCAGCGTGCGCACTTCGTCGAGATTCGGCGTGACGAGCGTGGCGCGGGGAATGAGCCGTTCACGGTAGAGGGCGACGGCGTCGGCTTGCAAAAGCGGGTCGCCGCTGGTGGCGACCATCACGGGATCGACGACGAGCGGACCGGCGAACGGCGCGAGCGCGTCCACTACGGCGATGATGATCTCGCGTGAGTAGAGCATGCCGGTCTTCACAGCCGCGATCGGGAAGGCCTCGAAGAGCAACCGGATCTGCTCGGCGACGATGCGCGGCTCGATCGCCTGGATCATGCTCACTTTTCCCGGCACCTCCGCGACGACGCACGTGATCGCGGTGACGCCGTAGGCGCCGAGCGCGCTCATCGTTTTCAGGTCGGCCTGGGCGCCGGCACCGGCGCTGTTGTCGGAGCCGGCGATCGTGAGCGTGACGGGGAGAGTGGCCATGCAAGAATCTTGAATTTCGATTATGGATTAGCGTGAAGCGACGCAACATTGCGGTGTTCCCCGCGTTTCAAACATCCAAATCATGTCCCCCAATTTGATCGAACTCGATGGCCTCCGCGTAGTGGTGGATCGTGTCGTCCACATGCCGCAGCTCGATGCACCGCCGGAGCGCCCGCACCCGTTCGTTTATTTCCTCACCATCCACAACGACTCGTCCGAGACGGTGACGATCCGCGGCCGCAAGTGGGTGGTGACCGATGCGGATGGTCACCAGATCGTGGTGGAAGGTGACGGCGTGGTCGGGCAATTCCCCTGCCTCGATCCGGGCGCGAATTTTTCTTACAACAGCTACCACGTGATCGGTTCGGATAGCGTGGCCGAGGGGGCGTTTTTCGGTGTCACGGAGAAGGGCGACCGCGTCTTTACGCGCATCCCGCGTTTCGCCATGCAAGCTCCGACGGCGGCGGCCTAGCCGACCGGACCAGCGACCAGTCCGCGTTCGGAGATGACGGCATCGACATCGTGGTCGTGCGGTTCGCCCGCGATCGTCTCGACCAACTGCAACCCGAAGCAAACGCCGATCGCCACGCTCCCCGCACTGCGGCGCGGCAGGAGGCGATCGTAGTAACCGCCGCCGCGACCGAGACGGGCACCGCTTCGCGTAAAAGCGAGACCGGGCACGAGGAAGAGATCGACTTGATCGGGCGCCACGAGCGGGGCGGAGGCGAGTTCGGGAGCGTCGAGCTTCCACGTCGCGTGGCGGCGAAGCTCGGGGTCGTCGATGCGGATCAGTTCCACGCCGCCGTCGCGGATGCGCGGGAAGCAAAACGTTCGCGCGCGATCCTCTCCCCAAAGCAACGCGATCTGCGGTTCGCTCGGAAGTGGAAAGAACGCGCAGACGGATCGCGCCGAGGTCCACGCCTCATGGCGGCGGATGGCCGCGCAAATCGCCTCCGAGGCGGGAGCCCGATCCGCGAAGTCGCGAAGATTGTTCAGCATGCGCGCCCGCAGTTCGGTTTTCGTCACGCCTTCATTTGACGGAGCTGTGAACTCGGAGGCAAGGCGCATCAAACCGTTGCCTGCCGCGAGTCGCCGCCGTAAATTTCGCCCCGTGCCCAATCCGTTCCGTCCGCCCAAGCCCAAGGCGAAGATCAACAAGTCAGCGAAAGACCACGGGCAGACAGTCAAGCCTGGCCCCGATCCGGCCAAGAAGGTCAGCCTCAAGCCGAAGAACGGCTGGCAGCGGCGAAACTTCGTCACCGAGGTCCTGATCCCATCGATCTTCACGCGGCGCGATGGTGGAAATGAGAGCCCCGATTTTCCCGAGCTAAACGAAGGCGAGATCGCAGTGACTTGGATCGGCCACGCTTCTTTCCTCCTCCAGACGCAGGGGCTCAGCGTGCTCATCGACCCGAACTGGGCGAAGTGGCTGAAGGTGATCAAACGCATGAAGCACCCGGGGCTCGCGCTGCACGATCTGCCGAACATCGACCTCGTCCTCGTCACCCACGCGCACTTCGATCACCTCGATCGCAAGACGCTCCGCGAGGTCGCGCAGGATCAGCCGATCGTGGTGCCTTTCGAGGTGGGAAATCTCGTGCATGATCTGGGCTTCCACAGCGTTCACGAGCTGCACTACTGGGAATGCTACGAGCACGGTCCGCTGAAGATCACGCTCACGCCCTGCCATCACTGGGGCGCGCGGATGCTGCACGATTCGCATCGCGGGTTCGGCGGCTTCGTCATCGAGGTCGGCGGGCGCGCGATTTTCCATTGCGGCGACACGGCGTATTTCGATGGCTTCAAGGAGATCGGCGAACGGCATCCGATCGACGTCGCGTTAATGCCCATCGGCGCCTACGACCCGCCGAGCGGGCGCGAGGTGCACATGAATCCCGAGGAAGCCGTGCGGGCCTTTATCGACCTCGGCGCCCGCCGCATGGTGCCGATGCACTACGGCACCTTCCGCCTCAGCTACGAGCCGATGCACGAACCGCCGCAGCGGCTGCTCGCCTGCGCGCGCGAGCACGGGATCGAGGATCGTATCTCGGTGATGACCGAGGGCCGGACGGTGGTGTTCTGAGGAGGGGGGAATTGAAAACTGCGAATTGAGAATTGAAAATTGCCTGAGGCCGCGTGCTACCGGCGGCCCAATTTGCAATTAGCGATTCTCAGTTTTCACTTTTCAATCTCCTGCCTTACGCCGCCGCTGGCTCCGCGCTCTTTACTTCGGTGCGGAGGCTGCCGCCCTTTTGGCCGCTCCACCAGAGGACGATCGGCGAGGCGATGAAGATCGAGGAATAAGTTCCCACGACGACGCCGATGAGGATCGAGAAGGCGAAGTCGTGCAGTACCGGGCCACCGAAGAAATAGAGCGCGGCGACGGAAAGAAGCGTGCAACCCGAGGTTAGCAGGGTCCGGCTCAGCGTTTCGTTGATCGAGGCGTTCATGATCGTTTGCACCGAACCCTTGCGTCCGGCATGCAGACCTTCGCGGATGCGGTCATAGACGACGATGGTGTCGTTGATCGAGTAGCCGGCAATGGTCAGGATCGCACCGACCATGATGAGGGAAAGCTCGCGGCCAAAAATCGCGAACATACCGACGGTGATGATCACATCGTGGAGCAACGCAACGAGCGCGCCGACGGCGAAGGACATCTCGAAGCGTGCGGTGACGTAGAGGAAAATCCCAAGCATGCCGAGGCCGAGCGCCATGAGCGACGACTTGAGCAGTTCGCCGCTGACGACATTTCCGACTTTGTCCTTTTGCTGCACGGAGAAGCCTGCTTCGGGCATCGTCTTCTCGAGTTCCGCCTCGATCTTTTCCGCGGAATCCACCGGGCCCCGAATGCTGATGAATTCCGTCTTCGAAGTGGGATCGCTTTCCTTCTGAATCGAAATATCGCCGAAACCGAGCGGGGTGAGTTTCGCCCGCACGTCAGCGAGTTCCACTGGCTTCTCGTATTTCATCAGGAGGAGATCACCACCCTTGAAGTCGATGCCGAGATTGTGCGGATAGGTCATCGCAAAGCCGATCACGCTGATGATCGCGACGGTCACGGAGATGCCGACCCAGAGGAAGCGCTTGCCCATGAAGTTAATGCCCTGGCCGGAGATGAGGTGGAGCATCGAGATCTTCTTGATCAGCCCGAGCTTCAGCGCCCACGAGAAGAGCATGCGGGTGACGACCATCGCGGAGAAGACCGAGGCGATGATGCCGACGACGAGCGTGACGGCGAAGCCCTTGATCGGACCGCTCGCCTGCCAGAAGAGAATTGCGGCGGTGATGAGGGTCGTTGCGTTGGCATCGAAAATGACGGTGAAGGCTTTCTCGTAAGCCGTGTTCACCGAGGCGGCGAGAGATTTGCCCGCCTCTAGTTCTTCGCGGAGGCGCTCGTAGATGAGCACGTTGGCATCGACGGCGAGGCCAATGGTCAGGATGACGCCGGCGATGCCGGGCAGGGTGAGCGTGAAGCCAAACATGGCCATCGCGCCGAAGAGCACGATGATGTTCACCACGAGGCCGACCACCGCGACGAGACCGGCGAAGCGGTAGTAGATGACGACAAAGAAAAGGACGAGAGCGAGGCCGCCGATGCCGGCGGCGACGCCGCTGCGGATGGCGTCCTGGCCGAGTGTTGAGGACGCGCTGCGCTCCGACTCGATGACCACGGGGGTCTGCAAGGGATTCTGCAAGGCGCTGGCCAGATTGCGCGATTCCTTCTCGCTCATGTTGCCGCCGCTGATCTCGGCGCTGCCGCCGTAGATTGGGCCCTTCTCGACGCCGGGCGCGGAGATCACTTTGCCGTCGAGCACGATCGCCATTTGCGAGTGCTCCTCGAAGACTTGCTTGGTCAGCTCGCCGAATTTCGTTCCACCTTCCGAGTCGAAGTTGAGGTGCGTCCCCCAGCCGCGCGTGTCGTAGAAGGCGCCGGCCCGCGTGACGTGCTCGCCGGTGAGGTCGGCTTTCTTGCGAATGAGCAGCTTGCCTTCGACTTGCTTGCCGCTGCGCTCGTAGCTCATCGGCTCGATGGTGTAGCCGATGGGCAGCACTTCCTGCCCGGCTTCGATCATCGGGACGAGCTTCGAGCTCTCGGGATGCACGAGCCGGAACTCGAGCTTGGCGACTTTCTTCAACTGCTCGCGTCCTTCCTGAATCTTCTCGGTGTCGAGACCGGGCAACTGCACGAGAATCCGATCCGTGCCCTGCGGCGTGATGATCGGCTCGCTTACCCCGAGCGCATCGACGCGCTTGCGGATCGCTTCCATCGCCTGATCGACCATGTCCTTGGTGATCGTTTTCTGCGAACCGTCGTCGTTCACCGCCGGGTTGAGCTTGATGAGAAAGCTGGTGCCGCCTTGCAGGTCGAGGCCGAGGTGGATCTTGCCGGGCTTACCGAGGAGCTTGCCCTGATCATCCTTCACATCGAAGGGGGGATAGGCAAAAGAGAGGCACAGGCTCACGAGCAAGACGGTGAGGACCGTCCCGAGAATGCGTTTGGCGCGCTCGCTTTCGGTAAAGAAATACCAGCAGAAGAGAACGAGCAGCAGGAGGCCGTAAAGAAACGTGATGACGGGATTCATCGATGGGCGGGGTTGCGGCCGCAGCGGGCCGCGGGTTTACGAGGCCGTGACGGCCGGGGCGGGGTTTTCGGAGGATTTTTCGACGCCAGCGATGGCGGATTTATCGATCTCGATCTTCACGTTATCGGCGATCTTCAAGATGAGGGTCTTGCCTTCCTTCACGTTCGCGATGATGCCGTGAATGCCGCTGGCGGTGACGACCTTGTCGCCGGTCTTCAGCGACGAGAGGAGCTTCTCCAAATCCTTCTGCCGCTTGCTCTGCGGGCGGATGATCAGGAAATAGAAGATGATCCCGATGAGAACGAATGGGATGACCGGGTTATTGAACAACCCTGCAGGGCCGGCGGGCGGGACCGCGGCGTCGGCGAAGATTGGGAAAAGCTGGAAAATCATTCGGCAGTTCTAGAAGGAAAAACCCGTTCGCGCTCGAGGCCGGAAAACGGGGAGCGGAAGGTTATGCAGCGAACCCTGGATGTCCAAGGTTTTCTCCGCCCCGCGGAATTGTGCCCTTTTAGCGAAGCGGACGCGCGACGAGAATGCCGGCGTGGCTGCGGAACTTGGCGAGATAACCGGAGAGCTGCTGATCGAGCACGACCTGGCCGTAATTCCGCGGCGACGAGGCGTGCATGAAGCGCAGGATGCCGTCATTGGTGCGGTAGGCGAGGCCGACATGCGCGGTGCCGATCTGGCCGCCGTCGTAGTCGCAGACGCCGATGATGTCGCCGCTGGAGATCCGCGATTCGATGCCGGCGACTTTGTCCTTTGGAATGTAATAAAGCGGGGTCCGGCCGACGCGCGCCTCCATGTCGGCGATTCCCGACCGCAATTCGGGGTTGTTGCGCATGTAGCGATAGCTCTTCCAGGCAACGGTCATTTCGTGCGCCGCGTGCGGGGCGCGGATTCCACCGAGTTCGCGGGTCAGATCCTTGACGAGACCACGCCGCTCATTGTCCGAAAACCACTCCTCGAGGTAATGCAGCCGCGAGAGGTAACTGCCGGTGCATTCGCCGCCGCGATAGCGATCGAGCTCGATGTATTTGAGCAGATTCTGTGGCGTCCAGTTTTCCCGCGGCTCCTGGAACATCCGGGCGAACGCCAGCGAGGTCTCGAAAAACGTCCAGCAATCCAGCCCGGAGAGATTGACCGATGGCGCTTCGATGTGGTCGTGAATCTCCAGCGTGTAGCTCTTGTAGGGCGTGCCGCAGAGAAACTTCCCGATCGTGGCGACGCGGTCGCCCAGCGGCAGCGCCTTCAACTGTTCCGCAACGCTGATGACCCGGTCGAACTGCGCGCGTCCTTTGAAAACCGTATCGAACGGAAGATCCGCAAATGCGGAAAGCGGCACGCAGGAAACAAAGAGAACAGCGAGCAGTCGGCACATGGTGCGCAGACTAAAGCGCGCTTTGTCGGATTTTCAATCGCCGCACTAAATCCACGCGCCATCCGGGATCACGCCGCCCTTCGGCACGACGACGATGCCGTCGCGGATGTAGTAGTTCGGGCCATCGAAGTTCTCCGGCTTCCCATCGGGCGTAATGACCACGCCGTCGCCGATGCGCGCGTTTTTGTCGATGATCGCGTGGTCGATCGTGCAATTGCGCCCAATGCCGAGTTGCGGGCCGCCGCGGCTGGCCTGGTCCACGTCGTAAAAGTCCGCCCCCATGATGATGCTGTTGCGGATGGTCGTCCCCGGCTTGATGTAGCTGCGGATGCCGATCACGGCGCGATCGATATGCACCTCGTCGATGATACAGCCATCGGAGATGATCGCGTGCCGGACCGTGGCGCCGTTCACCTTCGTCGCCGGCAGGAAGCGTGCGTGCGTGTACATCGGCGCCACCGTGTCGAAAAAATTGAACTGCGGCACCGTGTCGGTGAGATCGAGGTTCGCGTCGAAGAAGGCGCGGATCGTCCCGATGTCCTCCCAGTATCCCTGGAAGATGTAGGAATGAACCCGCAGCGTCTTGATCATGTTCGGGATGATGTGCTTGCCAAAATCCACGAAGTCATTGTCCAGCGCATCCACGAGCACCTGGCGGTTGAAAATGTAGATGCCCATCGACGCCTGGAAGAGTTCCTCGTCCGCCCCGCGACCCAGTTCCTCGAGCAGCGGTGCCGGGATGCGCAAGGCATCGAGCAGCTTCTCATCCTTCGGCTTTTCCTCGAAACGCACGATCTTCCGCTGCGAATCCGTGTGCATGATCCCGAAGTCCTTGGCCGCCTCGCGCCCCACCGGAATCGTCGCCAGCGTCATGTCCGCCTTGGTCGCGATGTGCTGCTCGAGCACCTCGCGGAAATCCATGCGGTAGAGTTGATCGCCGCTGAGGATGACGAAGTACTCGTAGGGATATTGGAGAAAGTCGCGCAGGTTCTGGCGCACGGCGTCGGCCGTGCCTTGATACCAGTTCGTATCCGTCGGCGTCTGCTGCGCGGCGAGGATCTCGACGAAGCTGCGCGAGAAGTTGTCGAACTTGTAGCTCGTGTTGATGTGCCGGTGCAGCGAGGTCGAGTTGAACTGCGTCAGGACGTAGATGCGGCGCAGGCCGGAGTTGATGCAGTTCGAGATGGGGATATCGACGATGCGATATTTTCCGGCGAGCGGGACTGCCGGCTTCGAACGCTCCTTGGTGAGCGGGAAAAGGCGCGTACCCGCGCCACCTCCCATGATCACGGCGAGGGTCTTTTCAGCGAGGGTGGGGAGGACGGAGAGGCTCATAGGGCGGGCACTTGGGGACGACGACACAGATCATCATGAGCAAATCGGGAGCGGGAGTCAGCCCCAAGCTTGCGAAATTTCGCCCCTCCTTTGCGCGCACCTTGCGGGGCGCGCGGAATGTTGCCACCATGCGTTCACTTATGTGCGGAATCATCGGCTACATCGGCAAATCACAAGCGGTGCCCATCCTCCTCGATGGACTTCGCCGTCTCGAATACCGCGGCTACGACAGCGCCGGCGTGGCCGTGCTCGACGCCGGCACGATCGAGGTCCGCAAGCGCATCGGCCGCATCGCCAATCTCGCCGAATTGATCCAACAGTCCCCGCCCGGCGGCACCATCGGCATCTCCCACACGCGCTGGGCCACCCACGGCGGCGTCACCGACGAGAACGCGCACCCGCATTCCGACCAGAGCGGCAAGCTCTTCCTCTGCCACAACGGCGTGATCGAGAACTACAACGTGCTCAAGGATCAGCTCGTGAAGGAAGGGCATACGTTCAAATCGCAGACCGACACCGAAGTGCTCGCACATCTCGTGGGCAAGGCCTACGACGCCGCGGGCGGCGAGCCCTCGAAGGGCCGGCTCGTCGAGGCCCTGCGCGTCGCCTTGAAGCAGGTCGTCGGCACCTACGGCATCATCATGATTCACCGCGATGTGCCGGACGTGATCGTCGGCGCACGCCGCGGCAGCCCGCTGGTGCTCGGCGTGGGCAAGGGGGAAAATTTCTTCGCCAGCGACGTAAGCGCGATCGTGGCCTACACGCGCGACGCGATCTACCTGAAGGACTACGACATCGCCGCGCTCTCGCGGGATGAGTTTGAAATCACCAGCCTCATCGGCGGCGCCAGCGGCTTCGAGGTGAGCAAGGTCGAGTTCAGCGAGGACGATGTGAGCAAGGGCGATTTCCCGCATTACATGCTCAAGGAAATCTATGAGCAGCCGCAGACGATCCAGGACGCGATGCGCGGCCGCCTTTCGCGCGAGCAAGCGACCTCCGTGCTCGGCGGGCTGGAGATGACGGCGGAGGAATTGCGCAAGGTGGAGCGCATCATCCTCTGCGGCTGCGGCACCGCCAGCCATGCGGCGATGGTGGGCGAATATCTCATCGAGGCGCTCGCGCACGTGCCCACCGAGGTCGAGTTCGCGAGCGAGTTTCGCTATCGCAATATGCCGCTTCCGAAGGACTCGCTCGTCTTCGTCATCAGCCAGAGCGGCGAGACCGCCGACACGCTCGCCGCCTTGCGCGAAAGCCAGCGCAAGGGTCACCGCACCCTCGGCATCTGCAACAACGTCGCGAGCACCATCGCCCGCGAAAGCGACGGCGGCGTGTACATGCACGCCGGTCCCGAGATCGGCGTCGCAGCGACGAAATCGTTCACTTCGCAAGTCACCATCCTCACGCTCATCGGCCTGTTGCTCGGACGCATCCGCCACCTTAGCTCCAGCGAAGGCCTGCACATCATGGATGAGCTCGAAGCCATCCCCGGCAAGGTCCAGCGCATCCTCGATCAAAGCAGCGCGATCAAAAAAATCGCCGAAAAATACGCCGACTCAAAAGCGATGATGTTCCTCGGCCGGCAGTTCAATTATCCGATCGCGCTCGAAGGCGCGCTGAAGATGAAAGAGATCAGCTACATCCACGCGAGCGGCTACCCCGCCGCCGAGTTGAAGCACGGCGTCATCGCGCTGATCAGCCCCGAGGTCCCGAGCGTCTTCATCGCGCCGGACGATTCCGTTTTCGAAAAAAACGTGAGCAACATCGAGGAAGTGCGCGCCCGCAAAGGCCCGATCATCGCCGTCGCGACCGAGGGCAACACGAAGATCCTCAAAGTCTCCGACGACGTGATCTTCATCCCGCCCTGTCCCGACTTCCTCTCCCCACTTCTCACCTCGATCCCGCTCCAGCTCCTCGCCTACCACACCGCCGTCGCCCTCGGCTGCGACGTAGACAAGCCGCGCAACCTCGCGAAGAGCGTGACCGTGGAGTAAGGTCCGCGCATGCGCCTCCTCACGTGGCCGTGACAAATTAAGTCGAACCCAGACAAATTAAGTCGATTATTGACAAATTAAGTCGATGATTTTGGCGAGGTGTTTTGGATCGGATACCCTATAATTGACCAGTTGAACAGCGGGCGCCGACCAAAAGCCAAATGGCCAAAAGTGACTCCAAATGGGCTGAAAACGCTCCGAATCACCGTTGGTTTCGACCATGATGGTTTGGGTCAAAGTGGTGGCAGGTGTTTTGGATCAAATACAGTGGTAACCCAGCAAATGGACCGGTAACCGCGCAAATGTAACGGTAACCTCTATCCCGACATTAAAGTCTGCGACACGCCAATAAAAGTTGAGACCCGACAATTAAGTGTGCCACCTCGATTCGGCGACTCGACGTATGATCGCTGCATTTCCGGTGGTCGGCGGCTGCTGCGTTTTGAAAAAGTGAGAGGCCGTCGGCCGATTGATGGTCGCGAGTAGGCGGCATGATCATCACCACGGTGGTTAGTGCTTCTCGAATCAGTTTTGCCGACGTCGCTCGGGTGCATACTATCGCCCCCTGAATGGCGAAGTGGATTTACAACCGACCCTACGAATTCTGCGGCCCTGCCGAGCTGGATGTCGCGCGCGTGCTGGCGAAACTTGGTGACGGCTGGACGATCCGATGGGGATTCTACTTCGACACTGATCGGGAGGGCGATTTTCTCATAATCGGTCCGACCTGTGGTGTGCTGGTGCTGGAGGTGAAAGGCGGTCAGTTGCGCAAGCTCGACACGACAGGTCGGTGGGAAGGACCGGAGCAGGACCACCCGTTGATGCAGCTCGGCGCTGAGTGGAAGGCGGTCATTCAGCGCATGGAGTCCTTTGCCGATGGTCGGGAGACTCCGTTCGTGGCGAAGGCGCTTTGTCTTCCGGACTTCACGGTCGATCCAATGGTGACGGAATTTCGTGGCATTCGACGCAAGTTGATCGTCGACCGGCGCGACTTGGCGGATTTCGCGACGACGTGGCATCGGAAAATCTTCGACAAAAATCTCCCGATCACCTCCGACGCGCGGAAGGTCTTTATGGAAGCCTACGCCGCCGATGTGGCGCCAAAGGCTCTCAAGCACTTTGTCTCCGAGACCGACCGCATCTTGCTTCGGCATCTCCAGGGCGACTACGGAATTTTGGAAATGCTCGATGGCAATCGGCAATTGTTTGTCGAAGGCGGCCCGGGCACCGGCAAGACATGGCTCGCCTTGGAACAAGCGTATCGCTTCGCAGAATCCGATGGTGGCCAGCGAGTGCTGCTACTTTGCTACAACCTGGCGCTCGCCGGGCTGCTCGCAGAGATGGTCGCGAAGCGCAAACCCCAACGAGGCGAGGTGGTCGTGCGGAGTTGGGAGGAATTGGCCAAGGAGCTTTTCTCCGCCGCAGGGCTTTCTTGGAATGAACCGACGGCTTTTGACGAACGCTATCGCTACTACACCGAAGAAGTTCCCGGTTTGATGAGGCAGATCGTCGACGAGCCCACATTTACTGCACCGTTCGACGCGCTGGTGGTGGACGAGGCGCAGGATCACGACAAGAAGATTCAATCTGACGACGATGGTGGGATCGGCTGGTGGAATATCTATTTTCGGCTTCTCCGGAAGAGCACGGATGCGTCGATGGCGATGTATTACGATCCTGAGCAGCGACCGCTTTTTCGACGGATTGACTCATTCGCCGCGGCGGCGGTGCGCGCTCGCTTGCCTCAGTCCGCACACCTGCATCTTCCCTACACACGGCGATATTCCCGGCCCGTTTTTGAATTTCTGAAAACGCTCACTTCGCCGGCGACAAATCGCATCGTCCAAAGCTTGCGTTCAGACCGGAGCCTGCCGGAGGGACCAGAAGTTGAAATCCACGATGTGAATCGTGGCGAAATGGTCGAGCGGCTCGCAACGATCGTCTCGCGCTGGGTCGAGGAAGGATTCTGCCGTCCTGAACAGATTCTGATTCTCGCTCCTCGTCAGAAGGCAAAGACATCACTCGCGGAATCCTCTCAAGTTGCAACGTGGCCGCTGGTCGATCAATTGGAACGGGCACCGGGGCAGCTCAATTTGCTTTCCGTGCGCCGCGCTAAGGGTCTCGACTCGCTGGGTGTAATCCTCGTCGATTTTCCGCGGTTTGATCGCCTCGCAGAAGGTCAGGACAAGATGGATTTCTTCATGGGTGCGAGTCGCGCGCGTCAACTTTTGGCCGTCTTGCATCTCGAAGGCACCGGAAGCGCATGAATCTCGAAGCACACCGCGCGTTGGTTCAGGCGCTTCGACACGGAAAACGCCTGCCGGACGCAGTTTACATTTTTCACCCTGTGCAAAGCGACGTTCCCCCGGGCCTGTGGACAACAATCAACCGCGCTGAGATTGCGGCGCGGCCAGATTCGTCGTGGAACCTGCTCAAGATTCACACCGATCAGTTCGGCTTCACTTTCCTCAGCTACCCGGATTTCGACACAGATCCGCATCCTGCGTTGGCTGAGGCGACCAAAATCAATTTGAGCACCGGGACGATCCTGCGCACCGACTACCGCACGCGGGCAAACCCGCCCATTCTCCATCGCAAAGAAACCTTTCTGCCGCCAAGCGACCCGCGGATTTCCGACTTCGCCGCCCTTACCAAGCGCGAGGAGGACGCAGGTCTTTATCGCGATCCATCGAGAATTGGTCTGCGGGTCCAGTGGCTGACGCTGCTCAAACGATTGGGGTTGGCTTACGATGGGCATTCGCTCATCTCGCTTGAAAAGGAGATTGCCGAGCCCGCGGAGTCCGAAATCGAGCCGATCGGCGTCGAGCGCCATCGAACTGCCATCAAGCGGTATGACCTCTCGAAGCCCGCGAAGCAGCTTTTGGAGCGCGGGCTTCTCAAAAAGAATGACTCGTTCTTCGACTTCGGGTGCGGGCACGGAATGGACGTCGAGGCGCTCCAGCACTTGGGCTACGAAGCATCTGGATGGGATCCAGCATTCCGCCCGAACGCACCGAAGAAGGCCGCGGCTGTCGTCAACCTCGGCTATGTGCTGAACGTCATCGAAGAGCCGGCGGAACGAATCGCGACATTGCGGGAGGCGTATTCGCTGGCGGAGCGAGTGCTACTCGTCTCGACGATGATAACCGGCCAGGAAACGGATTCGCATTCGCGTCCTTATCGGGACGGCTTTCTTACCAAATCGAACACATTCCAAAAATTCTATGCGCCCGGTGAACTCGAAAGCCTGATCGAGCAGGCGCTCGATGTCGAAGCGAGCACGCTTGGCCTCGGGATGTGCGTGGTCTTCCGAAGCGACGACGATGCGGAGCTTTTCGAGGCCAATCGGAATCGCCGCCGGATTGACTGGACCGAAATCAGCGCGCAACTGAAATTCTCGGCACCAATCAGTCGCGAGCGGCGAAGCGTGGATCGCTACGAGCTGCACAAGGAGCTGTTCGAGCAATTCTGGCAGACTCTCTTGGAACTTGGACGCGCGCCAGAGCCCGGTGAATTCGACCGCTTGGCGGAAGTCACGAAAGCCGCAGGCGGAATCAATCGCGCCGTTGCCCTGGTCGTCACGCGGAATGGCGAGCAGCTCTGGCAAACGGTTCGCAAGTCGCGCACTGAGGATGTGCTCGTATATCTCGCGATGACGAAGTTTCGGAAGCGGTTCCTACGGCGTGAAATTCCGCTGCGCATCAAGAACGACATACGGAGTTTCTTCGGCGACCTCTCCTCGGCTCAGACTCGCGCTCGCGACCTTCTCTTCGCAGCCGGCGATCCCGGCGAAATTGATGTCGCGTGCGAAGGTGTCGAAGTCGGGTGGCAGGACGAAGACTCACTAATGATCCATCGCAGCCTGCTCGGCGAACTGCCGCCCGTTCTCCGCATCTTCGTTCACTGCGCCGCCTACCGCTACGGCGATCCGTCGCAGGCCGACGTGATCAAAATCCACAAGCACTCCGGCAAGATCACGTTCCAGCACTACGATGACTTCGACGGCAAGCCGCTGCCCGAATTGCAAACGCGCATCAAGGTGAACCTGCGCAACCTCTTCGTCGAAGTGTTCGACCACTCGAAAGGGCCGCGAATCCAACTGCTATATTTCAAGGAGCGTTTCGTTGGGCGAACGCACCCGGGCCGTCCAGCGATGGAGAAATTCAGCGCGAAGCTCAGCAAGCTCGGGCTCGACCAAGCCACAATTGGCCTTGGCCCTGACAGGGAGACATTCGGCACGGTGCTTGCGGAGGCCGGCCTCAATGAGAATCTAAACCCGCTCCGAAAACATCTCGGCACCCCTGCTTCCGAGTGATCTATCAGTGATGGTGCCTCCGGCAATAACTCTAATGTAACCTCAGACGTGAACACACCGGACATAACTGCGCTGACGACCTGCCTCCGCGGTTCATCCGTGGACACTCTGCGGCAGCTCGCAGACCGATTGGAGGCGGACGCGCATGGTCTGTGGCGGCTCGGCGTGCTTCTCGATACTGCTGAGTTCTGCATCAAGTTCCGCGCGGTGTATGTGCTGGCGGAATGTCTCCGGGCGAAAATCCCATTTCCCGGCAAGATTGGTGGCGACTTCACAAAACCGACTTTGGGGGACTGGGCAGCGGTTCTTCGCGAGGGATCGAAGGCTCTGCTTCGATGCATGGATACGATGATCGCGGTTCCGGATTTGCTGATGGATCAGTCGCTGGGCGAATCAATTGCAGTCATAGTCGATGCGCGAAATAGCCGCGCACACGGCGCGACGCTTTCTGCAAGTCAGGCGTTTGCCGAGTCGGCACGCATTATCGCGGCCGTCATCGCGGTGGCCGGGCCGCTTCACAATAAAAAGTGGGAGCTTCTCGGCGAGGCGTTGCAGGTTGATGGGAAGGACATTGAAGCCCCCAGCGGGTCGCACTGGAGTAGCCCTTACCTGCGGACGCAAGCGACCGGATGCATAGCGGCGCTTTTCCCGTGGCTGGTTAAGGAAGAAAGCAGCGAAG
Organism: Chthoniobacteraceae bacterium; assembly: GCA_049690035.1. GTDB lineage: Bacteria > Verrucomicrobiota > Verrucomicrobiia > Chthoniobacterales > Chthoniobacteraceae > Chthoniobacter. The sequence goes on from JBAVML010000025.1 coordinate 15,938, forward strand.
GCACGCTTCTTCTCATCTTCAACCGGGACAACCAGACCGCGAGCGAGCCGGGAACGCTAGACTACCTCGACTACGGCTCCGGGGAGCAACGCAATCTCGCAACCGAGTGTCGGGGGGCTGTTCAGGACGCGCTCAAGTTTTTCAAATTGGCTAGCTATGGCCCGAATTGGCAGTCGCACATTATCGAGCGACACCGGCAATTCTATGTTGGCAGGGAGAGCGAACTCGAACAATTGCGAAACTTCGTCAGTTGCGGCACAGGAGAAGTGCAGATCGTTACCGGGCCACCCGGTTTCGGAAAAACCTCACTCCTCGCAAAACTCGTGGCTGAGTGCGACACGATCCGGCAATTCGTGACCGTGACTGATGATGCAACGACCGACACGAAGGCGATCTTGAAAAACCTGCGCCGTCAGTTGGCCGCGCGCCTAGATTCCCCGGACGGCAGAGCTTCACACGACACAGACGAGAAAACCGTATATCCAAGAGAGGTCATCGTTATTGACGGGCTTGATGAGGCGAAGGATATGCCCGGGTTGTTGAGAAAACTGCAAAGTGACGACGCTCTTCAAAAAGCGCGGTTCATTTTCGGCGGTCAGCCTCATGTCCTCGGTCACATCAAAAATACCTTTGGAGACGACCGCGTGAACGAGCTGGAATTGGCCGGGCTTTCGTTGGATCAAACAAAGGATCTTGCCGAACTGCACGAACTTCGCCATTTGAGCAGACACGATATTGAGGCGCTTCACGAAGGCACGCAGGGTGGACCGCTTTTCTTGCGAACCGTCTTCCACGATCTCTCGACCGGTGCCATTCCCTCGTCCGATCTGCATTCGCTTCCAAGAAGCGTTGAGGACTACTGGGACACCCTTCTGTCGAGACACAACCCCACTGGCGTCAATCGAGACGCTGACTCCATCCGTTATCTGAAACGTATTTCCGCGGACGCATTTCAAACGGTTCTGAATGTCTGGAAGATAGAACCACCCGAGCGCGGCGAACTCTCGAAAGAATTCGGTCAAGCAGTGGAACGGCGTTTGCGAATGGAACTGACGGTGCTCCTTGGAATTCTGGCACAATCGCATTTGCCCCTTTCGGTGCTGCATTTGAGCGAGATCGTTCCTACGACGGACCAGCAGTTCGTGCCAAAGGCACTGAAAGACTTGGGAAGCCTTGTTGATGTCGATGAATATGCGGAGCAAGTGAAGCTCTGCCACGGATCGCTGAGAAGCTTTCTGCTTTGCAGACACAACGATGCCATCGAAGAAGCGAAAGGCTTGCTTCGCGAGTGGGCTTGGAATTGGGTTGCGGATACTTCTGGAGTCCGCGCGAAAGTGCTTTGTTCTGTCTGCGATCAAGCCGAGTTGATTGCGACATTAAATGATTGGGCCTTTTTCAATCATTTCCTGAGCGCCTGGGGTTTCGACGAGACGACGCAACTGTACGAGTCAAATGTGGAAGGCGTTCAAAGGAGTGTCCTGACTAAGCAACGCCTCCAAGACGCCTTTCTTCCACTTCCGCACAAATTGGTCGTAGATATGAACGCGAACATTGCGGGACAGACCCTCGAAAATCGAGGGGGAGCGCGAGTAATCATTGAGCACGACACCCGCCGCCTAGAGCGTGAAGAGGAGCATGAACAGGAAGCTTCTGCCGAGAGCTATGCGTCCGAAGGCGACGAGACTGATGACTCCGCGGACGCCGCCCGAATATGGGAGTGGGGTCCGCAACAGGACGATTTGGAAGCGAAATGGAAAAGGGAGGAACTACCGCCCGAGTGGTTTGGAGATTGGACCTCGTGTGAGAGAGCATTGTCCGGTTTGCGTGCTGGCTACAGACAGGTTCTTGATGGTCCACCGCCTCTCGAAGAGCCTTCTCGTGACGCATGCCAGAGTTTGCGTGTGACCGAATTTCTCAAGCGTTGCAAGCGGCAGCTATCTGCCTCGCACCCCGATATTTCACTAGTCGCTTACAACAGCGGCGTTTTCCGTGACACTCCACTTGACCGAGAGTTAAGGGAGCAGATTACTCATGCGCACGCCTGTTGGATTGAGCGCGAGCATCGCCACTCTGCATCTCCCTTTGCAGATTCAGAGATGTTGCATAGGGAAATTGGCCAGAGCTTTATCGTGGCCGCCGGCTCTTCAGTAGTCTGCTACGTTCGTGCTGCGTCCGGCGCACAGAATGCGCCTGAGTTGGTCTGCGAAGATTGGCGGGACTTGTCGCAACCGGCCAGAGTGCTGCTGCCATCGCGACCAAACCAACGCATCGAGGCGCTCTGCCTGTCATTCGACGGGAAAACTGTCCTGGTGGAGAGCTATGAGCGAGGTGAGAAGCGCGGTGAATGGCCCTCGCGACTTTTGATGATCGACACAACGACCGGCACACTGGTGCGGGAGATTTTGATAGAGAGCGGCCGGGAGTTTAAGCGGCTATTCGATGCAACGCCCGACCTCAATATCATCCTTGTCGAGCTTGACGGGCAGGTGGCCTTGGTGAATTCCACCACCGGGGCGATCACTGAGTTGCCTTTGCTGGACAAGATAGAGTATTCGGAGACCGGCCGACTGTCTCGTGACGGTTTGATTGTAATATTCCGAAGGCGTTACGGATCATATATCGGATTCGACACTGTGCGGCGCAAACTTCTTGATGTCGGCAGCCGATCCGATGGTGAAAAGGGTAGGCACTTCCAAATCGATCCTACGGGGGGCCTTTGTGTCGAAAGAGGGCGTCTATTCTCCATATCAGAGCACCTCTGCGTGCGTGACTTCGACAAGTCTCGCGATCAAGACTGCGCCGCATTTTCGTTGGATTCGCGCATTCTTTTGATCGCTTCAGCATCGGTCCTTCGGGCGTATGATGTTCGTGTAGGGCAGCAGATTGGAGAATATCCTCTTCGTGAACCATGTTCTGCCGTTGTCCTGAGTGCGGACGGCAGCTTGGCACTACTGCGAACGCAGTCAGATAATCTTCTGGTGATTGATCTTCTAAAGAGTGCGGTTAGTTTGATTGATCCACCCACGTTAAAAGACCAGACAGCCATCATTTCCTACCCTGATGACCCGGCTGCCTTCTTCTGGAATGAGCAAGATGAACGCATCTTAAAATGCTGGGAACAAAGCAGTGGAGTCTCGACACACGAAGCAAATACAACGGACTTTGAACTCTCTGGATGGACGCCCGGCAGCGGAGAGTACAAAAGCCCGATGCCCTTGTTCAAAGCAGGTGACGAGATTTGGTTCAGATGCCAGCATGACTTTCAATTCGCAATCCTTCAGCTTGATCAGCAAAAGGTTGAGCCGGGTGTATCTCTGCTCGGTGATTCCGCATCGCCTGACCTACTGCGGACGATTCGCGACAATCTCAAAGCGTTCCATCAAGCTCGTATAACATCAGACCACGGCCGTCCATTCCCAGATCCGTGTTTCGACGGCGGCATAGTGGGGAGCGGCATTCGTCCTCCGCGGGCGCTAATGTACTGCCCCAAGTGCCGCGACGAACAGGTTTCAGCAACCAAACCTGTGGTTTGGCTACGACTGCATCAACTCAGCGCCGTGGTCGTATGTCCAAAACATGAGGTATTTTTAGAACCGAGTTCAGTTGTCCGCTCTCCACCCGAACGGCGAAATGAATTCGTTAGTGCGCATGCAACTTGCGCTGCAATGAATGGCGTTGCCATCGACCGGAACAACCGCGTCGATGATTTATTGCTCAGCACTGCGCGCGACGTCGAATGGGTTCTCAGGCAAGTGCGACTCCATCCCGGACGAGAGAAGTTGCGGGCGCTTTACGTAAGGCTGCTATTTGAACGGAATCTGGCAACGCCGTCGGGACGATTGCGCCTCAACCAATTGGTTCCAGCCTTCGTCGACCATTTTTCAAAAGACGTTCTCCAGGTGCTCCAATCTGGAGACCCGCATGTTTGGCTACCGAGACTATTGCGTGCAAAACGTAGTCGGGCAGCGCCGGTGCGACATCTTTTGCTGATCAACTTTCTCGGTTTCAATGCCGAGGAGTTTTTTGAGGAGGTTCACAGCGGCAGTTATTCACCGAAACGTCCTTTAGTTTGCAGGAATCTTATCTGTCGCTTTTTTGGTGTTACGCCGCCGCAAAGGGCTACAATTTGGCGCTCTCTCACCGTATTGGAGCACTGCTGCCAATGTTGCGGCTTCAAATATCGTCTGGAAGACGAGCGTGACGACAGACACTCTATCCTAGATTACGGTCACATCTGGCGAGAAGAGCTTCACAAACTTTGGTTGTGCCGGGAAATCAGTTTACGAGCCATTGCGCGCCGTCTCGGGGTGCAATCTTTGACAGCTAGGAGGTGGGCGTTGAAGCTAGGTTTGGAATTCCCTCGGTTCGCGGTGCGCACAAGCCAGGCACCGAGGAAACTAACTCTGGGTCGTGAAACAAAGCAAGACGTGAAGGAGAGTAAACGAACGGCTTGGGAACTTCTCCGACTAGCGCATCCACATCAAACTGTCACCGAACTTCGCCGCTTACGCCCTTCGCTATACGCAGCCCTCTACCGATCCGATAAAGCATGGCTCTTGGATTCGCGACCATCGCGACCTCGGTTTCGTACGAAGGGGCAACTCCGAGCAGATTGGCAAGGCAGGGACGCCGAACTCGCCGCACGGGTCCCAAGTGCCGCTAATGAAATTCAAATAATACCGGGTAAGCCCATTCGCATAACTGTCGCAAGGGTGGCGAGAAGTCTCGCGAGCGTGGCGTATCTGGAGAAACACCTTAGAAAGCTTCCGAGAACCCGAGCGATATTGGACGCCATTATCGATACGCACGAGAGCTTCGCTCTTCGCCGGCTACTGTGGGCTGAGAGGTCATTTTTCCGTGAATCTCATTTACCGAAGTCGTGGGAATTGGTTCGTCGGACGGGACTGCGGCCGCAAGTTTTTTCACTTGGAATTCTGAGGGATGCACTTACTGAAGCTCTTCTTAGATTAAACAACCACTTCCGTCCGTTCGACGAGAGCCGCCCAATCCGTCCTACTGGTAAAGTGACTCTTGATATTGATGATAACGAGAAAATGAACCGATCAATAATTGCAGCTTAAATCAACACAGAATGGGGCATGTCTGTGTGAACGACCTCCGACTGGCAGGGGTAACGGATGCTCCACCCGCGGAAACGATCTTGCGCGCGGGGATTCTGGTCAGAAAATATTCGGGTTCCAAACTATGGTTCCCAGAGCCTGTTGCAACGATGCGCAACAGGTCGTCTCCGTTGTGAATATATCAATTCCATAAGCGGATGCATTCAGATTACACAAATTATGATTCGGTTTCTCGATCCCCTCCCTGAGGAAAGCATCTATAGTATCATTGCTCGAATGGGGGCGAGGGCTGGCGTCCCCGTGCGTGACATCGGCCCTCTCGTCTTCGGACGTACAGACGAACCTGCTCATGTCTTAATCCCTTGGGGCGTGGATCGGATCATTACCCATCTTCATCCGGGGGCACGATATACCTCGCAACACCTTATCGAGCGGCATTCGGTTATGCCGATATTGACGGTCATTCAATCAAGAGCCACCGGGCATTGGGCGAATACCGCGGTTCGTCGTGGCGGCGAAGGGGTCGAAACGCGCAACACGATCAGAAACGCCTTCGGAACCCGAACCAAACCGTATTTTGTATATTGTCCTCTTTGCCAAGACGAGCAAATGAAGCTGTATGACTGCCCATACTGGAATAGGTTGTATCAGGTTCCTGGAATCGAGGTATGCCCTATACACCAAGTCTTCTTGGAGGATAGTCCCGTTCAGTGCTGGAATGCACCGAATGGGCACTCCTACGTCCCGGCCACCTGCTTTCCGAAGAAGGCGCTTCGCCGGGTAGACTTCTCGCGAGAAGACGATTCGCTCCTTTTAAGAGTGGCTTCCGGGGCGAATTGGATGCTTTGTAATCCCACTCTGTCTGTCCCCATTGCAAGTTCCGAAGAACGATTTGCGTCTCTTTTGCGGGAAGCAGGTTTTAATCGAAAGGACGGAACCCCGAATCTGCGTGAGCTCGGGAGGGCAATTGCGGATCGATATAGCAAAAACGTTTTGCACTCCTTGGGATTCACTGGTCAGGAGGTTAGGATGTCACGTTCAAAGTTTCCCCCCACCACACGCTTCCTTGTTTCGCTGGACGTACTCGGATCATCAGCCAAGGAGTTTCTTACATCGAAACCGGAAAGGGCGTTCGCCGAAACCAAGCCATTTGGTTCAGGCCCTTGGGCATGTCGAAATGCTTTCTGTGAGCAGGATGCAAAGTTCGTTATCACGAGCATGTCGCATTGGCGGGCAAATCGCGGCTTCATAGGCGAATTCTGCTGTCCGAGTTGCTCCATGCGTTACCTCCGCTATACAGACCAAAACGGGCGGGTCATAAAGAAATGTTCAATTATTGAGCCAGGTCCGATATTTCGCGAACAATTAACGGCGCTGTGGAAAGACAAAGCGATAACGAGTGCGCGTGAGCTAGGTCGCCGAACACATCTCGACCGCAATACGGTCACTCTGATTGCATTATCCTTTGGACTAAAGCCGGTCAAATGGCGCGTGGCGCCGTACCGACCAAAAGCCGGAACGACTGTTAGTTACCAACGTAAGCTCGAAAACTATCGTGAGGTCTGGTGTGCGCGGCTCGCCCTTCATGTGAAAGGATCCCTTCCACGGTTGGAATCGGCGACTTACAGGTGGCTCCTTAAAAATGACCAAACGTGGTTAAAGGAGCACATGCCCATAGTTTCGGTAACGAATAGGCGGCGGAAGAAACGGCGAACGCCAGCGGATGATGAAAGGCTCATCCAGAGGGTTAAGCGAGCTTTGGTGGATTTGAAAAGGGAAGCGCCCCCGCTTCGGCGGGTAACTCGGCGTCGCCTCTTATCACGGTGCGGTATCGCGTACAATTTAGTGGATAATAAGCGGCATTTGCTAATCCGAAAATTTTTGAATGACAATTGTGAATCCCAATTGGACTTTGCCTTGAGACGTTTGGATCAATGTGTCACGGATTGCAGGGAGTCTTCTGTTCTGTGTAGCCGAGGACAATTGATAACGAATGCACGCATAACCTATTTCTTGAGAAAGGCAGAGACCAAAAAGTTTATAGAGGAGGCACTGGCTCGTGCTCTTTGTCGCATAGGAGGAGATTAGCTGCTGAATGGGTTCCTTTTTCATATATGTCGCGTAAGGCACACGACGAGGCTCCGGTTTCCCTGGACTCGAAACGCCCGACGGGTTGTATCCGGATTGAGCTGTGCGCTCAACGTGCGCTGACATAGACCGGTAGGTCGGCATGTTCGATCGAACTTGAGGAACGGCGCCCTGCGTTTTCGTCGGAATCCAAGTCATCGTTTGCTAATCGATACCGAAAAGTCCACGGGGTTTGCTGGCGCCGAAGTGGCTGGTTTGGCGCAGCGAGGAGTTTGTACCCTTGGCCGAGGAACCGCCAAAACGCTACTTTTTGCGGACGTTCCACGCCGCAGGCTGTTGCGGGCAGAAGTCGCGTTTGAAGTATGCAAAGGTTCGTCGCGATGGACACGGGCCGCGGCGCCAACGTGATGAAACCGATCGCGGCTTCCATCCCTTGGCAGCATGGCCGTGACCGGACGTTCGCGCTTCTCCACTTTGGCTTGTTCGAGATTTTCTTCGGGAATGGTGTTTGCTTTGTTGTAGGTCACTTTGTTCGCCACTGCGGCCACGAGAAGTCCGCCAAGTCTCCGTCATGGCGAACCACACCAGGTTCGGAATTCATTTTGAGGTTTCTTGCCCATGGCGATGCGTCGATGTGCGGCACATACAATCTGTAAATCTTTCCGGTTCCACCCGACAATCTCCTCAGAGCGGACTCGACCGCGATGATTGGAAAACGCTTTTAGTAAACGGGTTACATCGTAAAAATGCGACTTAATTAGTTCGCGATTTCGGTAAATTGTGCTACCTGTGCTAGAGCGATCGACTTAATTTGTCAGATTGCGTTCCCCGACCGGTTTTTTCCCTGCGTGACTCCCTCATGGGAGTATTCGACTTAATTTGTCATGAACATCACGCGCTGTCGGAATCCAATTGGTTTTTGCACTGACCAATTGGTTTCTGCACTGCCAATTGGTTTCTGCACTGCCAATTGGTTTCTGCACTTGTTAGCGGCGGCTAAATCTATCCCGACATTAGAGTCTGGGACTCGCCAATAAAGTGCGCCACTTCGATGTCGTGACCCGGCGCATGCCCAACCGAGTTGGCGGCCGCACATGTTTTCGCCAAATACACTGGCAAGCGATCAAATGGCTCGGTGCCTGCGCAAATTCTCCTACATGAACAGCCGGAACTGATACGGCTGGGGAAGCACGCTCGGCATCCGCTTGATCACTTGAGCGAGGACTTGGGCGTAAGCCATCGTCACGGGAAGACGATCGTAGAGATAGTCGTTGTTCCAATTCATTTTGGAGAGCCCGAGAACGTCCTGGCACGCTTGGTCCCATGCTCCGTGACCGGCAAACCGCTTGAGGAGGAGCGGCGCGGGGATGCCTTTCCCCTCCTTGTAGTACGCACGACCATCAAGGGCTGCCGAAGGCGCGTTGCCCTGCGTCCAGAGAAGCACGTTGAGACCGTCGAGAGGGACAAAGGAGCCGCGCTCACAAGGGTATGCTGCCGACGTCCCTTTCCGATCCCCGCTACCTTGCCTCGGCTGATCGAGAAGTACTCCGCGCCACCCGCTGTCCTGCTGCACTTGAATCAGTTCGAGCCCGGAGGCAGCGCGCCATGCGTCGAAGCATCCTTCGATTTCGTCATCTTTGAATTCTGTCGATTTATGAATCACCACTCGCGCCGGTGAGCGGCCGGCGTGCTGGCGTTGGTAAAGCGCGAGACTGCGCGCCATCACGCGGCGCATTTGGTTGCGGCTGAGAAACGGATTGTCGCGCTCGACCTGAATTTCGTCAGTGTCGTAGGCGACAAATTCCAAGCCCGACCCTTCCGCGTCGAAGACTTGGCTGCAGCAGGTGACAAACTTGGGCCGGTCTGAGTTGGCATCCCGGATGGCGTAGCTTAAACC
>JBAVML010000026.1:0-5718 GCA_049690035.1 Chthoniobacteraceae bacterium
CAGCTGAAGGACTCCGAGCCCGCGGGTGGCCGGAAGAAAACTTTCCGGGCTTCGAGGACGAGGAGCGGCACAGTCGAGATCACGAGGATCATCAGGCAGTCGCCGAAGGATAGCGGCGAGGTCTTGAGGAACCTCGCGAGCCACGCATTGTGCTGGCTCCAGACCTGGATGGCGAAGGACACGGCGACGACGGCGACTAAATTGAAATTCGAGAAAAAGTTCATCCGCCAGATGGGGCGGCTCTCACTGCGGGCTCCGAAGGCGCGGAGCAGTTCGGCGAAGACGAGCGCGGCGAAAGTTTGCGTGCGTGCGAGTTCCGGGGTTTCGGATTTCAAGGCGTAGAAATAGACCGCAAAGGAGACGCCGGCGGTGAGGATGCCGGTAAGGAACAGCGCGGGGAGGAAGCCGCTGTTGGTGATGCGCTCGTGCCGGGCGCGCGGGCGTTGCTTCATCACGTCGGCGTCGATCGGGTCGGTGGCGAGGCAGAGTGCAGGGAGGCCATCGGTGACGAGATTGATCCAGAGCAGATGGATCGGCAGAAGCGGCGCTGGCAGGCCGATGATGACGCAGACGGTCATCAGCAGCAGTTCGCCAGTGTTGCCGGCGAGCAGGTATTGCAGCGTCTTGCGGATGTTGTCGTAAATTCCACGACCTTCTTCGACGGCGGCAACGATCGAGGCGAAATTATCGTCCGTGATGATCATGTCCGCCGCCTGCTTCGTGACCTCGGTGCCGCTGCCGCCCATCGCGATGCCGATGTCCGCGCCCTTGATCGCCGGCGCGTCGTTTACCCCATCGCCAGTCATCGCGACCACGGCGCCGTTCGCCTGCCAGGCGCGGATGATGCGCAGCTTGTGCTCCGCGGTGACGCGGGCATAGACGGCGGTGCGCGGCGCGCGCAGACGGAGCTGCTCATCGGTGATCGTATCGAGCTCCGTGCCGGAGAGTGCGGCGTCGCCACCGGTGGCGATGCCGAGTGCGCGGGCGATGGCCATCGCGGTGTGCGGATGGTCGCCGGTGATCATCACCACGCGGATGCCGGCGGCGCGGCATTTCGCAACGGCGTCCTTTACCTCGGATCGCGGCGGGTCGTACATGCCGGTGAGACCGATGAAGACAAGGTCGCGCTCCACGTCTTCCGCCGTGAGTGTCTCGGGCGAAGCGGAATCGACGTCACGATACGCCGAGCCCAGCACGCGCAGGGCCTGCGCAGCGAGCGTGGTGTTTTCCGCGGCGATCGTGGCCCGGTCGTGTTCGGTCATCACGCGGATACCGGTTTCGGTGAGAATGCGGGAGCAGCGTGCGAGCAGCAGATCCGGCGCGCCATTGACAAAAGCGCGTAGGCGGCCGTCGGGTAGCAGGCGCACGACGCTGTGGCGCTTGCGATCGGAGTCGAAGGGAATCTCGTGATGCGTCGGCAGGTCGCGTTCGAGTTGCTCCTTGCAGCCGCCGGCCTTGTGTCCGGCGGAAAGCATCGCGCCCTCGGTGGGATCGCCGATGACTTTCCAGGTGCTGTCCTCGAGCACGAGATGCGCGTTGTTGCAGCCGATGAGGACGCTCGCCAATTCCAGCAACGGCGCGGCATGGCGGGCATCCGAGGCTTTGCCTTCGAAGCGCACTTCACCGCTCGGCGCGTAGCCTTCACCCGTGACCTCGAACGTCTGGCCGGCAACATAAAACGCGCTCACCGTCATCTCGCCGACGGTGAGCGTTCCGGTCTTGTCGGTGCAGATGACGTTGGTCGAGCCAAGCGTCTCGACCGAAGGCAGCCGGCGCACCAGCGCGCGCCGGCGCGACATCCGCAGTACCCCGAGCGCGAGCGCGATGGTGACGACCGCCGGCAACCCCTCCGGCACGGCTGCAACTGCAAGGCTCACCGAAGTCATGAACAACTCCAAAGGCGGTGTCCCCCGCATCAATCCGAGCACGAAGAGCACGGCAACAATGCCGAGCGAGGCCCACACGAGGATCCTGCCGAATGTTTCCAGCCGCTGCTGGAGCGGCGTGCCTTCGTCCGCGCCGGCCTGGCGGATGAGCGCCGCGATGCGGCCGATCTCCGTGTCCATTGCCGTCGTAACCACTACCGCGCGGGCGTTGCCGGCCGCGATACTCGTGCCCATGAAGATCATGTTCTCCCGCTCGGCGAGCGGCACGTCGGTGCGGGCGAGCGTGATCGCGTGCTTTTCCACGGTGTCCGACTCGCCGGTGAGCGGGGATTCGACGCACTTGAAGGAAGCAGCTTCGATCAGTCGCGCGTCCGCCGCCACGAGATCGCCGGCCTCAAGGTCGAGCACATCGCCCGTCACGATTTCCGAGGCCGGAACGGTCGCGACCGCGCCGTCCCGCCAGACCTTCGCCAGCGGTGCGGTCATCTTCTTCAACGCCGCGATGGATTTCTCCGCACTGAATTCCTGATAGAAACCAATGATCGCATTCAGCATGACGATGGCGAGGATGGCGATGGCATCGACCACCTCGCCGAGCACGCCGCTTACGGTGCCAGCCACGATGAGAATCCAAACGATGAGATCCTTAAACTGTCCAAAAAAAATCGCCCAAGGGCTGATCGGCGCGGCCTCACGCAGCTCATTTGGCCCTTGCTTGGCAAGGCGCTTCGCGGCTTCATCTGCAGAGAGCCCGGCAGCTGTGCAATCGAGTTGAGTCAGCACTTCGTCCGGCTTGAGGCAATGCCACGGCTTGGCTTCAGCTGCTGCGAGGGCAGTGGTCGAGTGCGTCATGAGGAAGCGTGGATACGCTTTGAGCCGGCTTGCGCGAGGGCTTCGCGGGTTTCTTGGATGATCGCGGGCGTGCGAATTCCGGGGATGCTTTCGAGTTCCCTCGAAAGTACAAATGAGGCGTTGCCGGCGCTCTCCAATTCCCTACGGACACCGCCCCAGGGAGCGGGGAACGTTCCTCGAACGGCGGCAGACATTCACGATGCGGCATGGCACCGAGTGTCGGGCATCCATTCCGGGAGGAAAAGGGAAACGGATTCGGACCGCTGAGAGACGTTGCTGCGGGTCGGCACGAAACGCTTGCCGAACTGTCGGTCGCAGGAGGAATCGCGTTCACGAGGATCAGTGGGCATGTCGCTCGCGGATGGACGGTGTGCGGGTCACTAGGCGGGCCTGGTCGGTGCCTCGCACGAGCCGTAATTTGGAAAGGTAACTGTTCTGTTACAATTCTCACCTGTTTCTCCCTCTCCGCCCCGGCAAAGATCGCGCAAAGCAACGGGTCTGCATCGCGTTGCTCCAAAGCTCACCGCATACCCCCGATGAAAACTTCAAAGTATTCCCAACCCGCCTCCATCTTAGCCACTGTTTTCGTTCTTTCGGCGACAGTTCATGCCCAACAGGACGTGCTTCCACCGATCCAACCCGGCTCGATCGCGATCGGCCTGCAAACCATTGCCACGGGCTTGGGGGCGCCGGATTATGCCGTCGCCGCTCCTGGCGACGCGAGCCGGCTCTTCATTCTTGAGCAGAAAGGTCAGGTGCTCATCTTGCAAAACGGCAGCTTGCTTCCTACTCCCGCACTCGACATCTCCAGCTTGATTTCCAATTCGCTCAACCCTGCGAGCGCCAACGACGAACGAGGCCTACTAGGCATCGCTTTCCACCCTGGCTTCAACGATCCGCAAAGCGTGGGCTATCACACGGTCTATACCTATAACAGTCAGCCGCTGGGAACGGGAGCGACTTATGCCGCGCCAAACAATGCGACGCAGACTTATCGGAACGTCGTTAATGAATATAAGATGAGTCTTACTGATCCCAATGTCATTGATCCCTCGACTCGTCGCGAGGTCATCTCTTTTGCAAAGAATGCGACCAACCACAATGGCGGAACGATCGCCTTTGGACCGGATGGATATATGTATCTGGGCTTGGGTGATGGAGGAAACGCCAATGACGTCGGGGCGAGCCACATCGAACCCGGCGGCAATGCGCAGAATTTGAGCACGCCGCTCGGAAAAATGCTGCGCATAGATCCAATCAACCCGACCCTTAATGGCTCCAGTTCGAATCCCGTCAGCGGCAATGGCCAGTATCGTATCCCGACTACCAATCCATTCCAAGGTCCTGGACAGGTGCCGGAAATCTATGCTCTGGGACTTCGCAATCCTTATCGATTCGCATTTGACCGCCTCAACGGCCAATTGATCGCGGCAGATGTGGGACAGAATACGGTCGAGGAGATAGATCGGATCGTGCTTGGGGGTAACTATGGCTGGGCAGTCAAGGAAGGAGATTTTCTTTTCAATCGCACGACCACCGCATTAGGAACCGCTGGAACGGTCGGGGTTCGCAGCCCCGGAAGTCCCGCGGGATTGATCGATCCCATCACAGGTACGCTAGGGATATTGGAATATGACCATGGCGATGGCATCTCCATCACCGGCGGGTTTGTCTATCGCGGGACCGCGATCCCGGACCTTTACGGCAAATATGTATTCGGTGACCTGGCACTCCACAACCTGCCGCCGCGGGCTGATGGACGCTTATTCTACGCAGACCTGGATACCGGGATCATCAACGAATTCCAACTTCCTCAGTTTAGTACCACCTACCTTCCCAATGGCTTGACAGTGCATGGATTCGGGGAGGACGCGGATGGTGAACTCTACGCACTGGTTACTAACACCCCGGCCAATGGCGCCGGGGGGATGATTCTGAAGATCACCGCAATCCCCGAACCCACCGCTGCAATCATGGGTTTGGTCTGCCTCGGCTTCGCTGCGGTGAGGCGTCAGCGGGTCGTCTGTCGTGAGAGGTAATCCGGCTGGCCGGACCTACTCTCCGCTTCTCTTCTCCGCGCCAGCTAGCAAAGAAACGTACTATGACTGCCCTTAACCACCTAATTCTTGTCGCCTTTCTGTCGGTCCAATGCACCTTGCAGTCGCAAGCGGCCATTGTCTGGAATGGTCCTTCAATTAGCTTTTCCAAAGCGGCATTCTCGGATGAAACCCTGGCCGCCAATCAGGACCGCCTCACCGACAACGTCTGGTTAACGCGTGGTTTCACCCGCGGCTTGTTTAATATCAAGACGGAGGCGAGTTTTCTTAATGCATTCAGCCCTGCTGACACGGAGTGGGCGTTTGGAACCACCGCGGACTTCGCTTCACTTGACTATACGGATTGGGAAACTTGGGCTGGTGGTCCGCCAAATATCCCCGGTATCGTGGGCAAGAATGCCGTTGTGCACCTGATCACCGAGGACATCTATCTAGATCTCAAATTCACCTTTTGGGGTGTAGGCAGCACCAGCGGTGGAGCGTTTTCCTACCAGCGATCCACCGTTTCAGGCGTTCCAGAGCCCGGTACCGCTTTTTATGCGATGGCCTGTCTCGGGATCATCGCCCTACGCCGCCATCGATATTCCGGCGTTTAAGTCGGTAGATCGTTTCGGTAGCGCCCTCCGCGGCCCGACCGCTATTCCGTCTTCAGGACCATGTCCTTGAACTGCACCGTCATGCCCGTTGGGCCTTTGTGGAGTTGCAGTGCGAGAATGCCGGACTTGGCGCCGACCGGCGTTTCGTCGGTCACGTCCACGGTCTGCTTGCCGTTGATAAAATGCTGCAGGTGTCCGCCCTTGGCGACGATCTTGTATTCGTTCCAATCGGCAGGCTTGATTCCGGCTTGGATTTCATCGGCGTTGCCGACGGTGCCGGTCACTTCGATCGCGAAGTCTTTCGACTTGGGATCGTCGGCTTTTTTC
>JBAVML010000027.1:0-17601 GCA_049690035.1 Chthoniobacteraceae bacterium
CCACCCTCTACCATTCCCTTGACCACGCCCGCGATGCGCCAACGCGTTCGAATGATCCGCCACGGCTCGTCGGGACTTAGCCGGAAAACTTCCGCCGCGCCACCATCCACCGCGATGCTCTGGCGCGATGGCGGCATGGCAAAGAACGGATTTCGCCCGGCGAATCTGTCTTCGTATATCCAAGTCTGGAGGTGATCGGAGTTCGAGCAGCCAAACTTGCGCCCATAGTTATCGAAGCTCATGCCATACTGCGCACCGCCGGTGTCGAGGCCGAAGTCGAGTGTGCGCGGATCAAACCAGAAGTCACGCCCGCCGAGTTCCTGCGCCGGCAATTCAGGCCGCTTGACGCACGTGATCGCGCCGCGATTTCCGCCACCGGCGAGTACGTGAATGAGGTTATCCTGACCCCACTGAAAGCTATTCAGCAGGCCTTGCACATTGAGCAGCTTCAGTCCCGTGCCAAAGCCGGTGAACACCTTCTCGCGCACCTCGGCGCGGCCGTCACCATCGTGATCTTCAAAGCGCCAGATATCCGGCGTCGCGCCGACATAGAGCCCGCCATTCGCCCAGACCAGCGCAGTCGGCCAAGGGAGGTTGTCGGCGAAGACCGTGCTCGTCTCGTAGTAGCCGTCGCCGTCCTTGTCCTCCAGCATCGAGATGCGGCCGAGGTGCGGCGTCACGTCGCGCATCTCGGAGTAATCGATCATCTCGCAAACAAACATCCGCCCGCTCTCATCGAAGCAAATCGCAATCGGATCGCGGACTTGCGGCTCATTGGCCGCGAGTTGCAGCTTGAATCCCTTTTTTACCTTCCAGGTCGCTATCGCATCCTTCGGCTCTACAGCCGGGTAACGTGGCAAATCTTTCCCCGGATCAACCGCTACTGGATTCTTAGTCTCGCCATAGGCTTTGGTGTAAGTCGTCTTCGAGGTAAGACTCGGCTCCGCCGCACCGATTGACGACGACATGATCGCTAAGTAGCAAGCAACTCGAAGCAAAACAGAAATGGGTAATTTCATGGGGGATGAAGCGAACACTAGCTAATTAGTGAACTTCCGATGAGAAGCACCGAGGGAAAATGAACCCACGCAGCTTTCCAAGCTTTCCCGAAACTCACGCGAACAGCTCCTTCACCACGTGACCTTCCACATCGGTCAGGCGAAAGTCGCGCCCAGCGTAGCGATAGGTAAGTTTTTCGTGATTCAGCCCGAGCAGATGCAGGATCGTCGCGTGGAAATCGTGGATATGCACCTTATCCTCCTGCGCGAAGTAGCCGTAGTCGTCCGTCGCTCCATAGGCGATGCCTGGCTTCACGCCTCCACCGGCGAGCCACATGGTGAATCCATGCGGATTATGATCCCGCCCGTCACCACCTTGCGCCGTCGGCGTGCGGCCGAATTCACCACCCCAGATGACCAGCGTGTCGTCTAGGAGGCCGCGAGATTTTAGGTCGGTGAGGAAGCCGGCGATTGGCTTGTCGACCTCGGCCGCGTTCTTGGTGTGACCTTTGAAAAGACTGCTGTGCTGGTCCCACTGCACCTCGCCGTCGCTGTGCGTCACCTGCACGAAGCGGACGCCGCGCTCGAGGAACCGCCGCGCCATGAGGCACTGCCGGCCGAAGTTCTGCGTCACCGGCTGATCCATCCCGTAAAGCTGTCTCGTCGCCTCGGATTCGCCGTTCACGTCCTGCGCCTCAGGCATCGCGCTTTGCATGCGATAGGCGAGTTCGAAGGAATTGATGCGCCCCTCCAGCGCCTGGTCGGGCCCGGAGAGTTCAAGATGTTCGCGGTTCACCTTGGCGAGGAAATCGAGCTGCTTCCGCTGCAGGTCGCCGCTGATCAGCTCATTGCGAATGTGCCGCACCAGCGCCTTGTCGGACGGGATGCTTGCATTGCCGATCGGCGTGCCCTGGCAGTAGGCGGGGAGAAACGCGGCGCCCCAGTTATTCACGCCGCCATGCGCGAGCGTGGGACAAATCGTGACGAAGCCGGGCAGGTTTTCGTTTTCCGTCCCGAGCCCGTAAAGCATCCACGAACCCATGCTCGGCCGCACCTGCGTGTCGCTGCCGGTGTGCAGCTTGAGACACGCACCGCCGTGCGCGGGGTTGGTGCCGTGCAACGAGCGCACGATGCAGAGGTCGTCCACATGCTGCGCCACATTCGGGAAAAGCTCGCTCACCGGCAGACCGCTCTGGCCGTATTGTTTGAAACTCCACGGCGACTTCAGCAGCTTGCCCGTCTCGGCAAATTGCACGCGCGGCTGTTTGAACGGATACGGCTTGCCGTGATCGCGCTGGAGCAGTGGCTTCGGGTCGAAGGTGTCCACGTGACTCGGCCCGCCTTTCATGAAAATGAAGACGACGCGTTTGGCCTTGGACGGAAAATGTGTCGCCTTCGGCGCGAGCGGATTATCGACCACCGCCTGCGCCTTCTCCCGACCAAGCATGGCCTGTAATGCGAGGTAGCCAAAGCCCGCTGCGCTGCGCTGCAACATCGTCCGACGAGTGAGTGGCTGGAAATTCATGGCGACTACCTCAGATAGATAAACTCGTTAGCGGCGTAGAGCGCCTGACAGAGCAGCGCCCACGCGCGCTCCGGCTTTTCCGACGCGCCGAGTTCGTGGAGGAAGGCGAGCGCGTCCGCGGATTCGCGATCGCGCGGAGGGCGACCGTAGAGAAGCTGATAGGCGCGCTGCACTCGCTGTTCGTCACCGGGGATTGCAGCGAGCTGCTTCGCGAGGCGGGTGCTGCTTTCCATCACCACGGGCGCATTCATCATGATCAGCGCCTGCGGTGCGATGACCGTGCTGTTCCGGCTCCCGGCCGGCATCGTCGGGTCGGGGTAGTCGAACTGCTCGAGCATGTCGTAGAGGTGATTGCGAATGATCGGCAGATAGAGCGCGCGGCGGGAGCTTTCATAAGTCGTCGCGTCCTTGCTGGTGTGATTGAAGACAAACTCGCGATCGTGCAGCGGGATGGTTTTGCCGCCGATCTCCGCACTGAGCCAGCCGCTCGTGGCCAGCATCGCGTCGCGGATTTCCTCAGCTTCGAGCCGCTGAATATTCGCCCGCCAGAGCAGGCGGTTCTCGGGATCGACGAGGCGCGGATCGGCCTTGTCCGATGTAGAGAAGTTCACGCCGCTCGCCTGCCGATACGCAGCCGATTTCATGATCAGCCGGTGCAGGTCTTTGATCGACCAGCCGCTCTCGATAAACGTGCGAGCCAGCCAATCGAGCAGTTCGGGATGGGATGGCTTTGCGCCGAGCGTGCCGAAGTTATCCGTGCTGCTCACGATGCCCTGCCCGAAGTGCCAGCGCCATACGCGGTTCACGATCACCCGCGCAGTGAGCGGATGTTCGCTGCTCGCGATCCAGCGCGCGAGTTCGAGCCGGCCGCTGTGTTTCGCGGGCAGAATCGGTTTGGCGAAGCTCGTGCGCATCACCTCGGGAAAGCCGCGCTCCACGGGCTTGCCGAGCGTGAGATAGCTGCCGCGCAGGTGGATCGGGAGTTCCTTCACGACCTTGCCATCGGCCACGCTCATCAGCGCCGGGAGGTCGGGAGCCTGGGCCTCGAACTCGGTCACCGCCTTGTTCATGTCCGCGATCTTCACCAGCGTTTCAGCGTCGAGCACATCAGCATCTTTCGCCGGCAGGGCGAGGAATCCCTTCACTTCCGCGAGCGCTGCGAAGGCTGGTCCTGCCTTGCTTTCAAGCGCCTCCGAAAAAACCGGCCGGTAGAAATCTCGCACCCTCTCGGCATGTCCGGTCTGCACGAATTCGCGCCACGCCGCGAAGACCGGATGATCCGGATGCAGCTCGAGATACTGCCGGCAGCTCAGCACGATGTCCGCATCGAGTTGGTCGGCCTTCGCCGCCGTCGCCGCCTCCGCGAGCGTCGGCGTCGCTGAAAGGCTCGCCGCCGCCAAGAGATAGTCCGCCACGCGCGGCTGCACCGTAGCTTTCACCGCGTTCCTCGCCTCGGCGACGAACTTCGCGACCTCGGCCTTCTTCGCCTTCACCGCTTCGTCGTACTTCTTTTTCTCCGCGAGCTGCTCTGGCGTGGCGAGCGAGTGCGCGTAGGCAAACTTGATCGCGCCCATCTTCTCCTTCGCGAGGCTCGTGGTGCTGCGGAAGATCGCCGCCATCGCGTAGTAATCCTCCTGCGCGATGGGATCGAACTTGTGGTCGTGACAGCGCACGCAGCCGAGCGTCATGCCCATGAATGCTTTGCCGATCGTGTCGATCTGCTCGTCGATGATGTCCATTTCCAGCTTCTGAATATCGGGCTCGGCGAGCACCCGCGCGCCGAGCGCGAGAAAGCCCGTGCCGGTCCGCGCCTCATCGTTGTTCGGCAGGAGATCGCCGGCGATTTGCTCGACGATGAACTGATCGAACGGCTTGTCCTCATTGAACGCGCGCACCACGTAGTCGCGATACCGCCACGCGTTGCCGAACGCGATGTTCTCGTCCATGCCGTTCGAGTCCGCGTAGCGCGCGACGTCGAGCCAGTGCCGGCCCCAGCGCTCGCCGTAATGCGGCGACGCGAGCAGCTTCTCCAGCAGGTGATCGTAAGCCTCAGGCGACGTGTCGGCGAGGAAGGCGTCCAACTCCTCTGGTGTCGGCGGCAGGCCGATGAGATCGAAGGTCGCGCGGCGAATCAGCGTGCGCTTGTCGGCCGGCGGCGCGGGCGCGAGGCCCTTCTCTTTCAGCTTCGCGAAAAGGAACGCGTCGATCGGCAACGATGTGTTCTCGAACTTCGGCGGCTCGACGCGGGCGAGTGGGCTGAAGCTCCAAAACTTGCGTCCTTCGTTCACATCGATGGTCCGCCCGCGTTTGGCTACCACCGCCTCGCGCGGATCCGGTGCGCCCATTTTCACCCACGTCTCCAGCGCCTTCACTTCGGGATCGGACAGCCGCTTTTTTGGCGGCATTTGCAGGTCGTGATTGCCGTAGCGCACCGCCTCGATGAGCAGGCTCTTTTCCGGTTCGCCCGCGACCAGCGCCGGGCCGGTGTCGCCTCCTTTTAAGACCGCGTCGCGCGTGTCGAGGGCGAGCCCGCCCTTCGTTTTCTTCTCCGCGCTGTGGCACTCGTAGCAGCGCTCCACGAGCACCGGACGCACCTGCTTCTCAAAAAAATCGATCTGCTCGGCTGACGGCGCCGCCGCATTCAGCCCACTCGCCGCGCAGACGAGCAGGATAACCGAGAGGTTCGAGAAGGCGCGGGGCGTCATCGGGGTTCGATCCGCAGCAGCGGACTCGAAAGCGTGAGCGTCGAGCCGTTGGCGGTGTGTTGATGCACGGTGAGAAGATCGATCGTCTCGGGTTGGTTCGGCAAGTTCACTTCACCCGCAAATGTCGCCGGCCCGGTCTGCCGGAGCGGCGCGGATTCCCACGCGTCGAATTCCATCGCGAAAGTGTAATCCGCGTGCCGGTTCACCGACCACCAAACGTCATTCTTCTGCGGCTCCGCCTTGTCCGGAATAGTGACCGCAACCTTGAGGCAATGCGCGGCCGCATCCCACCGCGTTGTCACTCTTGGCGTCGCCACCAGCGGGCGCGCGTTGATGAAATGATGCTGCGCAAACGCGAGGAGGTTTTCATCCACCTCCGGCAGCGAACCGACTTGCTTCAAAAAGCCCGCGGTCTTCGCGCCGCCGTGCTGCCCGCCCGGCACGACGTAGATCGGCAGCTCGGGAAAGCGGCGCCCAAGTTCGCGCAGGCCGGGGCTCACGTTGTCGTTCGAGCCTTGGTTGTAGAAGATCTCGACACCGCGTTTCTTCAGCGCGGGCAGGTAGTTCGTTGTCCGACACACTTCCCACGTAAGCGAGCTCGCCGCTCTCATGTCGTCATCAGTCCAGCCCGCGCCGCGCGCTTCCGCGACGGTGATGCGCTCCGCCGCGCGAATCTTGTCGCGAGCGATGAGCGGCTCGACTGCGGTCGTAGGCGCGGTGGTGATTTTCCCTGCCGCGAGATCGGCTAGGAAATGCTCATTCGCCTTCACGATCTCGGCTCGCTGCAAGCCTTCCACATACGGACCGCCCGGCGGATCGATGATCGGCGCGACCACCGGCATGATCGCCGTGAATCGATCGTCGGCGATGCCCGCCGCCGCCGTCGCCACACCGCGCTTCGAGCCACCGGTGGCGATCACCTTCACCGGCTGAAAGATCTCCTTCTCCGCGATCGCCGCCGTGAGCGCGCGCATATCGCTCAGGCCCCAGATCCACGCCGGGGTAAAGCGTGCGTCCTTTGTTTTCAGAAAGTGTTCCTTCATCCCCACATCGAGCAAGCCGAGTGGCGGCATCGCATCGACCGTCGTCATGCCGATCAGCGCGAGGCCGACTCCATTTTCTTTCAGCAAACGCAGCATCGCACCCGCCGGCGCCGCCGCCTTCAAGTCCATGCCCGCATTGCCCACGATCACATTCTGGCACGGCCCGCCCGTCGCCGGCGCGAGCAAGGTCACCGGCAGCCGCACCTTCTGCCCCGGCCACCATTCGCAGACGGTGATCTCGACGAGCTTCTGCCGCACCGCTGCGTCCCTCGCCCAAGGGTGCCAGTCTTCGATCACGCGCGTCTCGAGCGTGGCGGCATCGCGCACTTCCTTGATGTCGTAGCGGCCCGCCGCAACGCGCACGCGCGGCGGCAGCGCGCGGAGCAGCGGCGCGAGATATTTCGCCGTCTCGTCGGCGATGACGTGATAGCCCGCGAGGTTCGGATGCCGATCGCTGAACCAGCCCGGCAGTTCGCCGAAATGCGCATCGAGACGATTATCGAGCACGACCACGGACTTGAGTTCGGGGAGCACGAACGGCTGCGCAAACTCGCGCAGTTTCCCCGGCACCTTCTCGAGCGGAAGGCGGCGGTAGTTCAGCATGTTCGCGCCATTCTTCAGCTCCGCCGCGTAGCGTGGGTAGAGGTCGAAGAGCGCGAGCTTTTCCTTCGCGGCGACCTGGCGGATGAGGGCATTGATCTGCGCGGAAATCGTTTCGTCCTTGAACGGAATCACCGTCGTCGGAATGAGCACCGCGTGCGGATGATCGTGGCGCAGCTTCGCCAGCAGCTCGGAGAAGTCGCCACCGAAGTTTTCCGCGAATCCTTCTCGCTTCGCCTGATCGTTCAGGCCGTAGCGGATTAAGATGTAATCGAGCCCCGGCAGCTTCGGCACTTCCTTGTCGTAGCGGCCGGAGTCGATGAGTCGGCGAATGTATTCGCCACTCAGGCCGAGATTGATCACGTGCGTCGGCGGCAGGCCTTCGGCCGCGAGGAGCTGGCTGATTAAGTCCTCGAGCTGCGGCTCCTGTGGCGCGAGCAGCTTCGGTATCTTCGCCTCCGCCGTGCTGTCGCCGAGGAGCAGGATTTGGATTTTGCCTTCATGCTCCGCAAACGCGGCGGTGAGCGTGAAGGCGAAGGCGAGCAGTGCGGCGAGGATCTTCATTCGATGGGGGGAAATGGGCGCGCTATCACTCCGCGAGTTTGCGCACCTCGATCTCGCAGAGCTCGCGAGCGCAGAGGTGAGATCGTCCATGTTGCCTCCCGCGCGACGCGTTGAGCAGATTGATGAACTGCGCCGAAGCGGCGACGGCTCTGCAGAAGCGGGCATTTCCCAATCTTGTTCACCCGCGCCGGGATGAGTGAGACGAAAAGCACGGGACTATTTCCCTAGATTCCAAAGAATGTGCGTGCCGCTTTTGCCGGCGCACACGATGTCCTTCCAACCATTGCCATCGAGATCCACGACACGGATTTGCAATCCAATGCCGGGACCGTTTTCGGCGATGGGAAACTTCGCAAACTTCTGTTGCTCCTTGTTCCACTTGAAATAGAAGATCACGCCGGGCTCGGCATCGCCGGGATCATTGCCGCTGTGCGCCTTCACGCGGCGACCGGTGATGAGTTCCGGCTGCCCGTCGTTATCGATATCTTCCCACGCGAGGAAGTGCGGCTGCGAGAAGCGGTCATCGATGAGGTGATGCCGCCAATTCGTGCTGCCATCCTTGTTGTCGTCGCGGCGTTCTTCCCAGTAGAGGCCGAAATTGTGGCCATGGCCCCAGATCATGTCATTGCGCCCGTCGCCGTTGAGATCGACCACGAGCATCGGGCAGCTCGCGTGGGGAAAATTCCAGTCGTTATGCAGGATCCACGGCTTGGTCGCCGCATCCTGCTTCGGCCGCTCATACCAGCCGTTGCCGAAGATGATGTCGTCCAGTCCGTCGCCATTCAGGTCGCCGAATCCGATGCCGTGGCCGTTTACGCCGGGACCGCCTTCGTGGATCATCCACGGCTTCATGATCGGTTCGCCCGACTCGCTCTTGCCGAGTTTATAGACCAGCGCGGCGTTGGTCTCTTTCCATGAATTCACCACAAGCTCCGGCACTCCGTCGCCGTCGAGATCGCGGAAATCCGTCCACTCATTCTCCTTGAGCATCGTGTCGATGAGCACGTGTTTCTTCCATTGCTCGCCCTTGGCCAGGCCATCGGCCTTTGGGTTTTCATACCAGCAGATCTCGGTATCCAGGAATGAGCTGCTGATGATGTCCGGCCAGCCATCGCCGTTCACATCCCATGCGTGTTCGCCATTGTTGGTCAGGTAGTCGGGCGGTTGAACGCTCAGTTTCCGCAGCGGCTTCTGCTCTTTGAAATCCGGGCCGGGATACCAGAACTCGCCCGCGCTGATGTCGAGTTTTCCGTCCTTGTTGAAATCCGCGATCGCGCAGCCTTCGTTATTGTCCACGTGCAGTTGCTGGACGCGGAATTTTAAGCCTGCGGACTTAGCTGGCTTGTCGGCGCCGAAGGTGTGGCCGGGCGCTCCGAGCGTTGCGATACAGACCGCGATCGCGAGTGGGAGGTGGTTGGGGTTCATGTAGTTTTCGGATGGATGCCCGCGGCGCTCTACCGATGGTGGGGCACTCAGAAAAGCGCTTCCAGCCGCAGAACCTTTGGGCAGAACTGCATCCGCAATCGTGTCTCCGCGCCGGGAATTCTCCCGCTAATCGCCTCGCGCAATGCGGCTACGGGCCCGCGGGGGCTTCCGGCTTGGAAAAGATCAACGCCACATTGGCCCCACCGAAACCACTGGAATTGCTCATGGCATGCTGCGGCTGCGCCTCCACTTTCGCAGTCGCGATCTTCAGGCCGCCGCACGCCGGATCGAGCTCGCGAATGTGGGCGGAGACGGGCACGAACTCATCATCGAGCGCCAGGCAGCAGAAAGCGGCCTCCATTGCGCCCGCCAACGACAAACCGTGACCCGTCAGACTTTTGGTGCTGCTGATCCACGGCCCGTCTCCATCGGCGAAGACTTGTTTGAGCGCGGCGACTTCGGCGAGATCACCGGCCAGCGTCGAGGTGGCGTGGGCATTGAGATAGTCGATCGCGGCCGGCGCGAGATGGGCGTCGCTCATCGCCGAGCGCATCGCTGCGGCGAGGCCGTCTCCAGAAGGATCAGGGGCGACGACATCGTAGCCGTCGGTCGCCTGCCCCCACCCCGCCATCTCGGCGTAGATCTGCGCGCCGCGCGCCTCGGCCTGGGTGCGTTCCTCGAGGATCAGGACGACGCTGCCACCGGTGACGACGAAGCCGTCGCGCTGCACGTCGAAGGCGCACGGCGAAAGAGTCGGATCGGTCTGGACGCTCAGCGCGCGCAGCGCCGCAAAAGGCAGGACATTGTAAGGATGACAGTCTTCGGCGCCGGCGACGATCATCGTCTTCTGGCGTCCGCTGCGAATGAGATCGAAGGCCGAACCCAGGGCGTGAGCCGAAGAAGCGCACGCGCTGGAAAAGCTGAGCGATGCGCCCTTGATGCGCAGGTGGGAGGTGAGGTTGAGGTGCAGCGAGTTCGGCATCGAGGCGATTACACTTGGCGGGGTGGCGCGGCTCACTCCGCGCTTGAGGACGGTCGCGAGCCCTTCGTGCGTCAACCAGGGCGAACCTGCGGAGGCGCAGTAGAAGCCCGTATCGCGATGGGAGACCTGCGCCGGTTCGAGGCCCGCGTCGGCGATGGCCTCCTTTGCGGCGACGCAGGCGAAAACGGCATTCGGCGTCATCGTGCGCAGTTCCGCGCGCTTGAGCGCCACGTGGTCGGTCAGGATCCAATCGAACGGATCAGGAGTCGGAAACTCGAAACCCTTCACCGTGCCCGCGAGCTGCACCGGGCAGTCGAACTCAAACAGCGGCGCAAAAACTTCCACGCCAGTCCGGACCTCCCGCAGGCTGCTCAGCACTTCGGCGCGGCTGTTCCCGATGCTGGTGACGAACCCGAGACCCGTGACGACGACGCGATGCATCGGAGCGATCAGAGCTTCGTCGCTGCGCGCCCGCGCGCTACTTTGCCTCCGCGAGCTTGGCGCCGACGAAGTGATTCAATTCGTCGAGCGTCGAGATGCTCCGCAGTTCCTGATTGTCGATGCTAATGCCGAAGACTTCTTCGGCGGCCATGACGATCTCCATGAGGCCGAGCGAATCGAGACCGAGATCCTCGATCAAACGCGTCGTGCCCGCGACGGTGGAGAGGTCAACGGCGTTCTCGTCCGGCATTTCCCGGGCGATCAATCCGTGAATGACGGGCTCTACATCCGCGGGGCTTCGGGTCTCCTGGAAGCGCAGCGCCGCTTCGATCGCGGCGGGGTTGCAACGGCGCACCGCGCGGGTGATTTCGTTTCGACGTTCGATGCCTTCGGAAGGAGCGGTATTCATGAGAGAGCGGCGGACTCGAGCTTGGAAAGGTCGGATGATTCGTCGGCGGCTTCGATCAACTCGCTGGTGGTCGCGAGGACGGCCTTCGCCTGGACGATGAGTTGTTCGAGGAGATCGGCGGCGAGATCCATCTCCGCGTGCGTGATCTCCAGGGACGGAGCGAGTGTGACCACGTTTTTGAAGTAACCGCCGATGTCGAGCACGGCGCCGATCGGCTTGCCATGGGCGGAAAGTTCTCCTGCGAGTCCGATCTGGAACATCCGATCCGCGAGCGCGCGGTTCGGGGTCACGCCGTCGCTCTCGCACATCTCCATGCGCAGGGCGAGACCGAGACCGTCCACGTCGCCGATCTCGCGGTGGCGCGCCTTGAGTTTGCGGAGCAAGCCGAGGAAATAGGCGCCTTTCTCGGCCACCGATCGCTCGTAGTCGCCTTCGGCAAAGATGCGGCAAACCTCGAGTCCGCACGCGGTGCCGAGGCTGTTCGAGGAAAAAGTCGAGTGCGTCGAGCCAGGAGGAAAAACGCCGGGATGAATCAGTTCCTCGCGCGCCCAGATGCCCGAGAGCGGGTTCATGCCGTTGGTCAGCGCCTTGCCGAAAACAATGATGTCCGGCTGCACGTCGAAATGCTCCAGCGCCCACATTTTCCCCGTGCGGTAGAAGCCCATCTGAATTTCATCGTCCACGATGAGGATGCCATGATCGCGGCAGATTTTTTCCAGCCGGCGGAAGTAACCTTTCGGAGGGATCACATAGCCGCCGGTGCCCTGGACAGCTTCGATAAAGAACGCGCCAAACTCCGTCTTGCCCGTCTTCGGATTCCACGCGCCGGTGTATTCGTGCGCAAATTTTTGCTCGAACTGCGCGATCGCCCAGTCCTCACACGCGCCCGGATTTCCGCGGAATGGCGAGCGGAAGGTGTAGGGATAAGAAACGAACTCGGCGCGATCGGAGAAACTCCCGAACGCCTCACGATAACGGTAGGAGGAAGTGATCGCGGTCGCGCCGAGCGTGCGACCGTGGTAGCCGCCCTCGAAGGCGAGCATGCGCTGCCGGCCGGTGTGGCGGCGCACGAGCTTCAACGCGTCCTCCACCGCCTGCGACCCGCCGACATTGAAATGCACGCGGCCCTTCATCCCGAAGCCCCGCTGCACGCTGTCCACGATCATCTCGGCCAGTTCGATTTTTTCCCGATGCAAATACTGACAGGCGAGCTGCGGCAACCGGTCGATCTGTGCCTTGAGCGCATTGGAAACTCGAGGGTTCGCGTAGCCGAGATTCACCGCCGAATACCACATCTGCAGATCGAGGTACTCGCGACCGTGCAGATCGTAGAGGTAGCTCCCTTCGCAGCGCTCAAAGAACTTGGGATCCTCCGCGTAGTGCACCGTGTCACCGTGTGAGCAGACACGCGCCTCCTTGCTGAGCAGTTCGGTTTCGAGGTCAACGGGGGTGCTCAGGAGAGGCGAAGAAAGTGACATGAATAGTGGAAAACCCAGCCGGCCATCTGTGCGATGGGCGGGGAGAGCGGCATTGCTCGCAGAAATCCGCCAGCGTGCACGTCGATAAATGAATTCTGACAAAATCGTCACAATTCCCTCGATCCACGCAATCCGCTTGCAGTCCGCGTGGCGACAGCTAGGTGCACAGCCCGCGGTCTTTCCACTGCGCCCTTTCATGCCCATTCATTTTGCCCTCCGCACTCCCGCTGGAGCCGATAACTCCCCCGGCGTGGAGGACGAGGTTTTCCTTCAGGGTCGCGAAGGCCCGGTGATCATGCTCATCCACGGGCTCACCGGCACGCCCTACGAGATGAGCTTCGTCGCGCGCCATTTGCATCGGCGGGGGTTCACGGTGAATTGCCCGCGCCTTGCCAACCACGGTGCGCCGCTCGCGGTCCTCAAGGCGACCCGTTGGGACCAGTGCTTCGAGTCGATGCGCACGGCTTTTCGCAAACTGCGCGAGCGCGTCGGCGTGGACGCACCGATCTTCGTGGGCGGGCTCTCCGCCGGCGCGCTGCTCGCGCTGCTCCTGGCGGATGTCCTTGGGCCAGAGATTGCCGGCGTGGCGTGTCTTTCGCCGACGCTTTTCTACGACGGCTGGAATGTGCCGTGGACGCACCGGCTGCTGCCACTGGCCTACGCCACGCCACTGCGGCAATTCTTCTATTTCAAGGAGGAGCCGCCCTACGGGATCAAGAACGAGGGCGTCCGCAGGCGCATCGATGCCAGCTACGGTCAGGCCAAGCTCGGCGACGACGGCGACTTCGCGCGCAACGGTTACCCGTACTATCCCGTCACGCTCTTCTGCGAGATGCGGAAGCTGATCCGGCACTGCGTCGACCGGCTCTCCGCGATCACCACGCCGGTCCAGATCCAGCAGGCTGTCGAGGACGACATCACCAGCCCGCGCAACTCCGAATTCATCTACCAGCGCGTTGCTTCACCCACGAAGGAACTCGTGCTTATCCAGAATTCTTATCACGTGATCACCGCCGACCAGGAGCGCGAGAGGGTCGCCGAACACATCGCGACTTTTTGCGAGCGGGTGGTCGCGGAATCTGCAGCGCGGGAAATCGCATGAGCAGCACACGGGCAGATCACCACGATCGATCGAGTGTGGTCTATTTCGACTTCGACAACACCATCTCCACGTTCGACGTACTGGACTCGATCATCGAACGGTTTGCCGCCGATCGGCATTGGGAGGAATTGGAGCGCGAATGGCAGGCCGGTCGCCTGAGCACGCGCGACTGCCTCGATGGCCAGGTCCGCTCGCTGCGCGTGACGTGGAGCGAACTGCGCGAACATCTCCGCGCCGTGAAACTGGATCCGGCGTTCCTTCCGCTCCTCGCGTTGCTGCGCCAGCGCGGGATCGAGCACATGGTCGTCAGCGACAGTTTCAGCGTCATTATCGCGGAGGTTTTCGCCCAGCATGGGATCGCCGACGTGCCGATTTTTGCGAACGAACTGACGTTCACCGGCGACCGGGTGATCCCGCACTTCCCGCACAGCAATCCCGACCATCCCGCCTGCGCACACTGCAAGCGGCTGCATCTCCTCGCGCGCCCTGCGCAACCGAGCATCTACGTCGGCGACGGTCGTTCCGATCTCTGCCCGGCACTGGTGGCCGACGTCGTTTTTGCCAAGGACAGCCTGCTTCGCGATCTCACGGCGCGCAAAGTCGCGTGTCGGCCGATCACCGATCTGAGCGGAGTGCTGGAGTATTTTCAGAACGAAGTACCGCGCGATCTGCGCGCCCCGACGCTCGCCCGCGTGTGAATCCCGCGCCTTCGGTCGCGGCCCGGGAGCCGATCTTCACGGCTCAAGTCCGCGGTGGTCGAGTCAGGGTCTTCGGTTCGATCGACGATCTTCCCGCGGCGACGCAGGCCCGCTTTTTCGGCACTCACTGGAAAGATCACCGCTATCTCCGCGTGGTGGAGGAAACGCTCGTCGCCGACGTGGAGCACGCATGCCTATACGTCACTGACGACAAGGACGAACCGCTCGAACTCCAGCCGGCATTCATCGTTCGACAGGATCTGGTATTGGGAGTGCCGGCCAGCCTCGGCCGGCTCGTTCGCGCGTTGCGCAATCGCTGGCCAAATTTCCTGCGTCCGCGAATGCTGATGATTGGCTGTCTCGCGGGCGAGGCCCACTGGCTGGCTGGAGTTCGCGCGGTACAGGCGCTGCGGGAGGGCGCGGAGCTTTTCGCCCGGCAGCGCGGCGTCCACCTGATTACCTTCAAGGAGTTTCCTGCCCACGCCCGCGGAGACTTTGCGGAGACCCGTCGTTTTGCGCGCGTGCCGAGTTATCCCGGCGTGCGCCTGCCGATCAGCTTCGCCAGTTTCGACGCCTATCTCGAGACCCTGAGCAAGCCGACGCGCAAGAACCTGCGACGAAAATTTCGCGACAGCGCCGCCCGCGGCTCGGTGCAATTGGAGATTTCGAGCGAGCCATCGCCCGCGGTCATCGATGAAATCTTCGGGCTCTATGCGCAGGTTTATGCGCGCTCCGAGGTTCGCTTCGAAAGGCTCACTCGCGACTACTTCGCCGCCGTCGCCGCCGGGTTGTCGGACCGCGCCCGCTTCTTCCTCTGGCGCCAGGAGGGTCGGCTAGTCGCCTTCAATCTTTGCTTCGTTCACGACGGCGTCTTGTATGACGACTATCTCGGCCTCGACTACGCCGTCGCCCACGATCTCCATCTCTACTTCCTCACCTTTCGCGATGTCTTGCAGTGGGCGATCGATCACCGCCTGCGCGAATACTACAGCACCCCACTCAGCTACGAACCCAAGCTGCACCTGCGCTTCTCCCTCGTCCCGCTCGATCTCTACGTGCGGCATACCTCACCATGGATCAATCCCCTCTACCTGCGCCTCGCCCGGGCAATGGGCCCGATCAGCGGCGACCAGCTGCTGACGCGCTTTCCGAACAGCCACGAGTTGCAGGCCTGACGCCCGCGGCACGCAGACTGACTCCGGTCGTCCAGGTTTATCTGAGCGCGGCCTTCGTCACCGTCTCGGAGCTGGCGCTGAAAATCGGCGCCGATCAAAGCGCGGCGCGCGGCGATCGATTCGCGTGGATGTTCTCGCTGTGGGTCTGGGCGGGGATCGTCGCCGGGCTCATCAGCATGGTCGGGTGGCTTGCCGCCTTGCGGCGGATGCCGCTCAGCATCGCCTTCATCCACTCGAACGTGGTGCATATCACCGTGCCGATCTGCTGCTGGGTGTTCCTCGGCGAAGAAATCAATCTGCAACGCTGGCTGGGCATCGCCTTCGTGCTCGCAGGCATTACCTGCATCGCCAAGCCGCTCGCGCACATCGAGGAGGCACATTGAGCGCACACTCGATTCTCCTCGTCGCGATCATCTCGCAGGTCGCCTACATCGTCGGCGAACTGCTGTTCAAGGCCGCGATGGATCTGACGACCACCGCGGGGCATCGCAGCCCGCGCTTCGCCATCCGCTTTCTCGGCGGCTGCGTCGGCATTGCGACTTCCTTCTTTCTCTGGCTCGGCCTGCTTGCCGAGCGGCCCCTCAGCTATCTGTTTCCATTTCAGAGTTTGAATGCCGTCGTCATCGCGATCGGCGCCGCGGTCTTTCTCGGGGAGAAGCTAACGCCGCGCCTCGTGCTGAGCATCGTGCTGGTCACGATGGGCGTCGGTCTGGTGCTGGCCAGTTAGCGCCGGCCAGACCTCGCCGAGCACGCGCAAGTTTCGCGCGGCGATTTCCTCGCGCGGCGGCAGGGTCAGCTTCGGGTGATCGAGCCGGGCCGCGAATCTCTGCAGTGGACGCGCGTAAATTTCCTCCGACCATCCGCCGCACAAATCGGCGCCGACAATTCGCGTGCGGGGGTGCAGCGCGTTCAAGGCGAAGACAAGGCTGCTCAGCTCGAGCGTTCCGGCGTCCCAGTTCGTGCTCATCAGCGACGGCGCGAGGCAGTCGAGATCCACCGTCACATAGATCGCCCGTCCGGCGAGGCGATCGGCGAACTCAACAAACGCGGCGCACCACGCGGACGCATCCGCAGGGCTTTGGAGGTGTGCATTCAAACGCCCGCTGCGAAGCGCTC
Organism: Chthoniobacteraceae bacterium; assembly: GCA_049690035.1. Taxonomy (GTDB): domain Bacteria; phylum Verrucomicrobiota; class Verrucomicrobiia; order Chthoniobacterales; family Chthoniobacteraceae; genus Chthoniobacter. The sequence goes on from JBAVML010000027.1 coordinate 16,262, forward strand.
CGGGGCTCGCGAACCATCGCCCAGGCCACCGGACATCTGCGCTCGTACAACCCCAGAGGTGCACCTCGCGCACCGTGTCCAATTCGAGCGCGCGATTGACCCACGCGCCACACTGCCAGCGGGGCGGCCGTCGATCCCAGTCCGGGTGATTGTCGAACGAGATGAGCACCACCGGCTCGCGGATGAGCGTGAGATGCACCGCCGTGAGGTGATGAAAATCGCCCGAGCCAAAGAGCACAAACCGCGCGGCGGATTGCGCGCACTTTTCCCGATAACGATCGATGCAGCGGCGGGTGGTGCAAAAGCGCAACTCCGGTCCAGCGTCCCGCAAGTCCACGGTCGGCAGCCCCAGCGCGCCGACCGGCCAGGCGCCGTCGAGATCGAAGTGCCGGGCGTCCACGAGCTAAAACTCGACCGATCCTTGCAGCCGGAGAAAGACGCTGCCGCCGCTGCGCAGATCGGTTCGCGCGCGGAAGAAATCGAGCGAGCGTTCGAAGACGTAACCAGCATCGAGTCCGATCGTCGTCCCGCGCCTCGGCGTGAAGTTAATCCCGGCACCGGCGCGATACTCCGAATACTCGACCGCGGCGCCGCGCTGCCGCGCCGGGAGCGCCGGATCGCGATCCACGCGGAAACCATCCCCCGCGATCTCCGCCTCGAGCAAATACTCCCAGCGATCGTTCGGCGAATAAACGAGGTGCGACTGGGGAAAGATCGCCTCGAGACGAAGGTCGTCGCGGATCAGCCAGATCAGTCCGCCGATCGGCGCCACGGGCGGTGTCTGAAGACCGGAGACTCGCGCGCCCAGCAGGAGAAAGAGATTCGAGCGCAGCGGGATCGGCGCGTAGGCCAGCACGGGCACATCCAGCGCCTCGCTGCTGATGCGGCCGCTCGAATAAACGCCCGGTCGCAGTTCCAGCGTTGCGGCGACGTGATCCTGGACGACGTATTGCAGCGCCACGATGCCAGCGATGCCTTGCAGGCGGTCGGGAAGTCCACCCGCGGTGCGGCCGAACGCAAACGTTTCGTAGCTGAGGCCGAGCGCAAGATACCAAGGGCCGCGCAGGCTGATGCGCCGCGTGAAATCGAAGTCTGCCTCGAACGCACTTTGTTCCACCGAACCACCCTTGGGGAGAGGCATGCGCGAGGAAGAGAGGACCGTTACGCTCGTCTCCAGCACATCGAGAGCGGGCTGGTCCAGCTTTTCCAGCATCGCCGGTGGCAGCCCGGCGTGGAGGCTTCGCAACGACTCGAACGCAAAAATCAGACCGGCAACCAGCGCGCTCGACCGCACGGACATCGTCATTTCACGGCCTCCGTGCAGGCGCGTCGAAAGATCC
>JBAVML010000028.1:0-9529 GCA_049690035.1 Chthoniobacteraceae bacterium
CTTCTGGGACGTGGGTGCGGTTTCCATCGGCGTGGATGTCGCCGGTGCGGACGGCGGCCTGAGCGGCTCGATCCTCTCCTTTGGCTCGATGGCGAGCCTCAAGATCGGCCGCAATCTGCAGGGCGGCATCGCCGGAGCGTCCGGGATCATCAATGGGCCTGCCTCGACGAATTTCTTCATCGGCAAGCTGGAGATCGGCGGCTCCATGGTGGGCAATACGGGCGAGCGCAGCGGCAGCGTGTGGACCCTCGGCACCATCGGGACGATGACCGTGGGCGGCTCGGTCAGCTCGGGGTCGGGCATCGCCAGCGGCGGTATCCGCGCGAACGAGGCGATCAATAGCCTGACCATTACGGGCAACGTCACGGGCGCCTCGCTGAGCAGCCCCGTCTTCATCACCGGCGGCGGCGTTGACTTTTTCACCTTTGAGCGGGAGGCGACGACGGCGATCGGCAAAGTGGTGATCAAGGGCAACGTCACGAACACGAGGATTCTCGCCGGCTGGGATGCAAAGGCCGACCAGAACACGCCCTCTTCCCACCGGCCCGCGCCGGTGAACGGCGACGCGTCGATCGGCTCCGTCGAGGTGCTCGGTACGTGGAGCGCGAGCGACATCGCCGCCGGCGCGGTGGATAGCACGTTCAACGGTTTTGGGCGCAACGACGCGCTCATCACGCCGAACCTTCCCGGCAAGATCGCCAAGATCGGGAGCGTCTCGCTCGGGACCGCAGTGGGCAGCACGGTTTTCGGCGAACATTTCGGCATCGTCGCCGAGCGCCTCGGCACGATCAAAGCCAACGGCCAGAGCTTCACCGCCGGCGCCGGCTCCGGCTCCGGCGACCTCGATCAGGTGAATTTCAATTTTAAGTACCTCACGCTGGCCTGAGCCGGAGCGTCCGGCGCTGTCATCTGCTGGCCGAGGCGATCTGCTGCCGCGGTTGCGCTGAGCGTCCAGGTTCTCGGCCCTCCGCGTCAGGGAGCGGTCAGCTTATTTCCAGCCCGCGCATCGTGCCGGTGCTGGAGGCAAACTTGTCGATCTCGAGGCCCATGCGCTGGAGCATGGAGACGAAGAGATTCGGGAGCGGGTAATTGCGTTCGGTATCGAAGGCGAGGTGCTGGCCGTGCTTGAATCTGCCGCCGGCGAAGAGCACCGGCAGGTTTGTGGTCACGTGGGTGTTGGCGTTGCCGAGGTTCGAGCCGTAGAGAATCATCGCGCGGTCGAGCAGGGTTTCGCCGCCTTCGCGGGTGGACTTCAAGCCGGCGAAGAGCTGGCCGAGCAGCTTCATATGCTCGCGGTCGATCGATTCGAGCTGGCCGAGTTTCGCGGCACTCTTTCCGTGGTGCGAAAGGCTGTGGTAGCCGTCGGTGATCTCGGCGCCGGGGATGTCGAGCACGGGCGAGTTCACGCTGTCGAGCATCAGCGTGATGCAGCGGGTGGAGTCCGTCTCGAAAGCCAGGCGCGCCATGTCGTACATCAGCCGCGCTTTTTCCATGTATTCGCGCGGGTCGGTCACTTCTTTCGGCGGCGCGGTTTTCACCACGGGCTTCGGTTTGCGCTCCCACTCCTTGGATGCCTCCATGCGCTTCTCCAAATCGCGCACGCCGGTGAAATACTGGTCGAGCCGCTCGCGGTCGCGCGCGCCGAGATCGCGCTGCAGGCTGCGCGTCTGATCTGCGACGGCGTCCATGATGCTGCGGCCGAGCTCCAGCCGGCGCACCTGTGCGTTCACTTCCGCCGCGTTGCCTTGCAGGAAGAGTTTCTTGAAAACCTCCGACGCCTTGTCTTCACACGGAATGAGCACGCCGCCGCCCGTCCACGACAGGCTGCGCGAGCCCTGCGACACATTCACGCCGAGCGTCAGCGTGGGGAAGCGCGTGAGGTGGCCGATCTGCTGCGCGGCGAACTGATCGAGCGAGATGGTGTTGCGGAAGCCGCCGCTGCCGGGATGCGGCGCGGCGGTGAGGAAGCAGTTGTCCGCCGGGTGGCCGCCGTCCACGTCGGGATGCGACACGCCGCTGAAGACGGTGAAGTCGTTGCGGTGCTCGGCGAGCACTTCGAGATAGGGCGAGAGCGCATAGTCGCGACCGGTCGCGGTGGGAAAGAAGTGATCAGGCAACAGGCCGAGGTTGTTGCAGACGCCGAGCATGCGTCGCGGCTTTGGCGCTGCGGCGGCCGCGCGGGAGAACGCGGGCATCATCGCGTCGAGCAGAGGCAGCGCGAGCGCGACGCCGGAAGCGCGGAGAAAAGTGCGGCGGGAGACGGCGTTTTGGGTGGAGACGAAGCTCATGGGTGGAGGGATTGAAAATTGAGAAGTGAAAAATGAAAATTGGACATTGTTCAGCGGGTGCGGCGCGGGGTGTTGGCTTTGGCGGTGACGATGGATTTGCCGATGATGTTCATGAGCTGGTTCGCTTCGTCGATAAGCAGGTCCAGCTTCTTTAGGGCGAGGAGGTTTGATTTCACCGAAAGGCGAAGCCAGATGCGCGTTTCGCGGAGTTCTTTGAGCACAATGCCCAGTTTGAGAATGAAATCGGCACGGCTCTCGGCAGCGCAGGCTTCGCCGTAGTTTGGAGCAGGCGAGGTTCCGCAGCGCACGAGCTGTCCCGCCACGTGACGACCGAGTCGCGAGTCCGGCAACGCATCGACGGCCTTCCCAATCCGCGCCGCAAAATCGAGCAGCCGTTCTTCCAGCGCATCCGAATCAGCGAGCCGCCGCCGCTCCCCATTTTGCACTTTGCAGTTCTCACTTTGCATTTCTCAATCGTCCGTCACTTCGTTTGGAAGAGACTGCTCTGGACGATTTCGTGAATGAGCGAACGCACGCCGTATTTCGGCTGGGCGCGATCGAGGATCTGTTCCAGCTCGGCGCGGTCGCCGAAGCGCACGGGCGCGCCGGTGGCGAAGACCACGAGCTGCCGCGCGAGGTTGCGCGCGAGTTGGCGTTCATCGGCGAGCAGGAGTTTTTTCAGACTGCGAATGTCGTCAAATTTTCGCCCGTCTGGGAGCGCGCCGCTGGGATCGACGGGCGGGCCGAGGTGGAAGGCGAAGGGCTGTCCGTTCTTGCCGAAGCCCTCTTGTTTCTCGCCGTCGCCGAGCGCGCGGTAGCGTTCGCGCCAGCCGCCGAAGACGTCGAAATTTTCCAGCGCAAAGCCCGCGGGATCGATCTTCGCGTGACACACGCCACAGCTTTCTTGCGAGCGATGTTTTTCGAGTTGCTCGCGGATCGTCGTGGCGCCGCGCGTGTCCGGCTCGATGGCGGGGACGGAGGCGGGCGGTGGTGGCGGTTGTTTGCCGAGGATGCGCTCCATGATCCACGCGCCGCGCAGCACGGGCGAGGTCGTGGTGCCGTTCGCGGTCACTTTCAGCACGCTGGCCTGAGTCATCAACCCGCCGCGCACGCTGTCCCGTGGCAGCTTCACACGGCGGATAGCCACGCCTTCGACGGGTGGCGTCTTTGGCGCATCGCCGTTCGGTTCGCTTTCGCTTTGCCGAGCGGCGACTTTCGCATTCGTCGGCAAGCCGTAATGCGCGGCGAGGCGCTCGTTGATCATCGCGAAGTCGGACGCGACGAGATTGCGCGCGCCGAGATCACCGCGCACGAGCTCGGCGAAGAAGCGTTGCGTTTCCTCGACCGAGGATTCCACGAGCAGGTCGTCGAGGTAGTAGTCCGGGTAGAGGCCCGCGTCGGGCGAAGTGACGCCGGCTTTGCGCAGGTCGAGCCAGTAGTCGAGGAAGGCATTCACAAAGCGGCGGGAACGCGGGTCGGCGAGCAGGCGATCGGTTTGCGCGCGGAGCTTCGCGGGATCGCGAAGGTCGCCGCGAGCGGCGGCTTCGCGGAGCGCGGCGTCGGGCGTCGAGTTCCAGAGGAAATAGGAGAGCCGCGCGGCGAGCGCTTGGTCTTGGAGGTGGCCGGGCCTTTCCTCCAGGCAGACAAACGCCGGCGAACATAGCACCGCCGAGTAGCCCGCGATCATTGCGTCGGTAAAGTTGCTGCCCGACGCGAGCGCCTTTTGGATCACTCCGGCGAAGCGCTGCACGTCCGCGTCTTTCACCGGCTGCCGATACGCCTTTTCCAAGAACGGCCGCAGCAACCGGGCCGCGTCCGCCTTCGGGTTTTTGGGCACGGCTTCCACGCCTTGCGCGGTCTTCTTCATCGGCAGATCGCCGAAGAGCAGCCGCTGCCCGCGCGTCGGCCATGCGTCGATGATCGGGCCTTCCACTTCCATCCAGCGATAGGCGACGCCGGGCTGGCCGTCCTTTTCCGCAAGCGGGTTGTGGTAGTTCGGCGGACGCGAGCGGAAAAGGCGCGACGCGTCGGTGCGGATGGTCTCACCGGCGAGCAGCCACACGTCGAGCTCCTGCACGCTCGGCTCGGGCGTCACGTCGAAGGCGCCGAGATGTCGGAGCTGCCGCGGCGGGGCCTGCGCATAGATGCTCACCGGCTCGCGCGTGCGGCCGGTCGAGAGATTCGTGCGGCTTGGCTTCCACCATTTGGCTTCGCTCTCCGGCCCAGCCCAAAACGAGAACGCGTTGAAGCGCACCTTGTAGCGACCGCTGAGTGGCGCCTTGAAATTGCTGAAGGTGATCTCGATCGGCTCGTAGCTGCTCGCCACCACGCCCATCGCCTCTTGTTCGCGGATCTCCGGCTGGTCCTTGCCCACGGTCATCGGCCCGGTGCCGTCGAGTGCCGGGAGGTCCGCCTCTGCCGTGCCGAGGATCGGAAAGGTCGCGCGCTCGGGGCTCTTGTTGAACTGCCCAAACTTCACCTTCCCCGTGATCCCGCGCTCCTGCCGCGCGTAGTAGCGCGTCACCTTCTTCTCCGGCTTAGCGAGCTGCCGCGCCAGCACTGCGCGCAACGCATCATCCGCCGCGCCGAGATACCGCGCCATCTGCACGTGCGAGACGTCGAGCGCCTCGCCTACTTTGTTGAAGCGAAACGCCTCGCCGTCTTCCGGCAGCATCTCCTTGATCTGGAGCCACGGCGCGTCGAGCAGATCGCGCAGGGTGTTTTCGTATTCGAAGCGATTGAGCCGGCGCCACGTCGCGCGCCCTCCGCTGGCCGCGCGTTCTTGATCCGCCGCGGCGAGCGGCTCGGCGAGCGCCTTGAGAAATGCCTCCGTCTCCGCCGCTGCCGGCTGCTTCTTTTTCTTCGGTGGCATCTCGTGCTCCTGCACGCGGTCATGCACCTTCACCCACTCGGCAAAGCTCTTCGCGTCCTCCGGTTGAAAAGCGAGCGCATCTAGATCCAGCCCGCCCTTCTTCGTCTCCGCATCGTGACACTGCGCGCAGTGATTTTCCAGGAAAGGAGCGAGACTGGCCGGCGGCGCGGCCTGGAGCAGGACCGTGCTGGCGAGCAGCGCGGCGGCGGTCCAGTGCTTCGAGGTAAATGTCATGACCCAGCGTAAACTGGGGATGGCGAAGTTTCTTGGGCTTTACCACGGCGCCGCCAACGGGCGTCGCGGGTGCAAGATCAGCACGCGCCGACCGCGCACGCGCTGAGGCTCGTGCGGACCACGCGCAGGAGGGTGTCGGGGTCGTAGGGCTTTTGCAGAAAATTGATTTCGTCCGCGCTCGGTGCGCTCTCGCCCATCAGGTCGGAGCTGTAGCCGCTGGTGAAAACGACGCGCAGGTCCGGTTGCCGTGCCTGCAACTGCGTCGCCAAGTCGCGCCCCGTGATCCCGCCCGGCATCATCATGTCCGTGATCAGGAGATCGACTTCGCCGCGATGTTCCTCGAAAAGCGCGAGCGCTTCCGGTCCGCTCGCGGCGAGGAGCACACGATACCCGGCGCTTTCCAGGACCACCTGGACGAGCTCGCGCAGATCCGGCTCGTCTTCCGCCGCGAGGATCGTTTCCGTGCCACCGATCGTGGGCTGCGACTCGATCTCCGGCGCGGCGGGTTCCTCGATCGCGCCGGTGCTGCAGGGGAACAAAACATCAAACGTGGTGCCCAGGCCCGGCTCGCTTTTCACCTCGATCCAGCCGTCGTGCTGGCGGGCGATGCCATAGACCGTGGCGAGGCCGAGACCGGTGCCTTTGCCGACCTCCTTGGTGGTAAAGAAGGGCTCGAAGACCCGCGCGAGCACTTCCGGCGGCATGCCGCAGCCGGTGTCGGAAACGCTGAGCCGCATAAAACGGCCGCGCCGGCGCTCGGGGAAGCCGGCGCATTCGCTCCGGCCGAAATTCACCGGGCTCGCTTCGATCCGCAGGGTGCCTCCGCCCGGCATGGCATCGCGGGCATTCACGGCGAGGTTCATGAGGACGAGCTCGACGTTCCCCGCATCGCCGATGATGGCCGGGAGATCGGCCGCGCAGGCCACCTCCAGCGCCACGTGCTCGCCGAGCAGCCGCCGCAGCATGTCCGCGACTTGCTCGATGACTTGATGCAACTGGAGCGCGCGGGGCTGGGCCACCTGGCGGCGGCTGAAGGAGAGGAGCTGGCGGGTCAGCGAGGACGCGCGCTCCGAGGCAGCGAGCACCTGGGCGAGCGAAGCGCGATGGGAGCCCTGCAGATGCGTGCCGGCCAGCTGGAGGCTGACGTGGCCGCGGATCACGGTGAGGATATTGTTAAAGTCGTGCGCCACCCCGGCGGCGAGCTGGCCGATCGCTTCCATCTTCTGCGATTGCCGCAGGCGCTCCTCCATTTTCTTCCGTTCCGTCACATCCTCGATGAGGAGCAGGGCATGCGGCACGCCATCGAGATCGAAGTCCTCCGCGATGACGCTCGCCTCGCGCAATTCTCCGCTCCGCGTCCGCATCCCACAGGCCACCCCAGTGACGGAGAGATTCCCACGCATGCGCCCGAGCAAGTCGGTCAACACCCCGAGATCGTCCCACATCGGCAGCGTGGCCAGATTGTCCGCGAGCACGGCTTCGCGGGACCAGCCGAGCAGTCTGGAGAAGCTCTCGTTGGCGTCCACGAAGCGGAAGTCCGCACGCGAGACGATGGCCATGGCGATCGGGCTGGCGTTGAAGGCCTTGGCAAAGCGGTGCTCCGAGACGCGAAGCGCGGCTTCGATCAGGATGCGCTCCTGCACTTCGAGTGAGAGCTTTTCGTTCGCGGCCTGGAGCGAGGCGGTGCGTTCGCGCACGAGCGCATCGAGTTCCTCCATCCGCAGGCAGGCCCGGCGGCCGAGGAGCCACTTCTCGGTCAGCGCGTGGGCAAACTGGAGCACCTCCACGTTGTCGAAAGGTTTCTTGAGGATGAGCAGCTTATCGGTCGCGCCGAGTTTGCCGGTGATTTCCTCCCACGAAAAATCTGAGTAGGCCGTGCAGATCACCACCTGCAACTCCGGGTCGGCTTTCCACAGGTGCTGAATCGTTTCGACTCCATCCCAGCCCGGAGGCATGCGGACATCGACAAACGCGGTCGCATACGGCCGGCCTTCCGCCAGCGCGGCCTCGACCATCTTCAGCCCGTCCTGCCCTTGCATGGCCGAGTCGATTTCAAAGTCCGCCTGCTGCGCGGTCTTGGGCGCGTCGCCGAAGAGCACCGCTTCGTCCGCTTCGAGTTCTTCCGCGAGATGCACGTCGCCTGGGTCGAGGATTTTGCGGAAATCCTCGTGGATCGCCGGATTGTCATCGATCACCAGGATGCGGTGATTCGCGAATTCGTTTCGGGTGGGTGCATTCATGCGTGATGGGAAGTGGGCGCCGCGGGCAGCGTGAGGGTGAAAGTGGCGCCGCAGCCGGGGCCGGCGCTGGCCACCGTGAGCGAGCCGCCCATTTCCTTGGCCGCATTCGCGCCGCTGTGGAGGCCGAAGCCGTGCCCACTTTTCCGCGTGGTGAAGCCGTGGCCGAAGATGCGGTCGAGATTTTCCGGCGGGATGCCGACTCCATTGTCGGCGATCACCACTCGCACCTGCTCGTCTGTCTCCCCGATGGAAATTGTGATCCGCTTGTCCGGGCCCTCCACATCGTCGAGCGCGTATTTGGCGTTGCGGAGGAGATTGATGAGAATCTGCAGCACCTTGTGCCGGTCCACGCGCGCCGGTGCGACCGGGCTGAAGCGGCGCTCGACGGCGACGCCGTGGCGCTCGAAGGCGCCGGAGTTCATCGCGAGCGCATCCTCCACGAGGTGGTCGATGGGCAGGACTTCGAAGACGCCGCTGACCTTGGCGTAGCTCTGTTGCATGGCCACGATTTCCTTGATGTGCTCGATATTGCGCCCGAGAAGAGCCGTCTCCGTCAGGAGCACCGCATTCTCCGCCACCAAATGCTCTCCCAGCTTGGCGAGGTAGCCGGGCAGCTTCTGGCCCTGCGCATCTTCGGTGAGGAATTTCGCGAGGTTGCCGTTTTTCCCGGTGAGCAGCGCGGCGGCTTTGGGAAGGTTCGGCACCTTCGAGCGCCGGAGCTTTTCCGTCACGACCCCGACGGAGGTATTCACGCTGTTGAGCACGTTGCCCACGTTGTGCAGCACGCCGGTCGCTACTTCCGCCATGCCGGCCTGGCGCGATGCATCCACCAGTCGCTTGTTCAACTCCGCGAGGTGCGTTTCCGCGGCCTTGGCTTCCGTGATGTCCGTCAACACGCCGTAAAGCGCGTAGTTCCCGGTCTCCGTCCCCGGCACGAGCAGCGCCTGATCTCGAAACCAGCGCAGCTCACCCCCGCGCGTGAACATCCGATATTCGGCCAGGAATTTCCCCGTCAGAATGGCCACCGTCTCGGCCGCGAGCGGAATGGGGAGGTCTTCGGGATGGATGTGCTCGAACCAGAGCCGGTCGGAGGCGAGCCACTCCTCCGGGGTAAAGCCCAGCAGCGGGAGAATCTGCGGACTGACGTAGGACCACGTGCAGCTCTCGCCGAGCGAGGCGTGATAGGTGATGGCGGGCAACTGTTCGACCAGGCCGCGAAACTTGAGCTCCGCCACCCGCACCGCCTCTTCCGCCTGCTGACGCTCGCCGATCTCCTTTTCGAGCAGCAGCACCTTGATCTGCAATTGCCCGCGCGCCTCGTGCAGCGCGCTATCCTGCGTCTGGATGCGCCCGAGCATGTGGTTGAACGCCCCGGTGAGCTGGCCCAATTCATCCGCTCCCGCGGAAGCCACCCGCAGCGAATAATCATGATCCCGGGCCACCGCCTCGCTCGCGCCGGCGAGCAGCCGGATGGGACGCATGATGAAATCCTGCAGCCGCAGAGTCAGGAGCACGGCGAGCAGGAGCGACCCCGCGAGCACGGCGGCCGTGACCCCCAGGTAGAGCCGCTGCAGCACGCCGCGCGGACCCGCGTAGTCCACATCCATGAAGAACGTGCCGATGCGCTTGCCCTCGAAGACGATCGGCTGGACGACCGTCCACGTCGCCCCTCGGTCGATGATCCCGGCGGGAGCACCCGGCGGCGGCAGTGGGCAGCCGTCATTCTCCCCGAACCGGGCGAAGTGTTTGTGATCCTCGCCGAGCACGGCGGCATTCTCGACCTCGGGCTTGACGTGCAGCGGAGCCATCACCTCGGCGGCGGTCTGGGAATCGCCAAAGGCGAGGGCGGCGGCACAATTCGTGGCCATCACCTCTGCCAGGACCATGACTTCCCG
>JBAVML010000029.1:0-3551 GCA_049690035.1 Chthoniobacteraceae bacterium
ATAGCCGACGAGGTCAAAACGGTCCGCCTGTGCACTCATGTAAGCGCCGGGCACGACCCCATTCACCGGCGCGAGATTGCCCGCGAGCGGCGCGGTGACGAGAACGCGGCTGTTATTGCCGACCTGACCCATCGCAGCGTTGCCGCCCGCGTTGTCGTTCACATTCAGCGCCGCACCCGCGCCGCGCGTGAGACTCGCAAGCGTAAGCGTGGCGCTCTTCGTGATCTCACCAGCCGTCGGTCCGCTCGTGACGGCGGCGATGGTGTTGAGGCCGGAGTTCAGCGTCACGCTACCAAGCGTCTCGCTGGAGTTGCTGGCGCTGCGTCCGAGGAAGCTCATCGTGCCACCATCGAGTGCGATGGCTTGCGTGTCGCTGATGCGGTCCGCGACATCCTTCGAGCCCGTGTTGTCGATGACGAGCGTCGCGTCCTTGATGCCGAGCGTGCCGGTGCTGCCGAGCAACGTGCCACCATCCTTCAGCGACAACGTGCCGCCGAGCACCTGCACGTTGCCCGTCGTCGAGTTCGCCGCGGTCAGCGTGAGCGTGTTGGTCATCGCCTTGGTCAGACTCACCGCGCCTCCGATGTTCCCGCCGAACGTGCCGCCGAGCGTCGTCGTGAGCGTGCCGGAGCCGATGATGTTCCCACCCGCGCCTTCCGCCGGCCCGGCGCTGTTGAGCGTGCCGATGTATTGGTTCCGCGCGCCGAGGTCGAGCGTCCCGATGTTCGTGCTGTGGAAATTCACGACGAGCGGCTTGCCGAACGCGAGCGAGTTGTCGCTGCCGTTCGCGAGCGTCAGCGCGCCTTGGTTGACCGTGGTCGTGCCTTGGTAGTTGTTGAGGCCGGTGAGCGTGAGATTACCCGCGCCGGACTTCGTGAAAGAGCCGGCGAAAGTGCTCACCCCATTTCCAATCACACTGCCGATGCTGAAGCTGCCGAGCGCGTGGACAATCATCTCGCGCGAGAGCGTGGCCGAGTTGAAGTAGCCGCCCGAGATGCCCGCATTCGCCACCGTCGCGAGCAGGCCGCCGCTGCTGAGTTGAAGGCTAGAGCCGACGGGAATCGTCACGCCGGATGCCGCGTTGTTCATCGTCAGCGAGTTGATGCTGAGGCCCGCGGCGGTGCCTGCGGTCTGCGCGTTGGTCAGCAAAACATTCGTGTTCGTCGTGAAGGTGTTCGTCACCATCTCGGTCGTCGGATTCAACACTCGCAAGACATCGAAGCCAGTGTCCGCCGTCGCAAACGAAGTGCCCACGCCCGTCGCCGTGTTGTTGTCCGCGAGCGCCCACGGGAGAATCGCTTTGCTGGCCGTGCCCACAGCGCCCGCAGCGCCGATGAACACGAAGCCCGCGTTCTTGTTGTCGCTCGCAATGGTCCCGATGCCAGGCCCTGCCAGCGCCCCGAGATTGGTCGCGCGAAATAGCATCGTGCCGCCGAGGTTGTGAACTACCGGATTCGACGCGAACGACACATTGGCTTCCCGTGTGGGCTGCGCGGTGACGGTGAGCGTGGACTGCCCGGAGTTCACCGTGAGCGGCCCGATGGTCTCGTTCGATTTGCCTGCGTTGCTGCCGAGATAATTAATCTGCCCGCCCGCGAGATTCATCGTGCGATTGCTGCCGCCGAGGCGGTCCGGCAAGGTGAGCAACGTGTTGTCCACCGTGATGGTCACGCCCGGATTGACGACCGTCGAAGTGCCCGGCAATGGGTCCGCCGGAGCGCCGAGCAAACCATTGCCATCAATGAGGAACGTACCGCCCTGCAGCGTGAACGGCGTGATGAAAAGCAGGCTCGAAGCCGTGAGGTGCATCGTGCCGCTGTCGGTCTTCGTGAGGCTCGCGATGGCAGGCAGCGAGGTGGTGAAGTTGAGCGTGCCTGCGCCGCCGACGGTCAGCGCCTGCGCACCCGCGAGCGTGCTGCCGATGTTCAGCGTGGTGAAAGCATTCGCACCAATCGTCGTCGCGCCCGTGAACGTGATGGCACCAGAAGTCGTGACGCTGCGGTTCGTGATGGCAGTGCCGCCGATGGCTTGCAATGCCCCGCCGGAGTTGATGCCGGAGCCAGCGAGATTGAGCGGCTCCGCGATGGTGAGCGTGTCGAGCGCGACCGCGTTGAGTTGCAAAGCCGCGCCGCCATCCGCCGCAATGCCGGCGGCGCCAGCAGAAGGATTCTGAATCGTCGACCCGCCACCGGTCTGTCCGAGCGCGGTGAGGTTGGAAATCGTCACGACGCCCTGCGCGACGGTGAACTGCCCCGTCGTCCACGCGGTCGAGTTGCTCGCGTTGAGTTCCAATGTGCCGAGGTCGTTCTTCGTGAGGTTGTTCGTGCCAGAAGAGAGCGTGAACGGTGTGTTGAGCGTCAGCGTGTTGCCTTGTGTCACGGCGATGGAGTTCGATCCTGTGTTCAACCTCAACGGACGCGCGGTGGCGAAGGTGCCCATCGCGCGGAAACCTTGCGCGGTGCTATTCGTGTTGAGCTGAATGACGTTGCCCGTGGCTCCCGTTTGACCGAGCGCTTCGTCGGTCGCTGCAGCGAGCGAGCCGCTGTTAATGTTGATGATTTGGTTCGCAGCCGTGCCGAAGGTTGTAGCGTTGTTGCCACTGAGCAGCAGCGCGGACGACACGTTGCCGGTCGCCACACCGGTGACCGTGAGAATCGTCGCGCCCGCGCCAGCCGGTGCTCCGGCGCCGCTCGTGATGGAGTCCAACGTCAAGCCTGGCAGCGCGGACGAAACGCTGGCGACGCCGACATTGATGGTCGGAGCACCAGTGAACGTCGCGCTGCCGAACTCCAGACCGAAGCCGTTGTTGTTCGTCACGCCGAGCGTCTGCGCGCCGATGGAAAGCGCGCCGAGTTGCAGCGTCTTGTTCGCCGCGTTCGTCGTTCCGACACTCGTGAACTGTCCGACCGCGATGTTCGCATTCGCGCTCACCGCGACGTTGTTTCCGTAGCTGACGCTCTGCGCGATGCTGTTGCCGTTGCCATCGTTGGCGAAGCTGAGATTGCCGCCATTCAAGGTGACGAGTCCCGTGCTCAGCGAGCCCGGCGCGACCGCGCGCAACGTGCCGCCGGTGATGTTCGTGCCGCCGCTGAAGGTGTTCGTCGCATTCAGCGTGGTGACGCCGCCGGTGTTTGTGAAAGTTACGCCAACTCCGCTGAGCACCGCTGTGACCGTGCCGCCACTGCCGGTGTAGGACGTGCCGCTGAGCGTGCCGTTTTGAATCACGCCGCCAGTGATGCTCACCGCATCCACCGTCGCGTTCGTGCCCGCCAAATCGAGCGCGCCGCCATTCACCGCGAGCGCGCCGGCACCGACCACGCCCGCGCCGCTGACCGTCAGCGTGCCGCTGTTCACCGTCGTCGTGCCGCCATAAGAGTTGCCTGCGTTTGTGAGCGTGACGGTGCCTGGACCGGTGATGGTGAGACCATTCGCTGCGCCGGTGATGGTGCTTGAATAAATCAACGAACCACCTCCTCCGCCGAGGCGATACGTCGTGCCGCTCGGTGTGAGCACGCCGGTATAGGTGACGCTGCCGACCGCGCCGAGCGAGG
>JBAVML010000030.1:0-14394 GCA_049690035.1 Chthoniobacteraceae bacterium
CGTGTAGAGATTCATGAGGAAGCGAAAAATTTCACCGCGAAGAAAAGCACCGACGGTCCGAGCAGGCAGCCGAGGCCGGTGTGAAAGGTGGCGACCAGCGCGCCGTAGGGCACGAGCCGGCGATCGGTGGCGGCGAGGCCGGCGGAGACACCGCTGACCGTGCCGGCGAGTCCGCCGAAGACCATCGCGGAGCGCGGTGTGCGCAGCCGCAGGAAGCGCGCGGCCATCGGCGTGGCGATCATGACGAGGATCGCCTTGATCACGCCCGTGGCGATGCTCAGCGCCATCACATCGGAGCTGGCGCCGATGGCCGCGCCGGTGACCGGGCCGACGATGTAAGTGACCGCGCCCGCGCCAATCGTCGTCATGCTCACCGCGTCGGAATATCCGAACGCCCGCGCCACGCAGACGCCGACGATAAACGGCAGCACCGTGCCGAGCAGCAGCGCGACGGCGCCGATCCAGCCCGCGCGGCGCGCCTCGGTAGCCTGCACCTCGAAGGCCGTGGCCACGATCGCGAAGTCGCGCAGCATGTTTCCTCCCATGAGCCCGATGCCGGTGAAAAGCGAGAGATCGGCGAGCCCTTTCGAGCCGCCCGACATTTTCCCACCGACATAGGCGAGCGCGAGGCCGAGGAAGATCGCGATGGCCGAGCCGTGGACGCGGCCAAAGGTGAGCCGCCGCGAGATCGCGCCGGAGATCCACACGACCACGCCGACGATGGCGAAGGCGGCGACGAGGCCGTTATCGCGCGCAGCCTTTTCGAGAATGGGCCACATCGCGCTAGTCTTCGCGATCTTCAGGCTCCATCCGGTTGATGAACGAGATGAAGCAGCCGCAAAGCACGACGCTGCCAATCGCGGCGATCACGGCGACTGGTCCGCCGCGCAGCGCGGCGACGACGTTCTGCTGCATGGCCATCGCCACCACCACGGGGATGTAGAGCGCACCCCAGTAATGCACTCCCTTCTCCGAAATCTCGCCGAGCCAGCCGCGGCGGTGGCAGTAGAGTCGCGCGCAGATGAGCAGGAGCATGGCGATGCCGACGCCGCCGACATTGGTCTTCACGCCGATCGCCGCGCCGAGCAGGTCGCCGAGGATGATGCCGAGCAGATGGCAGACGGCGAGGAGGGCGGTGCCGTAGATGATCATGCGGCGGTCAGTGCGCGGCTTTGTTTGCTTCGATGAATTTCAGGATCGCGACGCGCGCCGGGTCGTCGGCGTTCACGAGCTTGCTGGCGATGCTGCCGTGGGTGCGGTCGGCGATCTGCTGGCCGGTCACGCTCTTGTTACCGGCGGCTTTCATCAGCGCGACGAAGTAGGCGTTTTCCTCGGCACGCGCCGCCATGTCGTGATCGGCATAGAGCACGAGGAGGGGCGGCGTGGCGGCGCGGGCGAAATGCACGGGCGCGGCCGCATCGGCGGAGACCTCGAACTTCCCCAGCCCGCGCTCATCGAGAATCGTGTAGTGCGTCATCACCTGCCCGCTCACCGGGATGAAGCCGGCGAGGTCCTCGAGCTTCACGCCGGCATCGGCGAGAAAGTGCGGATCCATGACGAGCATGAGCGTGAGGTAGCCGCCCGCGGAATGACCGCCCACGAAGACCCGCGCGAGATCGCCGCCGTGCTCGGCGATGTGCCCGCGCGTCCACGCGACCGCCGCCGCGGCGTCCTCGACATAGGCGGGAAAGTTTACCTTCGGGCTGAGCCGATAGTTCGGTGCGACCACAGCGATGCCCGCGGCGGCAAGGCTGCGCGCGATTTGCGCCGTCTTCACCGAGTCGGTCGCCGTCTGATTCTTGTCACCATTCTTCAACCCCCCGCCGTGAAACCACACGAGCGTGGCGAAGCCTTTCTCCGCAGCAGGCAGATAGACATCGAGCTTGCAGCGCGTCTGCTCGTAGTCGGTGAGCGACGCGCCTTGCTTGTAGGGCACGTCGGTGAGCTCACGCAGCCCGCCAGGCGCGAGACTTTCCGCGGATGCGGAAACGACGAGTGTGAGCGCGAAAACAAAACCAACGATCGGTGGGTAGTTCATAGGGGGGGAAGTTGATGTCGGAGCTACAACACGACGCCGAACGCGTCTGTCTCCGTGATCGATTCGACGAAGCCGGTGAGCAGGTCGATGACCTTTTTGATGTCGTCGAAGTGCGCGACTTCCACCACGGAGTGCATGTAGCGCAGCGGCAGTGAAATGAGCGCGGAGGGGATGCCCTCACCGACGTTGAAAATCACGTCGGTATCGGTGCCGCTGTAGCGCGAGGAGCTTTCGTGCTGGATGGGAATTTTGAGGCGTTCGGCGACTTCGAGCAGGCGCTCGATGACGCGCGGGTGATTGCTGGTGCCGTGGGTGATGCTCGGGCCGCCGCCGAGTTTCACCTCGCCGTGGACGGCGTGCTCGATGCCGGGCGTGTCGGTGGCGTGGGTGACGTCGAGCACCACGGCGACATCGGGCTGCAAGCGGTGCGTGACCATCTTCGCGCCGTGGCCGCCGATCTCTTCCTGCACGGCATTGACCGCGATGACGGTGGAACGCAGCGCGTCGCGGCGGGTGCTGAGCTTGGCGAGGACTTGGGAGAGGATGAAACCGCCCATGCGGTTATCGAGCGCGCGGCCGACGATGCGGTCTTTGCCGAACGGCTCGGCGGCGTCGGAATAGACGGCGGGATGGCCGACGCGGATGCCGAGTTCGGCGACTTCCTCGGCCTTGGATGCGCCGACATCGACGTAGAGTTCGTGGATCTTCGGCGCCTTCTCGTCGGCGAGGCTGTCCTTGCGCAGGTGAATCGCGGTGTTGCCGATGAGGCCGCGGACGGTGCCCTTCGCGCCGAGGATGTCGAGGCGACGACCGCGGGCCGTGGCGGTGTCGCTGCCGCCGATGCGATCGACGCGCAGGTAGCCTTCCTTGGTGATGTGTTTGACGATGAAGCCGATCTCGTCGGCATGCGCTTCGAGCATCACGCGGCGGGGGTTTTCCGCCCGCCCGTCGATCGTCGCCCAGGCCGTCCCGTAGGCGTCATTTTCCACCCGATCGGCGAACTGCCGCGTGTAGGCGGCCCACTTGCGCTGGCCGGGAAGCTCGAAGCCGGTGGGGCTGGGCGTGTTGAGCAGATCGAAGAGGAAAGTTTTGGCGGAATCGTCCATGCACTTTATGCTGCGCGAGGGTGGATCGGTTGGGGAAGCGGAGAATTGACTCGCGCGGCTAACGCGGGCGGTTTTCTGCGCCACACGATCGCCCCTTTCCCAATGAGTGCCCCCCTGATTCTGCTCGTGAGTTCCGATCCCATCGCCGAGGCGGCCGTGCGCTCCGCAGCCGCGGCCTCCGGTCGCGAGGTGCGGCAACTCGGCTCCGACTACGGCGCGATGGCGGTGATCCACGCCGCCTTGCGCGAAGCGGCGCTCGCCCTGGTCGATCTCGATCCCGCGCTCCACGGCTACGAACTCTGCCGGGCGGCGGCGCATCATATGCCGGTGATCGCGCTGACGGCCAAGACCGATCGCGGCGACGAGGAAAAGGCGCGCGAACACGGCGCCTGCGGCTGCCTTTGCAAGCCGCTCGAGGTGGAGCAAGTGCGCGCCTTCCTCGACCAGATGCTCGGGGTGCAGGCGCCGCTGGAATTGTAAAATCGGCGCGCACCGGGCTTCCGGCGAAGATTGGTCTTGCGAGCGCGGGCAATCTCTTTTACCTACGCCGGTTAGTGAGCGGAGAAATCGCCACTCGTCGCCGCGCGGTTAGTCGCCCGCGTGGAGATGGCGGAGCCGCGGGCGTCGGATTTCCTCCAGAAACCGGTTCACGCCAACGTCATAGCGACCACCAGAACAAACCAAGGGCCAGCCTGCCGCTCCATCAGGCCGAGCCGAACCGAGCCGCAGCCAATCAATCTAAATCAAATTCGAGTCAACGGGCGAATCCGCGCGCGGGAAGTGCGTGTGATCGTCGCCTCCACCGGCGAGCAGTTGGGCGTCCTGAAGTTGTCTGACGCCATCCGCCACGCCCAGGGCCTCGGCCTCGACCTCGTCGAGGTGGCGCCCACGGCCAACCCCCCAGTGTGCCGCATTGTCGATTACGGGAAGTTCAAGTACGAGGCGGCCAAGCACGACAAGGACAAGAAGAATTCCGGGAGCAAGCTCAAGGAGATCAAGTTTCGCGTGAACTGCGCGGAGCACGACTACGAGACGAAAATGCGCCACGCGGAGGAGTTTCTCGACAAGGGAAACAAGGTGCGCGTGCAGCTCCAGTATCGCGGTCGCGAGATGGCGCACCAGGAGCTTGGTCTCCAGCTCATGACGCGGGTGAAGAACGATCTCGTGACGATGGCCGCCGTCGAGCAGGAGCCGAAGACCATGGGCAAGAACGTGACCATGACGCTCGCGCCGCTCCCGCAGGCCAAACGCAAGCGCAAGTTTCTCAGCGATCACGATCTTCCTCCGATGGAAGATGATCACGACGACGAGGACGAAGGCGAAGATTCGGAAGCGTAGGCACGCCCCCCGGATGCGCGGCAAACCTCGGCGGCGAGGAATGCGACGAGCGTGAGCCACGGCAGATTGCTCCATCCCGCCCAGCGCGGGAGGAGTTCCGCCGTGGACGCGCCGTGATACCACGGCAGCCCGCCGCAGATCGTGTTGTAGAAGGCAAAGAGGAATACGCTGCTCGCGAGCGTGAACGCGGTGAACCAGCGTGCTGACTTCACCAAGAGGAATGGAGCGAACCAGACGAGGTACTGCGCGCCAACTCCCGGCGCGAAGACAAAGAAGATCGCCCAGACCAGCGCGAGTGTGGTGAAGAGTTGTTCGGAGGCGAGCCCGCGGCGTCGCCACGCGACGGCGAACGCGGCGACGACGATGACCACCTTCAGCGCAGACATGATCGCCCGCTGCGTCGGCGTGAGGCCGCTGAAGCCGGCGGGCGAGAGCGCGGGGGCATGGGTTTGGCCGAGCCAGTAGGTGATGCCCCAGCCGCCCCAGTTGCTGGAGTAGCCCAGCACGTTTTGGAGGAAGGTGCCGGGGATCGTGACGAGCGGGTACGACCAGCCCGCGAAAATCGTGAGCGACGCGGCGAGGAAGAAATCACGGAACTTTCCCCGCGAGAGCCAGTGAAAGAAAAACACCGGCGCGACAAGCAACGGGATGATCTTCACATTGCACGCGAGGCCAAACCACAGCCCGCACCACGCCGCGCGGCCCGCGCCGCATTCGAGCGCAGCGACAACGAGCAGCCAGACGAGCACGCCGTCCACGTTGCCGTGAAAACCTGAGACCATGAAGCTCACCGGACTCAGCGCGAGCATCACGAGCGCCCACGCTGGCGGACTGGTTTTCCTCCGGCGAAGCAGCACCTGCACGACGGCGAAGTCGGCGAGGATTCCGGGGAGGCGGAGGAGGAAGTTGAATCCGAATCCGTGGCCGAGCCCGTAGATCAGCGCGCAGTAGCAACCGGTGACCGGCGTGTGATTGAACTCCGGCGTCGCGCGATACTGCGCGAGCAGGCCATGCTCCCAGATAAAGCGCCCGAAATTGTAGAACGCATCCGCATCATTCGTCCCGAGCGTGAGTGCCGCGCATGCGAGCTTCGCCACCAGCGCGACGAACGCGGCGCTCTGGATTGCCGTGCGTGAGTTCATTTGCACTGGTGCTAGCAGACGCCGACCGCGAGTGCGACTTGCGCGGCATCGGCGACCCGGCCAGTCTTTTCCCGCTTTGGAAAAAACGCTTCTCCTCTTCGACATCGACGGCACACTGATCACCTCGGGCGGAGCGGGAGAGCGCGCGCTGCGGATCGGATTCCGCGAACGCTTCGGCATCGATGACGATCTCAAAAACGTCGAGATCGCGGGCCGCACCGACTCCGGCATCGCGCGGGCGATGCTGCGTGCGCACGGCCTCGCGGAGACGCCAGAAAATATCGCCGCCTTCGTGGACAGCTACCTCGCGCATCTCGCCGTGCAGCTTCGCAGTACCGAGGGCGGCTTGCTCCCTGGCGTGCCCGCGCTGCTCGAGGCGCTGAAGACGCGAGCCGATATGGTGCTCGCGCTGCTTACGGGGAACGTCGCGCGTGGCGCCGAGCTAAAGCTGACCCACTACGGCGTGTGGACGTTCTTCGAGTTCGGCGCATACGCCGACGATCACCACGACCGCAACGAACTCGGTCCGTTCGCGCAACGGCGGGCGTCCGAGCGCCACGGCGTCGAGTTCCCGCCGGAGCGCATCTTCGTCCTCGGCGACACGCCGCACGACATCGCCTGCGCCCGCGCCATCGGGGCGAAAGCGATTGCGGTCGCCACGGGGAAATTCAGCCGCACCGATCTCACCGCGCATCGGCCGGATTTCATTTTCGACGACCTGTCCGATCGCGACGCGGTGATCGCGGTCCTGATGAAATAACGCGTCGACCATGGTCCACGCCGCCGCCATTCAACGCTACGAAGATGGACGCCTCGGCGGCGTGACCACCGACGCGGTCGCCGTGGAAGAACCGCTGGAGTTGCGCGTCGAGGGCCGCTCGATCGCGGTGATCATGCGCACGCCGGGCCACGATCGCGAACTGGCCGCGGGCTTTCTTCTCACCGAAGGTCTGATCAAATCTGCAAAAGATCTTTTCGATATCACGAGTTGCGTCGCGCCGGGCGGCGCGGGCAAAGGCAACGCCGTGGATGCCGCGCTCGCACGGCCGGACGCGGCGGACCTCGACAAGCTCACGCGCCACGTGTTCACGTCGTCGAGCTGCGGCGTGTGCAGCAAGGCAACGATCGAGTCCGTTATCAAGCGCCGCAAGCCGCTCGACGACGACCTCCGCATCTCCGCCCGCCTGCTCCTTTCACTCCCCAAGAAACTCGCCGCCGCGCAGGAGGATTTCAAAACAACCGGCGGCCTGCACGCCTGCGCGCTCTTCGACGCCAAGGGCAAACTGCTCGCCGCCCGCGAAGACGTGGGCCGGCACAACGCGCTCGACAAGCTCATCGGCTGGGCATTGCTCGAACACCGCACGCCGCTCCACGGTCACGTCGTCCTGCTCAGCGGACGCGTGTCTTTTGAGATGATGCAAAAGTCACACGCCGCGGGCATCCCGGTCGTCGCCGCGATCTCGGCGCCCACGAGCCTCGCCGTCGAATTCGCGCAGGAAAGCGCCCAAACCCTGGCCGGCTTCGTGCGCGGCCGGACGCTGAATATCTACGCCGGCGCGGAACGCGTCTCCTCACGAGTTGGGCGGGCGCGGAAGACGCCGTAGCCTCTTCCCCCAAGACCCGCCCAACCCGTTTTAGGAAACCAACGTCTTTTCCTCGGAAAGCTTGATGACCCGGCCCTCCGGGTCGCGGAAATTGGTGTAAGGCCCGACAGTCGTGACGATGATCCCGCGGCGCCGCAGTTCGCCTAGCACGCCGTCGCGATTCTTCATCGAGATGTAGATGTGAAAGTAGCTGACCATCTCGCCGTGCTCGCAGCTCCGCAGGCAGAGCGGCAGTCCGCCGAGTTCCATTTCGCAGTAGCGGTCTGTGCGTTCGCTGAGCACGTTCGCGTGGAGGATGTCAGCGTAGAAGTCGCGCACTTCTTTCCAGCGCTGGGTGAAGAGAGTGAGCGAGTAGCAACTCGGGTTGGTGGCAGACGCAACCGAAAGCGCGTCATCAGCGTCGTGTTCGGGTTCGAGAGCCACGTTGGAAAGCGAGATCATGCCACCCTTCAAGCAGCGCTCATGCCTGATTTATAAATTCTATAATCGCGGCTTTCGCGATTCACGCATCCCGGCTGGGCGCACGTGCGTCTTATTCATGTGCTCGGCGCTTGCTTTCCACCCCTCCCCTCCACACCCTCGCAAGATCGTGAGTCTGCCGGCCGCCGCCCTCATCTCCTGCCACAGTGCGCTTTCGTCCAGCACGACATGACTCCGCCGACCGATCCCGAGCGTCGCCTCGATGCTGAGCTTCTTGTCCGCGTCGGCACGGGCGACGAAGCCGCCTTTGCCCAGCTCTATGACCGCTTTTCCCCGGGGCTCTACTCTCTCATTTTGAGAATGGTGCGCGACGAAAAGGAAGCCGAGGATGTGCTCCAGGAAGGATTCGCCCAGGTTTGGCGGCGCGCATCGGCCTACGATCCCGCGCGAAGCAGCGCCTTCACTTGGGCCGTCATGGTCTTTCGCAACAAGGCCATCGACCGTCTGCGCAGCCGCCAGCGGCGCGAGCGGGTGGTCGAACGCGCGGGCAACGACCCGCTCATTTCACCCGAGAGCGATACGCAGTCGGCGGAAATTCCCTCGATGCACGAGGAGGTGACGATGGTGCGGCTCGCGCTCGATCAAATTCCCGCGGAGCAAAAAGAAGCGGTCGAACTCGCCTTCTTCGGCGGGCTCACGCACGAACAAATCGCGGAGCGACTGGCGGCGCCGCTCGGGACGATCAAAGCGCGCATCCGCCGCGGGCTGCTGAGGCTGCGCGACTTCTTAAAGGAGGTCGCATGATCGACGAACAGCAGCACGATCTCGCGATCGAATATCTTTTTGGCCATCTCAAGGGCGACGCGCTCCGGGAGTTCGAAGCGTGGCTGCAGAGCGACGAGGAAATGCGCGTGCTCGTCGATGAACTCCGGGAAACCACCGCCGCGCTGGCCCTCGCCGCGCCACAGCACCTGCCGCCACCGCATCTGCGCGCGAAGGTGCTGGAGATTACCCGCGGTGAAGTAGCCGCGCCGGATCCCGCATCCACGCCTTCTTCCCGCTGGTTCGGCTGGCTCCCGTGGGCCATCGCCGCAAGTCTCGCTGTCGCGGGTGTCGTCCTCGCAGTCGATCGCCATACCGCCCGCCTTTCGGCCAAAAGTGCCAGCGCCGAAATCACCAAAGCCGCGGCCGCAGCCGCAGCCGCTCACGCCGAGGCCGAGAAAATCCGCGCCCAAGTATCTGGCCTCACCGGACGGCTCCAACTCTCCGAAGTACAGAACAGCACCTACGTTTCCCAAATCTCCGAATTGCGGGACGAGGTGGTCAAACTCCGCGGCCACGACGCGCTCGCACAGATGAAGATCGCCGCGTTGAACGCCCAGGTCGCGCAATTCGCAAAAGCAGGCGTGGTCATCGTTTGGGATCCGGAAGAGCAGCGCGGGGTGGTCCGGCTGGTGAACCTGCCGAAGCCCACCGAAGGCAAAGATTACCAACTCTGGCTCATTGATCCAAAGTATCCCGACCCCGTCAACGGCGGCGTCCTCACCGTTTCGGATGCCAGCCCGACGCGCGTCCCGTTCAAGCCGGATCAGCTCGTCGAAAACGCCAATAAGTTTGCCATCAGCCTGGAGCAGGCGGGCGGCGTGCCGAAGGCCGCCGGGCCGATCATCTTCCTCGGCGAATAGACGCCGTCCACGCCGGCGCCGCCATGCGTCAGCGACCGAGCACGCGGTCAATCGTGAGAAAGAGCTCGCGGGCCGCTTCATCGCCGACGGGTCCGGCGAGGTGCTTCACGATGAAGCCCTGGCGGTCGATGACGTAGATGTTGGCCACGCCCTTGGTGTGGCCGAATTGCTTCACGACCGAGCCGCCCCAATCGAGCATGACGGGATAGGTCAGTTGCTTTCGGAAAGCCTCGCGAAAGATGCCGTGAAACGGGCCGGGGATCATCGAGACGTCCGCGACGCCGTCGATGTCGATCCGCTTTTCGTAGCGCTCGTAAATACGCGCGATCCAAGGCGCGAGCTGGTTGGATCCTTTGTGGTCGGCGATCGTCATCACCGTGATTTTCGGTTTGGGGAATTGGTAAGTGCGCGCGACGGCATTTTGGTCTTCGAGTTCGAAGTCGCTCAGCTTTTCCACCGGCCCTGCCGAAGCCGCCGCGCCGAGAGCCACGAGAGCGAAGGGCCAGATTCTCATGACGCTTGCGCCGCTGTGTAGGCCCGGCCTTTCCACATCGCGGGGCGACGGCGGAGCGAGCGGACGAAGGCAAACCAATTGATCGCGAGCAGCGCCGCGACTCCGAGCGGGTGAAGCATCGCGCCTACCAGCGATTGCCGGAAGCGCGCGACGCCGATCAGGCGCGGAGCAAAGGCTGCGAGCGTCCCGGCGGCCGCCAGAGCAAGGGCGAGCGGTGATGATGTTCGCCCCGTGAGCAGTTCGAGCAGCAAGGCTGGCGGCAGGATCTGGCCGCCGAAGAGCAGGAAGGTCGCCGGTCCGATGAGCTGCGGCGAGCCCAGCGCCTCATGAGCGGCCCGCCCGAGTCCGCTCCAGGTGTCGACATTCGTCGCATACATGCGGCACTCGGCGACGCTCGTGGCGTCGAATAGATCGGTCGCGAACCCGGCGGCGCGGAACACGCGCGCGAGCTTCGAGCCATCGTGCAGCGCGCCGCCGATCGTGGCGTGCCCGCCGCACGTGGCGTAGGCGGTCGCGTCCGCGACGAAGAGCTGCCCGCAACCGGCGCTGCACGCCGGGTCGCGCGTGCGCCGCATGCGATCGATCGGGAGGAAACCGAGCATGACGAAATGAATCAGCGGGATGAGCAGCATTTCCGAAATCGTGCCGGTGACCTGCCGCGGCACGCCGCTGGCCAGCGCGGCCCCGCTTTGCTCCATGAAGGCAGACATCCGATCGATCGCGTCCGCCTCCAGCCGCACATCGGCGTCGAGGAAGATCAGCAGTGGCTGCCGCGCGAGGCCGGCGAGTACGTGACAGGCGTGCTGCTTGCCGCACCAGCCCGGCGGCAGCGGCGGCGCGGACTCGAGGCGGACGCGCGGGTCGCGTTGCGCGAACTCGCTCACGATCGCGGCGGTGCGATCCGTCGAGGCGTCGTCGAGGACCACCACTTCCATCTCCGGCTGCGGTGCGACGAGCACCGACTCGAGACAGGCGGCGATGTTCGCCTCTTCATTCCGCGCCGGGATCAGCACCGAGCAGCGCACGCGACGCGCGGCCGCGGGCGGCGGCGGGGCGTAGAGCCCCAGATTGCGCAGGAAGAGCAGCGCCGGGAACGCCGCCAGAAAGAAGCCCGCGCCGGCCATCCAGACGATCATCGTCGAACCTCCTCGCGATGTTCCGCCACGAAGCGTTCGCCGCGCACCGCGGCTCGCAGACGGCGCCAGGCGTCGTAGAGCGTGGCGATGCCGGAGGCGCCCTGATCGAGCATGCGCCACTCCGCGGGATCGCGCCGGCACGAACGCGTGGCGAGTTCATCCTGCGTTTCTTCGAGCGCGGTGGTGAAGGTCTCGGTCCAGCCCGCTACCTCGCGCGCCGACTCCAAACGTGGCGTTACGGGCGTGCCGAAGGAAACGAGAATTTCCGGTCGAGGCTCCGTCCAGAACGCATACTCGATGGCGAGCGGCACGAACGCCGCCTCCGGGTTCTGCACCGCGAGCGCGCCGAGACCGCTTTGCAAGCGGAGCGGGCGCTCCCGCACATCGACGAAGCGCCCCTGCGGCGTGAGCCACACGGCATGATGCGACGACGCCAGAATCGCCTGCGTGGTGCGCAGGAACTGCCGCGTCCCGCGCATCGACTGCTGCTCGACGGGGTAAAAGCCGAGGTGCCGAAAAAAGCCGTAGCGCGCCAGCATCGCCGCATCGATCGGCGCGAAGGAAGTGCGGCTCTGGAAAAACGTTTGCGCGAGCGCGAGGCAGACGAGTGGATCCCACCACGACGAGTGATTGAGATAAATGACCACCGGGCGATGCGTCCCGAGCGGCGGCAATCCGGACTGGAGAATGCGCAGGGAATGAAAGCGCCCGCGCAGGTAGCGCTGGTTGTATTTGGCGAAAAGCCGCATCGCCCACGCGGACACTCGCGGGGACACCGCGGCGGTCGGCGCTTTGGCCTGCGCTTTCATGCGGCAAACTCCGGTGTCCGTGCGTCCATCGCGGGCGCGCCTTCACTCCCCAGATCGGCGTGCACCGCATCCGCGGCGATCCAGCCGGACATCAGCACCATGGGCATGCCCGGTCCGGGATGCGCCGCGCCACCCGCAAGATAGAGCCCGCGCACGTCGCGGCTGCGATTGCCGGGCTTGAAGGCACCGAGGAATTTCCCATGGCTGGCGAGCCCGTAGATCGCGCCATCGAGCACGTGGTAGCGTTCGTGAATATCCTGCGGCGTGAGCGTGCGCTCGAAGACGATGCGTTCCTCGAGATCCGGCATGCCGCCGGTGCGCTTCAGCTTGTCGAGAATGACGCGGCGGTACGCGGGCAGCATCTTTTTCCAATCATGATGCGGCCGCAGATACGGCGCATGCACCAGCACGTAGAGCGCTTCGCCGCCCGCGGGTGCGGTGCCGGGCTCGGTGCAGGTCGTGGCCGCGAGGTAACAAGTCGGATCCGGCGCGGGCTCGCCCTTTTTGTAGATGAAGTCGAACTCCTCGTGCGGGTCGCGGCTGAAGACAAAATCGTGATGCGCGAGGTGCTCGTAGCGGCGGTTCAACCCGAGGTAGAGGACCACGCCCGAGCATGCGGGCTCGTAGCGGCGGCGGCGCAGAAAGGCTTTGCTCGCCGGGCCCTCGATCAGCTCGCGGTGAGTGCGCACCGAATCGCAATTCGAGACCACCGCATTCAGCGCAATCTCTTCGCCCGCCGCCGTGCGCACGCCGCTCACTTCGCCACCGTTCGTGAGCACCTTTTCGACTTTCGTGTTGGTGCGAAATTCGACGCCCAGTTGCGTCGCGAGTTTGACCAGCGCCTCCGGGACCGCGCGCGTGCCGCCCATGGGATACCACACGCCTTCGTCGGTCTGCATGTGCGCGATGCCGCAGAGAATCGCGGGCGAGCCGTAGGGCGACGAGCCGACGTACTGGGTGAAATGATCGATCATCTGCGCGACCCGCGGATCGGGCGTGAAGGTGCGCACCGTGCCCGCGACGGAGCGCCCCATGCGCATGGCCATCACGTCGCCGAGCATCTTCGATTCGAATGAAGCCTTCCACTCGAACATGTCGCTCAGGCCGCCGATGGGCTTGTAGAAAAAGTGGCGCTGCGAGATGCCGTCGAGACGCGCGCTGTAGGCGATGAAGTCGCGGTAGCGCGCGCCGGAATTCGTGCCCGGCGCGAACTGGTCGAGCGTCCCCGCCATGACCTCCGGATTCTGGGCGAGATCGAGCACCGAACCGTCCTCGAAAAAGCACCGCCACTGCGGATCGAGCCGCACGAGTTCGAGGTAATCCTCGAGACGCGCGCCGGCTTCGCTGAAGATGCGGCGCAGGACGGACGGGATGGTCACGATCGTCGGGCCCATGTCGAAGCGGAAGCCATTGCCCGTGAGCTGCGCGGCCTTGCCGCCGAGCCATTCATTCCTCTCGAAAAGGACGACGCGATGTCCGCGCGCGGCGAGCACGCAAGCGGCGGCGAGCCCGCCGAGTCCGCCGCCAATAATGCCGGTTGGTTTCATAGAGTTTTTCTGTTTTTGGCCTGTTCGCGAAGCGCGCCAAAGAACTCGCGCACGGCCGCGAGCCGGCCGCGCGTCCGGCCATGGACCGCGCGGAGGTAGCTGGCAAAAAAGTGAGCGCCGCCGGGACGCGGTTCATCGAAGTGCGGATGCAGCCGACCGCGCCGGATCGCGACCACGTGGGGAAAGGTCATCTCGAGCAGCCCCTCCTCACCGCGCGTCGTGCCGAAGCCGCTCGCTTTCACCCCGCCGAAAGGCATGCGCGGATCGGCGGTCGGAACGATGAGATCATTCACCACGACGAAGCCGGTCTGAAGCTGCGCCGCCAGCGCGCGGGCCCGCGTCTCGTCGCGGGAAAATATCGACGCGCCGAGCGCGAACTCCGCGGCATTGATCCGCGCGGCGGCGGCGGTTTCGTCGGAGACCCGCTCGATCTTCAGCTCCGACGCCAGACGAGCCGCAAGCTCGTCGGCGATCGCTTCCACGACGATGAGGCGCCGGGGAGCGATGCAGGTCTGGCCGTTGTTCAACGCGGCGCCGAAGCGCAGCGCGCGGACCACAAGATCGAGGTCGGCGTCCGCGCAGACGAGCACCGCGTCGTCTCCGGAGAGCTCCATGATGGACGGCGTGTTGGTCTCGGCGAGCGTGGCCAGCACATCGCGACCGTTCTCCGACGAGCCCGTGAAAATGACCTTGCCGACTCCGCCTGCCATGGCCGCGCGCCCGGCCTCGACGCTTTCCGGCAGGATGTTGAAAAGCTCCGGCTCGATCCCGGCATCGTACGCGAGGCGGGCGAAGGCAAGCGCGACGGCGCGGGTGCCGGGCGCGGGCTTGAGCAGCACGGCATTGCCCGCCACGAGTGCGTGCAGCGAATGCACGGCGGGGAGGAACAATGGATAGTTGCCCGGCCCAATGACGAGCACGACGCCGAAGGGCTGGCGCTGCACTTCGAAGGAAACCCCTTGCATCCAAAAAGGCCGGCCGCTCCGTCCCTCTCTCCGCGGCGCGAGCACGCGGGCGGCCCGGCGCTCCAGCCAGCGGCAGGCGTCGGCCAGCGG
>JBAVML010000031.1:0-4522 GCA_049690035.1 Chthoniobacteraceae bacterium
CAACCGCCGCGAGCGCGACTTATCACACGGCCTCACGCTGGAGCAGGCCGTGCAGCAGCGCGATCCAGTGGTGAATCATCCGCGGGTCTCGCGCTCCTTCCCACTCGCCGCGCAGGCCGCCGAGCACGCGCGTCATTTCACCCGACTCGGCGCGCACCCGCAGCGGTGACGCCGCACCGACGAGCGGCTTGATCCACGGCGGCTCCTCGCAGCGCACCCACGCGAAGGACCAGCGCCGGCCGGGTACGGCGTGAAAGGCGTTCAGCACACGCGGCGGCGCAAGGCAGAGCTGCCCGGCGCGCACGCGCTGCCAGCGGCCATCGAGCAGGATGCGACCTTCGCCCGCCGTGCTCTCGAGGAAGAAGCTGCCCGTCGGCCGCAGCCGCACGCGCGCATATGGCGGCGCGCAATCATCCAGCCCGACCCGCGCGATGCGACACGCGGCGAGCTCCGCGCAGGCCGATGATTCCAGCACCCAGCGCTGTGTGCGCGGACCGTCGATGGTCGTCTCGGCAAGCGTGTCTGGCATCGGCGCGAAGCTAGTGACGCCGCCGATGGTCGGAAAGGCGAAGTCGCGCGCTGGTGGATTTTCGTCAGATGACATTCGCTCACATCGGCAGCACGATCGGGTCATCTCCCCAACATCACTGCCCCAATGAAACTCAGGCTCCTTTTCTCCCTCCTCGTTGCCGCTCACGCCTTCGCCGCGCCGGTTTCGCTCTTCGATGGCAAGTCGCTCGAGGGCTGGGAAAGTCGCGAGCCTTCGCTGTGGAAAGTGGAAGACGGCTGCATCGTCGGCGGCGGTGTGCCGAAGATCCCGCACAATGATTTCCTCTGCACGAAGCGGTCGTTCTCGAACTTCGTGCTGAAGCTGAAGATCAAACTCACCGGCGATCCGGCGACGGGCCTCATCAATAGCGGTGTGCAGATTCGCACTGCGCGCAATCCGACCGGCCACGAGGTGTGTGGCTACCAGTGCGACTACGGCGAGCCGAGCTGGTACGGCGGCATCTACGATGAAGGGCGGCGCAACAAATTCATCGCACCCGCCGACATGACGGTGCTGCACCCGGCGATCAAGCTCTGGGACTGGAACGAATACACGATCCGCGCGGAGGGCAATCGCATTCAGACCTGGATCAACGGCGTCTCCGGCGTGGACTACAAGGAGGAGGATCCGAACATTCCGCAGGACGGCATCCTCGGCGTGCAGGTGCACGCGGGTGGGAATACGAACGTGCAACTCAAGGACATCACAATCGAGGAACTGCCGCCGACGCCGGAAGCGCCGACGTGGGAAAAGCTCGGCGGTGTGGAAGGTGTGCGCGCGAAGGTGGCGCCGCCGAAGAAGTCCGCTGAGGCGAAGGATTCCGACCCACGGGAAAATGCGGGCGCCGGCGCGAAGCCGAAGCGAGACATCAGCTACAACGCCGTCGTGAGCACGGCAAAGACGCCCGAGGAGGAACGCGCGGCGTTCACGCTGCCGGACGGTTTCGAGGCGGAATTGGTCGCGGCGGAGAGCGACGGTGTGGGCAAGTTCGTTCCAATCGCGTTCGACCAGCACGGCGCGCTGTGGACAACGACGGCTTTCGAGTACCCCGTGGATGGCAACGAAAACCCCGCCGCCGCCGATGCGCTCTACGCGAGCCACGCGAAGGACAAGGTGCTCATCTACGACCGCGATCCGAAGTCGCCCACCGGCTACGCCAGCAAGCCGCGGGTCTTCATGGATGGCCTCGCCATCCCGCTCGGCGTGCTGCCTTACAAGAACGGCTGCTACGTCCTCCACGGCCACGACATCGTCTTCGCCGAGGACACCGATGCGGACGGCAAGGCGGACAAGACGACCGTAATCCTGACCGGCTTCGGCGTGCAGGATTCGCATCTCTTCCCGCATCAGTTCATGCGCGCGCCCGGCGGCTGGATCTGGATGGCGCAAGGCGCGTTCAACTACGGCAAGGTCTCGCGCCCCGGCGACGAGAAGAACGCCGTGCAGTTCGACCAGACGCGCATGGCCAAATTCCGTCCCGACGGCTCCGGCTTCGACATCACGAGCAACGGCCCGTGCAACATCTGGGGCCTCGTGCTCAACGGCGAAGGCGAAGCCTTCATCCAGGAGGCGAATGACTTCGGCTATCCCGTGATGCCCTTCCACGAATACGCGAACTACCCCGGCTGCTCTGATCGGCAGTGGAAAAGCTACGCGCCCGAGTTTCCCGGCACCGCGCCGGATTTTAAGATGGGCGGCACCGGCCTCAGCGGACTCGCGCTCACGGACAAAGCCGGCCCGTTTCCCGAGCCGTGGCGCGACATAATGCTCGTCGCCAACCCGATCACCAACCGCATCCAGGCGATCAAGATGCACCGCGACGGCCCGTATTGGAAACTCGATACGCCCGTCGATTTCCTCGTCTCGAGCGACCCGTGGTTCCGCCCGGTCGCGATCACCGTCGGCCCCGACGGCTGCCTCTACATCGTCGATTGGTATAACAAGATCATCTCGCACAACGAGGTCCCGCGAAACCACCCCGACCGCGACAAAACCCGCGGCCGCATCTGGCGCGTGAAAGCGAAAGCAGCGAAGCCCTTCGACGTGCCGGACTTCACGAAGCTGAGCGGCGACGAGCTGATCGCGAAGCTCGGCGGCGACTCGCTGGCACAGAGCCATCTGGCATGGCAGACACTCGGCGATCGCACGGACGAGCACTCGGTTACAAAACTGCAGTCGATCGCAAAGAGTAAAAACGAAAGCGCTGAGCGCCGGATCCAGGCCTTGTGGGTGCTGGGCAATAAATCGTCCCTCGATGGCGAGATCGTCAGTGCGTTTCTCAACAGCCCTGATCGCGCGCTTCGCCGCGAGGCCGTCAAGAGCATGGGCTGGTTCGCCGAACCCGATGCGTTCGCCAAGGAATTCACCGCACTAGCCAATGATCCAGATCCGGAAGTCCGCGCCGAAGTCATTCGTGCGCTGGGTGTCCGGCTCGATCCGGGTTTCCAAAGTTTCATTCCTATCCTCGCGCACTTCGCCCGCGAGCCGCTCGCTGAGCCCGTCGCCCCCAGCACGCGTAACGGCAAGCCGATCAAAGTCCGCGAAGCCTACGATCGCGAATTCGAGCGTTACCTCGTGCGGATGTTCCTCGAACGGCAGCCCGACGCCGTCGCAAAGTTCCTCGACTCCGACGCTGCGAAGCCGCTGCCCGTCGAAGCCCGTCTGCTCGCCTCGCTCGCGCTCGAGCCGAAGGCCAGCGCGGCACGCGTGGCGAAGCTGCTGCCGCAACTCCAGCGCGCGCCTGGACAGGAGGAGGTGCTGCGCCTCGCGCAATTCCCCGACGAGCCCGGCGTCGGCGAGGCACTTCGTGCCATTCTTTCCAACCCAGCGACTCGCACGGGCGTCCTTGATGCGCTGCTCGCCGTCCGCACGCGGCTCGACGCGGCGAAGCTCGCGCCGATGCTCAGCGCAGCGGCTGGCGAGCTTTTGAAGAAAGATGAGGCAGCGCAGCAGCTCGGCATCCAACTCGCGTCCTCGTTCAAGCTCGCTGCGATCGAGCCTGCGCTCGTGGAAATTGTAGGGCAAGCGCTTCGCTTGCCCACACCCGCCGGGCAATCCGCTGCAACAAGCGGGGCGCTTGCCCTACAACTCGCCGCGCTGCGCGCGCTCGCCGACATCGGCAGCTCGCACAGCGATCTCTTCGCGAAGCTCGCGGAAAGCTCACCCGACCTGCAACTCCGCGGCGAAGCCCTTGCCGCGCTCGCCGCTTCCAAAGCACCGGACGCTCCCGCCAAAGTCCTCGCGCTTTACCCGAAGCTCGCCCCGGCCCAGCGCCACACCGCGCTCGACCGCCTCAGCACGACGAAGCCCGGCGCCGCCGCGCTTGTCGCCGCGCTCGCGGCGAAAACGATCCCGACCGCCGACCTCGACGGCCCGACGCTCGATCGTCTCCAGACCGTGCTCGGCGCGCAGAATCCCGAACTGACGAAGCTGATCGACAGCCTCGGAAATCTCTTCCGCCCGGTGCTCGCGCTCGATGGCAGCGATGACGCGTGGGTGGACACGCAGCTCAGCTTCGACGGCGCGCTCACCGTCGAGACGTGGGTGCGGCTCACGCCGGAAGGGCGCAAGATCGGCAACGTCGATGGCCTCCTCGGCGTGCCGGGCAAGCTCGACCTGAATTTCTTCGACTCGAAGTTCCGCGTCTATGCCGGCGGCACGCTGCACGACGTGGTGGTAGCGACGAAGCCGATCGCGCCGGACATGTGGACGCACATCGCCGCGGTGCGCACCGCCGAAGGTCGCTGGAGCATTTTCATCAACGGCGAACTCGACAACGCGAACAGCAAGGCGCCGGCGCCCGGCGCACTGGAAAATGTCCGCATTGGCTGGACTGGCGGGAAAGGCGGAACGCAGGGCGCCTTCGCGGAATACCGGCTGTGGAATCGCGCGCGGACGGCGGACGAAATCCGGCGCGATTTTGATCGCAGCTTCGGTGGAGGGACGCGCTCCGTCGCGTCCGTGGACCGGGGA
>JBAVML010000032.1:0-6445 GCA_049690035.1 Chthoniobacteraceae bacterium
GTGCCAGTGAGCGCCCGCCTCCCGGCGCGGATCGTCGGCCGCGTCGCGAGGGCGGACCGGGTGGTCCTCCACCGAGCGAAGGTGGTGGGAATGGCGGACGCGGTGGGCCGCAGGGCGATCGGCGTCCCGGTGAAGGCGGCGCGCCGCAGACCTCTTCGCAGTTCGGTCCTGACGCCCTGAAGAAGTCGAACGCGACTTTCGTCCTCACCAGCCCCGAAGTGAAAGACGGCGGTGCTTTGCCCATCGACTACACGGGCGACGGCAGCGGCGCGACGTTACCGTTAGCGTGGAAAGGCGCGCCGGTCGGGACAAAGAGTTATGCGCTCGTGATGGATCACCTTGCTCCGGGCAATGAAATGAAAAGCTACTGGACCATGTGGGACATCCCTGCGTCGGTGACGAGCCTGGCCAGGAATGCGAAGGACATCGGCAAAGTTGGGACCAGCTTCAAAGGACAGCTCGGCTATGAACCGCCGCATTCGCAAGGCCCGGGAGCCAAGACCTATGTGCTCACGGTCTATGCGCTCTCGGCGCCCGTGCAGATCGCGCAACCGCCACGCGAAGTGAATCGCGACGTCCTGCTCGCAGCGATGAAAGACAAGGTGCTCGCGAGTTCGTCCCTGAGTGTCGTCTATACGAGAAACGGAACCGCAGCCGGCGAGAGCGATCGTCCCCGCCGCCGCGAAAACGAAAACGCGCCGAAGCAGGAGCCACGACCGCTCCTGGCTCAGGCGCAGGCGCCACCCACGCCG
This sequence comes from Chthoniobacteraceae bacterium, assembly GCA_049690035.1. Classification (GTDB taxonomy): domain Bacteria; phylum Verrucomicrobiota; class Verrucomicrobiia; order Chthoniobacterales; family Chthoniobacteraceae; genus Chthoniobacter. The sequence goes on from JBAVML010000032.1 coordinate 753, forward strand.
GCCGGACAAAATCCCCCGCGCCGGGAAGCCGCTGGTACTCGCGGCCCCGGCGGCGGAGCAGGTGGACCCGACAGCAAGGGCCTCATCAAGCCGAGCATCGCCGACACGATGAAGCTCAATGTATATGCCGACAATTGGTTCATCCTATACGTGAATGGCCGGCTCGTCGCCGTGGACCCGATTCAGTTTACGCCGCACAACGTCGTGAGCGTGGATTTTCTCCCCGAGTATCCGATGACCATCGCCGTGATGGCCAAAGACAACGCCGATCCGAAGACCGGACTCGAGTACGGCGACCACATCGGCGACGGCGGCTTCATTTTGAAGTTCGGCGACGGCACGGTGACCAATGCCACATGGAAGGCGAAAAGCTTTTTCAAAGGCCCGCTGAATCACGATGCCGCAAACCCTAAGGTCGAGCACACGCCCATTCCCGATGGTTGGTGGAAGATGGACTTCGACGACAGCAAATGGGCGAACGCCACTGAATACACCGAGGAGCGCGTGAACCCGAAGCAGCCTTACTTCGAGGCGGATTTCAAAGGCGCGAAGTTCATCTGGACCGAGGATCTCGACCTCGACAACACGATCATCTTCCGCACCAAAATCGAAAAGCCCGACTGGAAGCCGCGGTGGAATACCAAGCCGGATCTCGACGTCACCGGCGCGCCGTTCCAGTGAACTTTTCAGAGCCTGGGTAAGTCTCACCCAAATACTCTCCAGCGGGCAAACTCCGGCGTCGGCTCCGGATAACCGGAACAAACTTCGGCGCTCGTTCCCAAGCAGAACTCCGGAACGATTCACGAGCGGATGTCTGTGCCGACACCGGGCCGTCGCTTGACCACGATGGGCTTCCCCTGTTTCCTTCCGCGGCCATGCTGCGCCTCGCTCTCAAGATGCTTTTCGGCGACCGCGCCAAGTACGCGATGCTCATCGGTGGCCTCACGTTTTGCTCGCTGCTCATGACGCAGCAGATCGCGGTCTTTTGCGGGCTGATGCGCTGGACCACGGCGACGCTGCGCAATGTGCGCGTGCCAATCTGGGTCGCGGATCGCCGGGTCGAGCAGGTGAATGAAATCGTGCCACTGCGCGAGATCGAAGTGAGCCGCGTGCGCAGCGTGCCGGGGGTGGAATGGGCGGTGCCGCTGTACTGGGGAATCATCCAGGCGCGGCTGCGCGATGGTTCGTTTCAGCAGGTGCAATTGACTGGACTCGATGCGTCCACCTTTGTCGGCCGGCCGGCGAAGATGAAGCAGGGGAGCGTCGAAGATTTGCGGCTGCCGAATGCGGTGATCATCGATCAGATCGCGGTCAAAAAATTCGCGCAAAAAGGGATCGAGGTGAAGCTCGGCGATGTCTTCGAGATCAATGACAAGGAGGCGCGCGTGGTCGGCATCTGTGAGGCGGAGCAGAGCTTCCTCGGGCAGCCGTATGTCTTCACCACCTACGATCGCGCGCTCGAATACGCGCCCCGGCAGCGCAAGATGCTCAGCTTTGTCCTCGTGCAACCGAAGCCGGACGTCGATGTGTCAGCGCTCGTGCGTCGGCTCGGCCAGCTCGACGGGCTGGCGGCGTTCACGAGTGATGAATTCAACGCGCGGACGATCAACTGGTACATCAAGAACACGGGCATCCCAGTTTCCTTCGGCACCGTGGTGCTGCTCGGCATCGTGGTGGGCGTCGCGATCGCGGGGCAGACGTTCTATCTCTTCGTGCACGAAAATGTGCGCTTCATGGCGGCGCTGAAAGCGATGGGCGCGCGCACCAGCACCCTCGCGCAAATGGTGTTGCTCCAGGCCTTCACGGTCGGTCTGGTCGGCTATGGGCTCGGCGTGGGAGTGACTGCGATGTTCGGCAACGCGGTGCTCAAGGGCGGCGAGCCGCCGTTCTTTTTGCCCTGGCAGGTGCTGGCGTTTGCGGGCGCGGTCGTTGTGTTCATCTGCTGTTTTTCCGCGACGATCGGGTTGCTGAAAATCATCCGCGCGGAGCCGGCGATCGTTTTCCGCTAAGCATGCCCGCATTAACCAACGGAACAAACGGCAGCGCCGTTGAAGCGCGCGGTGTTGTGAAGATCTTTGGTCGCGGCGACAACCGCACCCAGGCGCTCAAAGGCGTGGACCTCACCGCGCGCTTCGGCGAGCTGCTGATGATCGTAGGTCCGTCCGGCTGCGGGAAGACGACGCTGCTCAGCGTGATCTGCGGGACGCTCAAGCTCGACGAAGGGAACATGCACGTCTTCGGCCACGACCTCGCGGACATGAGCGACGCACAGATTACCGCCTTTCGCGGGAAGAACGTGGGCTTCATCTTCCAGCAGTTCAATCTCATCCCCACCTGGAACGCGCTCGAAAATGTTTCCGTGCCGATGCTGCTGAATCGCCGTCGCCGCGCGCCCGCAGAGGACGCCGCCGCGAAGCTCCTCCGCGAAGTGGGCCTCGCGGACAAGCTGCGCTCCTACCCCACGGAACTTTCCGGCGGACAGCAGCAGCGCGTGGCCATCGCGCGGGCGCTGGTGCATGAACCGCGGCTGATCATCTGCGACGAACCCACCGCGTCGCTCGACGCCGCGTCGGGCCACAAGGTGGTCGAGCTTTTGAAGGAAGTAGCCTGCAAGCCGGACCGCTGCGTCATCGTCGTCACGCACGACAGCCGCATCTTCCGCTTCGCCGATCGCATCGCGGAGATGGAGGACGGCTTGGTGAAAGCCGTGCATGATTCACCCGACGATTACCACGCACTTTATGTTTAAGAGTCTCTCGGTCGTCCTCGCGCTCGTCGGCATCGTCGCCGCGATCGCGCTGGTAAAAAAACTCCGCCACGAGGATCCACCGCCGGCGCCGCTGGTGGAGCCGGCGCGTGCGCCATTTCCAAACTCGATCGGAGCTCGCGGCATCATCGAGAGCGTGAACGAAAACGTGCGCATCGCGCCGGCGCTCGCCGGGTTGATCGCGAAGGTGAATGTGAAAGTCGGCGACGAGGCGAAGGCGGGCGACGTATTGATCGAGCAGGACCGGCGCGACGCGACGGCGCTGGTGGCGATCCAGGAGACGCAGATCGAGACCCTGCGCGCGCAAATTCGCGAGGCGGAGATCGCGCTCGCCGATAAACGTGATCAATGGACGCGCATGGAAAAGCTCACCGAGACGCGCGTCTCGAGCGTGGATGAAAGGCAGCGCGCGAAGTTTGCCGAGGAGGCCGCGAGTTCCGCCCTCGATCGCGTGCGCACGCAGCTCGCAGCGGCCCAGGCGCAACTCGAAAGGGTGAAGGTGCAGCTCGAATTGCTGACCATCCGCGCGCCGCGCGGCGGGCGCATCCTGCAGGTGAATGTGCGCGAGGGAGAATACGCGAACTTTGGCGGAGCCGAGCCGCTGCTCCTGCTCGGGCAGGTCGATCAATTCCAACTCCGCGCCGATGTGGACGAAGATAACGCGTCGCGGGTGCGGCCGGGCTGCAAGGCGGTTGCGTACATCAAGGGCCGGCGCGAGGACGCCATCCCGCTGAGTTTCGTGCGCGTCGAGCCGTACATTTTGCCGAAGCGCTCGCTGACCGGCGAAAGCAGCGAGCGCGTGGACACGCGCGTGTTGCAAGTGATCTTCCGCTTCGACGCGCCGGCGACGCCGGTCTATGTGGGGCAGCAGATGGATGTCTTTCTCGACGCGGGGGAGACCGTGCCGAAGGGGTAAGTCAGCGCGAAGCGCCCTCGAGCCCAAGGCGCGCCGCTAGAAAACAAACGGCACGCCGAGTTTTTTGAACTCCGCCTTCTGCTCCGCGAGCCATTTGTCGCCGAGCTTATTGAAGCCGCCCGCAGCGCGATATTCGGCGAGGAAGGCATTCACTTTTGCCCGCAGGTCGTCGCTCCCTTTGCGCAGGCCGATGGCCCACTGCTCTTCCTGAAAGGGCTTGAGCACGGCGCGCGTGGTCGCGGGATTTTTCCGCCAATTCTCCAGCGCGGTCATTTGATCGATGATGAAGGCGTCGGATTTTCCCTGCGTGACTTCGAGGACGCACGCGGCGGGTTTGTCGAAGACGAGGACGCGCGCCGCTTTGATCTTCTGTCCGGCGAAGACATGCGCGGTCGTGCCTTTCACGACGGCAATGGAGCGGCCCGTGCGATCTGCGTCGGCGATGGAATTGATGTCGCTCTTCGCGCCGACGAGCAGGGAGAGGCCGGTCTTGAGATATGGCTCGGAAAAGTCGATCGACTGCGCGCGTTCGGGCGTGGCGGTCATGGAGGAAATGATCAGGTCGATCTTCGCCGTCTTGAGCGCCGGGATGAGGCCGGCGAACGGAAGGTTTTGGATCTCGACCGGCTGCCCGAGTTTCTCCGCAAGCGCATTGGCGAGATCGACGCTCACGCCGGACGGCGCGCCGCTGGCGTCGCGCATCTCGAAGGGCGGGTAGGAGAGTTCCATGCCGATGACGAGCTTGGGCGCGGCGGCATCGGCGAGCGTGGCGACGGCGAGGAAGAGGGCGCAGAAAAAAGACGTTCTCATGCGCGGAAATGTAGCGGCGCCCCGCGAGGCCGCGAGCGTGCAGATGGGCGGGAACCGCACGGGGATCGATACACGATTCTGTCTTCGATCGGCGCGGATTCATTTGCACGCACCCTGCATTTCCGATGAATGAAACGCGCGGCCTCCAGTCTCAACCTCCACACTCCGCATTTCCCATGAAGCTCAAATCCTTTCTGCTCCTCGCGCTCGCCGCTCTCCTCACCCTCGCTGCTCCGCGACCTGCGCGGGCGCTCGAGGTGTCGTTCGATTTCTTTTACGACTCACTATCTCCTTATGGTGAATGGATCGAGGTGGGCGACTACGGCTACTGCTGGCGACCGGCGGGAGTGGATGAAGATTGGACGCCGTACTCGGACGGATATTGGACTTACACCGATGCAGGCTGGACGTGGGTGAGTTACGAGGAATACGGGGGCATCGTCTATCACTATGGACGGTGGACGAAAATCGAGGACGAAGGCTGGTGCTGGATCCCGGACTACGAATGGGGTCCGGCGTGGGTTTCGTGGCGCCGGAGCGATGACTACGTGGGTTGGGCGCCGCTGCCGGCCGAGGCGCGCTGGCGCAGGGATCGCGGCATCAGTGTTTGGGCGGACACGAGCTACGATATCGGTCCGGCGAGCTACAGCTTCTGCCGTTACCACGACTTCGGCGCGCCGGTGCTGCGCGGCGTGATCATCCCGCGTCGGGAGAATCTCGTGATCATCAACAACACGGTGAACATCACCAACATCACCTACAACACGAACGCTGGCTGCGTCTTCAACGGCGGCCTCGACTACGGCTACGTGAATCGCTTCGCCCGCCGCCCGATCCCGGCGCTGAAGCTGGTGCGGAACAATAACTTCACCGTGGTGAACAACCACATCGTGAACAACAACGTGCGGGTGACCAACTTCAACTCGGTGCAAAAGGGCAACCAGCTCACGATCTTCGCGCCGACGGTGGTGCGGCCGCAACGGGAGCAGATGGATGTCTTGCTCAAGCCGAAGGTGACGAAGGTGATCGCGCAGCAAAAGGTGACGAAGGGCTGGGGCAGCGTGCCGGCCGAGCAGCGGGCGGCGATCCGCGCGAAATTCCAGCAAGAGACGGAGGGCAAGACGCCAGACACCGCGCCGGCGAAGCCAATGCAGACGGCCGACGTGAAAGTGGTGCCGGTGAAGGCCGATCCGAAGGCGA
>JBAVML010000033.1:0-34046 GCA_049690035.1 Chthoniobacteraceae bacterium
CACCGGCACCCGCCACTCCGGCGCCGAAGCCGCTGACCGAGGTCGAGAAATGGCTCGCGCAGGTCGATGGTCCGCAACAGGAGGCGTTTCGCCAGCAGATCAGCGAGCCCTTCGAAACCCGGATGGCGGAGTTGCGCAAGCAGCACCTCGCCGGGCTGGATCTCGGATTCACGCGCGCCACATCCTCGAAGCAACTTACGGAAGCCATCGCGTGGCAAAAGGAGCGGAAGAATTTCGAGGACTCTCGCAACGTCACCGGGCTCGATGCGGGCTTGCCGGCCGGCGTGCAATCGCTGCGCGCAAACTATCGCCGGCAGGCGGGCGAACTGGAACAGTGGCGCGCCCTCAAGGCCAAAACACTGCACGCTGCCTACGACGCGATCCTTGCCCAAAATCAGGACGCACTGACCCAGCGCCAGCGGCTCGAGGACGCGTTGTTGCTCCAGGAAAAACGCGACGAGATCAAGCGGCTCTGGCTGGCGCCAATGGGCGCTGCGAGTGCGGCCGAACGTGGTAAGAGCGGCTCCATTCCGCCGGCGGCTGGGGCCGCCATGTCCTTTGTCAATTCGCTCGGGATGAAGTTCGTGCCCGTGCCGATCACTGGCAGGCCCAATGACGACCGCACGGTGCTTTTCTCCATCTGGGAGACGCGGGTAAAGGACTACGAGGAATTCGCCAAGGGGGATACGCTGGCCCGGACGCCTCGGCGCACCTGGCCGGCGGCGGGCTTCAAGCAGACGGCGCTGCATCCCGCGGTGCAGGTCAGCTGGGAGGATGCGGTCGCGTTTTGTGAATGGCTGACGAAACGCGAGCAGAAGAGCCGGCTCATCGCGAGCAATGCGCGGTATCGGTTGCCGAGCGACTACGAGTGGAGCTGCGCCGCGGGCATCGCGGAAGACGAGGAGGCGCGGGCCACCCCGGAGGAGCGGCACGCGAGACGGAAAGCCAGCGTCTATCCGTGGAAAGGCGGGTGGCCTCCGCCGCCGGGCGTGGCCAATCTCGGCGACCGCACCTGCGAAGCAGCCGGCGCCAAGAAAGACGGCGTGATCAAGGATTACGACGACGGCTTTCCGTGGACGGCACCGGTCGGCAGCTTCCCGCCCAACGCGCTCGGCATTTACGATCTCAGTGGGAACGTGCGCGAGTGGTGCGACGACTCGTGGGACGGCAGGGACAGCACGCGGGTCATGCGCGGGGGCTCGTGGTTTCACGCCGACGCGATCGGGCTGCTCGCCGGTTACCGAGAGCCCGGGGGTCCTCGCGCCGCGAGCGGACTCGGCGGATTCCGGATCGTGCTCGCGCTGGGCGAAGCCACGCCGGCGGCGGCCACGCCACCGGCGGCACCCGTTCCGATTAGGACCGATGCCGCGCAAAACTCCTTCACCCTCGCGGAGATCAAGCGGCCCTTTGTGAATACCCTCGGAATGAAATTTGTCCCGGTCCCGGTCGCCGGGCGAACGACTGGCCAGAAGGTGCTCTTCAGCATCTGGGAAACGCGAGTGCAGGACTACGAGGCCTTTGCCACAGAAACGAAACGCGCGTGGACGAAGGTGACCTTTGCGCAAGAGCCGGCGCACCCCGCGGTGAATGTGAGTTGGGAGGACGCCCAGGCTTTTTGCAACTGGCTCACCGAACGCGAGCGGCGGGCGGGATTGATTCGTGCGACGGAACGCTATCGCCTTTCCACGGATCTGGAATGGAGCGCGGCGATCGGGAGCAAGACGCGCGAGGATCCGAAGAGGACAACCCCCACCGACAGGAGCGGCAAGGTCCAGGAGTTTCCGTGGGGCCTGGAGTGGCCGCCACCCCGCGGTGCGGGCAACTTCAGCGGCGAAGAATGCAAGGGGATCGAGGCCCCCGGCCAGAATATCCTGCCCGGCTATCGCGACAACTTCCCGACAACCGCCCCCGTTGGAAGTTTCAAAGCCAACCGGTTCGGGCTGTACGACCTCGGGGGTAACGTGCGCGAATTGTGCGAAGATCTGGACGAGGCTAACCCGGGGCAACGGATCATGCGGGATGCAGGCTTTCTCAGTTACGAAAAGGGGCCGATGTGGTGGTCGGCCCGCGCCAGCCAAGGCGAAAAAAGTTTCGGCCCGAGCGTAGGTTTCCGCGTCGTCCTCGCCTCGGAGCGTTGATCCGCATCAGGGCCGCGCGCATTGTAGAAAACTGCCAATTTCAAAGGCGAAAAGGCGATTACTCGGCTACGTAGCTCTCGATCCAATGAATCAACGAACCTTCAACCTTTCGATTTCCCGCCGCCATTTCCTCCGCGGCATGGGCGTGGCGCTGAGCCTGCCGTGGCTGGAGTCGTTCAACGCGTGGGGCGCGACGAGTGCGAATGCGAGTGCGCCGCGACGGCTGGCGGTGTGCTTCATGGGCAACGGCGTGAACCCGCATCACTGGGGCGCGAACATGGGGCCGGGCGGGATGGAACTGCTCAAGACGCTGAGCCCGCTGGAGACGATGAAGGACAAGCTGCTCGTCTTTAAGGGGCTGTGGAATCCGACTACGGTCGCGGGGCCGGGCGGACATTATCCGAAGATGAATGTGCTCTCCGGGCTCACGGTGAAGCAGACCACGACCGACGTGCAGGTGGGCACGACGATGGATCAGCTCATTGCCGCGGAAGTGGGCAAAAAGACGCCGATGTCGAGCCTCGTGCTCGGCACGGAAGGTCCGCAGTACAGCACGGACAGCGGGTATACCTCGATCTACTCCGCCTACGTCTCGTGGAGTTCGCCGACGACACCGGCGCCGAAGGAAATTTACCCGCAGCAGGCGTTCGATCAGCTCTTCGACGATGGCTCGCAGCGCAAACGCGACAAGAGCGTGCTCGATATCGTGAACGAAGACGCGAAGTCGCTGCGCGGCCGGTTGAGCAGCCGCGACGCACACAAGCTCGATGAGTATCTCACGTCGGTGCGCGAGCTCGAGCAGCGCATCGAGAAGGCGGACGAATTTTCCAAAGTGAACACGGCCGGCGCCGGCTGGCAGCCATCGGTGAAGGCGCCCACCTTCCCCCGCCCCGCGGCGGGCATCCCGGCCGATCCGGAAGAACACCTGCGGCTGATGTTCGACATCCTCGTGCTCGCCTTCCAGATGGATCGCACGCGCGTCGCGACGTTCATGCTGAACAACGATCTCTCGAACATGAACTTCAGCGCGCTCGGGGTGAAGGGCGGCATCCACGAGCTCTCGCATCATGCCAACGACGCCGACCGCCTCGACCGCTACCAGCGCGTGAACCAGCACCACATGAAGCTCTGGGGCGAGGCGCTGCAGAAGATGGCCGCGACCAACGAAGGCGAACGCTCGCTGCTCGACAACAGCATGATCCTTTTCACCTCGAGCCTCTACGACGGCAACGCGCACGACTCGCACCAGCTCCCGGTGCTGCTCGCGGGCGGCGGTGGCGGGACGATCAAGGGCGGGCGCATGCTCGACTACGAGAAGGATGAGAACCGCAAGCTCTGCCGCCTGCACATGGCGCTGATGGATCGCATGGGCGTGCGCACCGATCACTTCGGCGACGCGGACAGCATGCTGAGCGATCTCGGGTAGCGCGGGCGCGGAGCGTTCGAAAAAACCCCGTCATCCTGAGCGGAGCGTAGCGGACTCGAGGCTTGGCGAAAGGTCCACGGTGCCGTGGGGACAATCGACCGACCTCACACTTCATTCGCGGCGGCGAAGTGGAGGAAGTGGGAGGTCCCTCGACAGGCTCGGGATAACAGGTTCTTTAGGAAGGCGCTGCGCGCCGGGATTTACCGCGAAACCTTAACCACCGAGCGCGTGGCGGCGCTCTCGTAGCAGGCGCGGATGAGGGCGATGGCCTTGCGGGCGTCGGTGCCGGGGATGACCGGCGGGCGGCCTTCGCGGATCGCGGCGACGAGGTCTTCGATGAGGCGGCGATGACCTTCGACCGGGATGGCTTTCGGGTCCGCGGCACCGCCGCCGATCTTGCCGGCGTTTTCGTTTTTCAAAACGTCGGCGTCGCCGGGCAGCGGCTCGGCGAATTCCCAGCGCGTGACCTTGTCGTTGACGATCGTGGCGCTGCCTTTGTCGCCGGCGATCTCGATTTGCAAATCATCGCCCGGCCACGCGCTGGTGGCGGCTTCGATGACGCCGAGCGCGCCGTGTTCCCAGCGGAGCATCGCGGTGAGCGTGTCCTCGGCTTCCATGGTGTGCGCGAGGGTGGCGTGGAAGGCGGACACTTCCTCCGGCAGGCCAACGAGCCACTGGAGCAGATCGACCGCGTGGACGCCCTGATTCATCAGCGCGCCGCCCCCGTCGATCTTCCACGTGCCCTTCCAGCCGGAGGTGCCGTAGTAAGCCTGGTCGCGCCACCACTTGATGTAGGCGCTGCAAAGCGTGAGCCGGCCGAAGCGCCCGGCGTCGATGGCCGCCTTCAGCTTCTGTGCGCCGCTGCCAAACCTTGCCTGAAAGACGCACGCGAGCCGGCCATTGCCTTTTTTCTCCGCGGCGAGGATTGCGTCCACGGCCTCGATCGTGACGTCGATCGGCTTCTCGCAGAGCACCGCTTTGCCCGCCTCGAGCACGGGCACGGCGACGGCCGCGTGCAGTCCGCTCGGCGTGGCGATGGTGGCGGCGTGAACCTTCGGATCGGCGATCACGGCTTCGAGCGTTTCGTATTCGTGAATGCCGTGCTTTTGGCAAAATGCAGCGCGCTGCTCGGGGACGTTGCCGTAAGCGCCGAGAAGCTTGGCGCCGGGGACGAGCGCGATGGCGTTGGCGTGGAACTCGGCGATCATGCCGGTGCCGATGATCGCGAAGCCGATGGAGTCAATGGAGGAGGACATGCCGCCCGTATAAAGCGCGCGATGGCGGAGGGAAAGTCACTTCACGATCGCCTGCATCAACTGCCTAAAGCGCGGCGCGTCGAGTGTCAGCACGTCCTCCGCCGGTGCCTGCCAGGTCGTCTCCGGCAGCTTCGGGGCGAACTCGACTTTGTCGAATTTCAGTGCGAGTTCCCAGCCGGGCCGGGTGAGAACGAGCCGCGCGGGGCGATAATTTGGGCGCACCCAGACACGGGCCGACCAGCCTTTGTCTTTCAAGGATTTCTCCAGTTCGGGCATCAGCCCAACATCGAGCACGCGGCAGTCTTCGCCGTCCACGGTTTCGCTGCCCGCGTCGGCGACTTTGAAAAGCACGGGGAGAAAAACGAGCTGCTTTTCCGGGACGGGAAGTTGAAACGGTTCGAGCTGCGCGGCGGGGTCGGGCTTCGGGAGTTTTTTTTGCGCAGTCGCGAGTTCGAGCAACGCCTTCACCTTCGCGCTGGGCGTGACCCACACCTGCTGCCGGTCGCGGCAGACGGTGAGATCTTCGCCAAGGATCGGGCCGTGGATGAGCAAGCGATCGGGATATTGCAGCGCCAGTTCGACAGTCGTGCCGAGGACCTCGGCCGGCGCACCGGTGAGCCGCTCGAGTTTCGCGGTGAGCGCCATCGCGCGGTTCGGGTTTTTCGTGTTCTTTGCGAGCACGTTGATGAACGGCGCGAGCAGTTTGCCGAGGATGTCGTAGCGGTTTTCGGCGGCGCGGGCCGCGGGCGTAGCGAGGAACGCGGTGGCGAGGAGGAGGTGGAGGAATTTCACAGTTTGCCTTTGAACGAGCGGCAACTTGCAATAGACGAATCCTTTCTCAATGGCGGTAAACCTTTTACCCATCCTCGCAGCCGGCGGCATTCTCTTTGCCTTCGAGAACTCGACGCTCGCCGGCCGCATGGTCCTGCTCTCGCTTTTCGTGGCGTCGATCTTCAGTTGGACCGTCATGTGGACGAAGTGGCGGATGATCTCGCGGGCGCAACGTCGCCGCGATCAGTTCCTCGATCTCTTCCGCACCGATCGCCAGCCGCTGCGCATCTACACCGATCGCCTGCGCTTCGAGGGCGCGCCAGTCTTCGCGGTCTATAAGGCGGGCTGCCGTGAGCTGACTTACCAACTGCTCGGCGCATCCGATGTGGATGAAACCTTCCGCGCACGGCTCGACACGGCGCAAAAGATCTCGCCGGCGCAGATGCGGGTGGTGACCACGGCGATGGAGCGCGCGGTCGGAGAGACCGCGCTGAAACTGGAGTCGCAAATGATCCTGCTCGCTACGGCGGTGAGCGGTGCGCCTTTCCTCGGGCTGCTCGGCACGGTGTGGGGCGTGATGGATACGTTCTCCGACGTGGCCACCGCGGGCTCCGCGAATCTCGCAGCAATGGCGCCCGGCGTGAGCGCGGCGTTGATCACCACCGTCACCGGCCTGCTCGTCGCGATTCCGGCGATGTTCGGCTACAACTTCCTCGTCACCACCATCCGCGGCACAATCGTGGAGTTGGATAATTTCGCGGCGGAATTGGGCAGCGAGTTCGAGCACAAGTTTGTGGATCACAGCGACCGCAATCGCGCGTGGGCCAAGGTATGAGGCGATTCTCCGACCGGCACGCGCTGCAGACGCTCAGCGAGCTGAACGTTACTCCGCTGCTCGATCTCGCGTTCGTGCTGCTGATCATTTTCATGATCACCACGCCGCTGATGGACAACAGCGTGGACCTCATCGTGCCTTCGAGCGAGGCGTCGGAAAAAGCGGTGGACCCGAGCGCGGTGCAGACGATTTCGATCAACCGCGAGGCGATGCTGAAGTTGAACGGTGCCGAGACGACGCTGGAGGCGATGGAGAGTCAGCTCGTGGAGTTGAAAGCCGCGCGCAGTGAGGTGGCGGTGGTCATTCGTTCACACAAGGAACTGCCGGTGCAGAAGCTCATCGACGTGATGGATGTGGTGCAGCGCGCGAAAATCACGCGGGTGGGTGTGGTAACGACAAAGGAGCAATAGCCCACACCGCGCATGGCTGACGAATCTGCCTTCAAGCGAAGCCTGATCGTGATCGCCGGGCTGCACGTGCTGCTCGTCGCGGTCTTCTTTTTCGTGAGCGGAAGCCAGCGGAAGGAGCCGGAGAAACAGGTGATCGCCTGGATCGACGGCTCGATCGGCGGCGGTGAGACCGCGGGTGAGCCGGAGATTCAAACGGTGAGCGTGGAGAAGCCTCCCGCGGGACCAGTGCCGGAACTCTTCAAGCCCGAAGAGGTCCCGCCAGACGTGTCGCCGCCGCCGGTCGAGAAACCGATGCCCAGCGAACTCGTCACGGCTACACCGGTTCCTGCGACCCCAAAACCGACGACACCCAAGCCCACCACCCCGAAGCCGGCCACGCCCAAGCCTTCAACCCCGAAGCCCGCGACTCCAAAACCAGCCACGCCGAAAGCGACTCCAGCCACGACGCCGAAGCCCAAGGCTTCCCCCAAACCTGCCGGCGACGACGACGCTCCGCCGAAGCCGAAAGCCACCCCTTCCGACAAACCAAAAGGCACGCCGACCGCAGCGAAATCCGAAGGTGGCGCCGGCACCGGCACCAAGCTGGCGATGAACAGCAAGGCCGGCGGCAACGGTGTCGGCACGGGCAATGGCAAAGGCCCGGCGAAGAAGGGCGACGGCGAGGGGCTCACGCAATACGGCTGGTATTTTGGGATGATCAAGGACCGCTTCGACGCGCGCTGGGAACAGCCGACGAACATCGAACGCAACGGCACCGCCGTGGTGACGACGCTGAAATTTCGCATCAGCAAGGATGGCCTGATCTCGGAGCGCGAGATCGCGAAATCATCGGGCTATCCGCAGATGGATGAGTCGGTGCTCGCGGCCGCGGCCAAGGTGCAGCAGGTCGATCCGCTGCCCACCGGACTCGGCAACGGCGAGTTCTTCGAGGTGAACGTGGAGTTCAAACTCGAGCAGGCGCAGTAGGCGCGGCCTCGACCGCCTCGATCATCCGCACGGTTTGCGCCGCGGCGCGGACGTTGTGGACGCGGAAGATCGCCGCGCCGCGGAGCATGCCCGGGACGATGCACGCGACGGTGCCGGCATCGCGATCCGCAGGCTTTTCGATCCCGAGCACTTCGCCGATCACCGTTTTGCGAGAAACTGGCAGGAGGATCGGCCGGTCGAATTTCGCGAGCCGGTCGAGCTCGCGATAGATGCGCAGGTTGTCGTCACGCTGCTTGGCGAAATCGATCCCGGGATCGAGGGCGATGGCATCGCGCGACAGGCCCGTGGCCTCGGCGAGCGCGAGCTTCTCGTTAAAGAATTCATCGAGCCGCACCATGATGTCATCGTAGCCGACGTGAGTGTGCGGGATCTTCGGCTCACCGATGCTGTGCATGATGAGCAACGCGGCACCGGTCGCGGCGCAGATGCGCGCGTTCTCGTCCGTCGGCAGCGCGCCGATGTCGTTGAGCAAATGCCCGCCGACGGCGAGCGCGGCTCGGGCCACGGCGGGCCGCCAGGTGTTGATCGAAAGCAGCGCATCGCCATCCCAGCGCTCAATGAAGCGGATCAATTGCGCCGCTTCCTCCTCCTCGGAAATCGCACTGCGATTCGTCCGCGCGCTTTCCGCGCCGATGTCGATCATGTCCGCGCCGTCGCGCACGAGTCCGCGTGCGTGCTCGACCGCGCGATCGATCTCGACGATGCCATCGCCGGAGAAGGAATCCGCGACCAGATTCACGATCCCCATGATCAGTGGACGCCGTGGCCACTCCAGCGTCACACCGCGCGCCACGAGCTTCATGGCAGATCGACGAACGAAATTTTTCGGCGGCAAAATCGTCCCGTGCGCGTGTAGCCGACGCTTTTCGCCAGCGCGGCTGCCTCCGCGAATCCCGCGGCGAGATCCGCCACCGCGTGCGCGTCGGAATTGATTAAGAGCGGCACATCAGCCGCACGGGCCATTTCGACAAACTCCCGCGCCGGATATTGCTCGGCGCATTCCTTTCGCCAGCCCGCGGTATTGATCTCGAAGGGCGTGCGCGTCTCGGCGAGCGCGGCGATGGCTGGTTCATAAAATGCGCGGAGATCGCCCGCCGGCCGAAAGCCAAATTTCTTCGGCAAATCCGGATGCGCCACGAAATCAAACAGCCCACTGCGAATCGCCCGCTCATACGTCTTCCAATACTGCGCCCAGATCGCCGGGCCGTCGCCGCCCTGGTAGCGCTTGATCGCCGTGGGAGCATCCACCTCGGTGCCATCCGGCAGATAGTGCACGCTGCCGATGAAAAAATCCCAGTCCGCCTTCCCGCGCAGCTCTTCGATCCACGCCTCGCGGCCGGGCAGGTAGTCGCACTCCAGCCCGAGCCGGATCGTGAGCTGCGGAAACTGCACCCGCGCTTTCTCCACTTCCTCCAGATAGCGCGGCAGATCGCCGATCGCCATCCGCCAGCTATCGAACTGCTCCGGCATCGGATTGTGATCCGCAAAGCCCAGCTCGCCGAGTCCCAGCTCGACCGCGCGCGAGGCAAATTCCACCGGCCACCCCGCGGCGTGATGGCACAGCGGCGTGTGAACGTGGTAGTCGGCGAGCGAGGAGAGCATCGGGGCTGAGTGTGACCTCCTGCAGGTCGGCTTGGAATGCGAAACCTCAGCGCTTCTCAGCGACGGAGTTTGTCATCGACCCGCCGTTCTCCTTTCAGCTTTTGTGTGTCGCGTCGAGGTTCCTGTTTCCGCAACGATGCAACCGCCACCCGCACCGCATTCTTTCCAGACGACGCGTTGGAGTGTCGTCCAGCGCGCCAGCAGTCCGGATGACCGCACCGCTCGCGAGGCGCTGGCGTCGCTTTGCGAAGCATACTGGTTTCCCATCTACGCCTACATTCGCCGGTCGGGCCGCTCGCCGCACGATGCCGAGGATGGCACGCAGGGGTTCTTCGCCTGGCTGCTCGCCCGCGATGTCCTCGCCCGCGCCGATGCGGAGAAGGGCCGCCTCCGCACCTTCCTCCTCACCTGCTTGCGTCGCTACCTCGCCGATGAACAAGCCCGCGCCCAAGCGCAAAAGCGCGGCGGCGGCCTGCTTACCAGCTTCGACGCGCTGCGGGCCGAGGAAAACTACGCCGCCGAACCGCGCCACGACCTCACACCCGACCGCCTCTTCCAGCGCCGCTGGGCGCTCACCATCATCGACCGCACGCTCGCCCTGCTCGCCGATGAATTCACCGCTGCCGGCAAGGCAGAACTTTTCGCCATCCTCCGACCGTTCCTCGGCTTCACGACCGAGCCCGAGCGCGGCTATGAGGAAGTGGCCGCCGCCCTCGGCATGCCGCTCGGCACGGTGAAAAATCACGTCTTCCGGCTGCGGAAACGCTGGCGCGAACTCATCTTCGCCCAAGTCGGCGACACGCTCGCCGATCCGAATGAGGAGGAAATCAAAGGCGAACTCAGCGAACTGCTCGGCGCCGTCTGACCGCTTCGTAGAAAAAAGTTTCGCCGCCGTGCAACCTTCCCGCGCTTTCCCCCAATGCATCCAGTGAACCCATTCGATGCCTGACTCCCAACCACCTCGCGACCATCGCGGCCTTGATCCCGGCGAACTCCTCGCCCGCGCCCTGCACAGCGTGCAACCCACCAGCGGCGCGAGCACGTGGCTTCCACCCGCGCCCGAGGAACTCGCCCGCCTGCTCCCGCAATACCGCATCGAAAGCCTGCTCGGCCACGGCGGCATGGGTGCCGTTTACAAAGGCACGCAGGTCGCGCTCGAACGCACCGTCGCGATCAAGCTGCTGCCCGCCGAGGTCGCCGCCGATGAGCAGTTCGTCGCCCGCTTTCAGCGCGAAGCGCGCACCCTCGCGAAGCTCCAGCATCCCGGCATCGTCACCGTTTACGACTTCGGGCAGACGAGCGAGGGCCATCTCTACTTCGTCATGGAATATGTCGATGGTACCGATCTCCATCGCGTCCTCCACACCTCCGGGCTCGATCCCGCGCAGGCGCTTGAGATCATCGGCCAGGTCTGCACCGCGCTGCACTACGCGCACAGCCAGGGTGTCATCCACCGCGACATCAAGCCCGCGAACATCCTCCTCACCCGCGACGGCCAGGCCAAGCTCGCCGACTTCGGCCTCGCCCGGCCCGCCCACGAGGGGGAAGTGAGCGCCCTCACCAGCACCAATGTCGTCATGGGCACGCCCGACTACATGGCCCCCGAGCAGCGCCGCGGCCTCGGCGATCATCGCGCCGACATCTACGCCCTCGGCGTCATGCTCTACGAAATGCTCACCGGCGAAACCCCGCGCGGCATCTTCGAGCGCCCGTCGAACAAAGTCCGCGTGGACGTGCGCATCGACGAAGTCGTCATCCGCGCCCTCCAGTCCGAGCCCGACCGCCGCTACCAGCGCGTCAGCGAGATGAAGACCGACGTCGACCGCATCCGCACCCCGGTCCCGGCGCGCGTCGTGCCTCCTCCCGCGCCAGCCGGCGCCGCATCGTCTCTCGCACGCACGGTCACGATCGCCGCCGTCATCACCGTTCTCCTTGGGATCATCGCCACTCTTGTTTGGAAAATGGAGAACCCTTCCGCGCCGACGGATCGAGTGGTCCACGGTGAAACTCCCGCTGCCGAACCCCTGCCGCTCGATGCCAGCGTCACGGGCACCGGTTCGGAAAAAGCCGTGACGCTGACTCCCGGCGAGTGGTTCAAGATCGACCTCAGCACGACCCCGGCGCCCGGCTTGTCCACCGACGGCAAAGTGCAATCCAACAGCCTCATCCTGCAAAATCAAAACGCGCATCTGCTCGTGCCGAGCATGAGGGATGGAGCACTTCGTCTGCGCGTTCGTCAGGTGCCGAAGGCATTGCGTTTCAGCGTGCGCAGCCTGGACGGCACGGGCCTCAGCGTCGTCGTGGATGGCGTGCGCCTGAACGTCTTCAAACCCGATGGCACCAGCTATGGCGGCGCATATGGCGACCGTCCGCTCCAGCTTCCAGCCGACGGCGCGGACCTCACCCTGCAATTCGCTCACATCGGCGGACGCTACGTCATCTGTCTCGGGGAAAAAAACGTCGCTTCCGGGACGATCGCCATCGACCCGCCTCACGGCACTCCCGAACTGCGCGCCGAGGCCGCTGAAATCACCAGCCTCGAAGTCATCGACCTCGACAACGTACCTCCGGAACGCTGGCCGGAATTTGCCCGCCCCGAGCCGATCGCCATCGCCACACCCCCGATGCCCACACCACTATCCGTCGTCGTGCAATCCCCACCACCGGCCACACCCCAGCCGGCGACCCCCGCACCCGCCTCGAGCCTGCTGCCAGCTTTCTCCAAACAGATCCCGAACATCACCGCCTGGGTCCTCGCCCCGCTCGACCAGAGCGTCCCCGCCGACATCCGCCAAAACCTCACCTTCCTGCGCGAAGACCTCGCCGATGAGTCGCGGCGCCAGCCCGCCGCCAGCGCCGACGCCTACCGCCTCGGCGCCCAGCTCTGCCAGAGCCTCCTCGCCATCCTCGACGAACGCACGCAGACGCAAGCCCGCGCCGGCTTCCGCGGAGTGGAGGCCGCGGCGCGCACCGGCGTCACCAGCCAGGCCCTCGAAGCCCGCCGCAACTACATGATGAGCTGGCCCCAATACGCCCGCGAAACCTCCCAGCGCGCCGAACTCAAATCGCAAGCCATCAACAACGCCGCCATCATGGCCGAACGCCCGAAACTCGAATGGTCCCAGCGCACCAGCCAGCTCAGCAAAGGCCTCGACAACCTCTACGCCCAATTCCGCGCCGCGCTGCGGCAAAGTCCCGCGTCAAAGTAAGCATTCCTTCCAAGCATTCCGACTTAGCGTTCCGACTTAGCGTTCCATCCCATACCACTCCATGAATCCAAACTCACCAACATTTCAGCCTGCGAAGTCCACGGAGAACGCCAACGGCGTTCCATCGACCAGCCCAGGGTTGGCGCGAGGCACGAGCGCCTACCCTGGGTTCGCTCGGCAACCATCCGCAAACCCTGAAAGGGTTTCATCAACCAACTCGCAACGCCTTGGCTGCAACCCTTTCAGGGTTGATGCCGTTCGTGAACGGAGACCCAGGGTAGCTCGTGCCTCGCAACCCTGGGCTGATCGATGGAACGCCGTTGGCGTTCTGCGCTCACTTGTCGCAGCGGTCTGCTCTATCTTGCTGGCCGTTCGAGCTTTCGCTGCCGAGTCTCCCGCTGATCAAATCCAACCTAAATCAGTTTGGAGCGGGCGCGGCGAAAACAATAAAATCGACCTCACTCTTACAATTCTTGAACGACACGGTGACACTTTTCGTGCTCGCTTTGATGTCGGTAGTAAAACTGTTAGAGAAGTAACCGGCCATGTAAGGGACAATGCGATTTCGTGGCTCGCAAAAGACGTGCGTGCAATTGGCGGAAAACCCGGCGGCGACAACTTTGGCATCATCAGTGGCGATAGAATCGATTTCAAGTGGCGCGATGCCAAAGGCGAATATGGAGCGCCATTCACTCTGGTTCGAGTCCCTGATCAGAATGGCCAGAGCATTTCAATGACTCCGGTTGCGCCGGTGCCAATCACCGCCCCTTCCCCCATCCAAACCGACCCCACCCAACCCCGCATCGAAGTCCTCAAAGACCAGGCGCCGAATGCGATCGAGTGGACGCTGGCGCCGCTGGAGCAGGCGGTGCCGGGCGACATCCGGCAGAACCTGACCTTCCTCCGCGAGGACTTGCTGGACGAAGGCAAACAGCAACCCAAGGCCAGCGCCGACGCCTACACGCTCGCCGCGCAGATCTGCCAGACCGTCCTGGCCGCCCTCGAAGAGCGCAACCAAACCCTCGCCCGCGCCGGCTTCCGCGCCGTGGAGGCGCAGGCGCGCACCGGCGTGACCAGCCAGGCGCTGGAAGCCCGGCGCAACTACAAAATGAGCTGGCCGCAATTTGCCCGCGAAGAATCCCAGCGCGCCGAACTCAAAAGCCAGGCCCTCGCCGGCGCCACCGTGATGGCCGAACGCCCCAAGCTCGAATGGGCGCAGCGCACCACAGCGCTCCGCAAAACCCTCGACACCCTCTACGCCCAATTCCGCGAAGCGCTGCGGCAGGGGCCGGCGGCGAAGTGAACGCTCCGCTCGCGCCCGGTATTTCGGCTCAAACCACAACGGCCTTCGCTCGGGCTCTGGCGCATGTTTTTTCCTTGCCGATCACAGGGGCAATTTTCCTGCGCACACATTTTGCGCAGATGCGCTAGACACTCCGCACTCATCGCCATGAGACTGCGCGCATGACTTTCATCGAGACCGTTTTTCAGAAGCTGAAGCGGCATCCGAAGCGGATTGTCTTCCCGGAAGGCACGGAGCCGCGCGTGCTGCACGCGGCGGCGCGTTACGTGAAGCTGAAGCTCGGCGCGCCGGTGGTGCTCGGGCATCGCGAGGCGATCGAGAAGGCGGCGGCCGGAGCGGATGTGAGTCTGGATCATATCGGCATCATCGATCCGACAACCTCCTCGGAGATGCCGATCTTCGTGCAACGGCTCGAAAAGCTGAAGCGCTACCGCGACCTGGGCACGAAGCAGGCGCAGGAGATCCTCGCCAACCCGAACTACTTCGGCGCGATGATGGTGCAGTACGGCCTCGTGGACGGCCTGGTCACCGGCGCGGCGGAGACGGCGAGCAGCACGCTGCGGCCGCTCATTCAGCTCATCAAGCCGCTGCCTAACACGACCAGCATTTCGAGTTGCACGATGCTCGATCTTTCGAACAAACGCTACGGCGAGCGCGGCGTGATGCTCTTTGCCGACTGCGCGGTGATTCCCGAGCCGACCGTCGAGCAACTCGCGACGATCGCGGTGCAAACCGGCACGATCTGCCGACAGCTCACGGGAAACAAACCGCGCGTGGCCATGCTCAGCTTCGCCACAAAAAGCGGCAGCCGGCTCGCTTCGCCGGCCAAGGTCGAGGCCGCGACGGCGCTGGCCAAACAGAAAGCCCTCCAGGCGGGACTGGAGATGGAGATCGACGGCGAAATGCAGGCGGACACCGCCTTGCTCCCGGATCTGGCGGAAAAGAAAGCCGCCGGCAGCCTCGTGGCGGGCAAGGCCAACGTGCTGATCTTCCCCGACCTCGACGCGGGCAACATCGGCTTGAAACTCGTGCAGCACCTCGCCGGCGCGGAAACCTACGGGCAAATCCTGCTCGGTCTCTCCAAGCCCTGCGCCGACATGTCGCGCGGCGCGTCGGAAGACGACATCCTCGGCGTCGCCGCGATCCTCGGCTTGCAGGCGATCGAATTTCGCAAGCTGTATCCGACCGAAGTGGCGGGATGAATTCTTCCACGCCCCGGCTCTTCGTCGCCGCCACCCAGCAAAACGACGGTAAAACCACCACCGCGCTCGGCCTCTTCGCCTCGCTGCTCAAGACGCGCGGCCGCATCGGCTTCATCAAGCCGGTCGGCCAGCGCTTCGTGGAAGTGGACGGGCTGCGCATCGACGAAGACTCGGTGCTCATCGACCAGACCTACGGCGTGCAGACGCCGCTCGAAGCGATGAGCCCGATCGCGGTCGAGCCCGACTTCACGCGCCGCTACATCGAGCATCAGAACAACGACTTCCTCGTTCACCGCATTCAGAATTCGTTCGACCGCGCTGCGTGGGAGAAGGATTTCGTCATCATCGAAGGCACCGGTCACGCCGGCGTCGGCTCGGTGTTCGACCTTTCGAATGCGCGGGTCGCCAAGCTCCTCAAGAGCAAGGTCATTTTGGTGACCAAGGGCGGCATCGGCAAACCGATCGACGAGGTGGCGCTGAACAAGGCGCTTTTCGATCAAGAGGGCGTCGAGCTGGTGGGCGTGATCTTGAACAAAATCCTGCCGGATAAATTCGAATACGTGCGCGACTTCGCCCGGCGCGGTTTGGAGCGGCTCGGCATCGAACTGCTCGGCGCCATTCCCGAGGAATCCATCCTCGCGCATGCGACGCTCAGCCAGGTCGCCAAGACGACGCACGGCACCTTCATCAACGGCAAAAACAAATCGCGCCGCCGGGTGCAGAAGGTGGTCATCGGCGCGATGAGTTCGACGCACGCGATGGAATACTTCAAGCCGGGCACGCTCATCATCACCCCCGGCGATCGCGACGACGTGATTCTCGCCGCGCTCTCGGCCAGTGCCTTGAGCGAGCTCGATGGGCAGACCATCGCGGGCCTCGTCCTCGCCGGCGATCTCGCACCGAGCCAGCCCGTCCTCGAGCTGCTCCAGCACTCCGACGTGCCGACCATCGCGTCGCCGCTGGACAGCTACAACGTGGCGAGCGCGATCAATTCGATGACGGTGAAAACCCTCCCTGGCGACGTCGAGAAGATCGACAAGATCCAGTCCTTGATCGAGAACCACGTCGAGGTCAGCCGGTTGCTGGCCAAGCTCTGAAAAAGGCCCGATCATCTCCTGGACGCGGGACAAGGTTTGCTCCGCTTTCCCTTTGCTGCTAGAGCTCCTTCACGCCCATGCCTGCCACCCTGCCCAAGACGGAAATCCTCGCGCTCGAGGGCGAAATCGATCTGCACCGATCACCGGAGATCAAGGAGCTGCTCCGACCGCTCATTCAGCGCAAGGCTGCGCGTATCCTTCTCGATTTGTCCGCGGTGAGCTACATGGACAGCTCCGGACTGGCGGTCGTCATCGAGGCGCTCCAATCGGTGCTCGCCTACGGCGGAAATTTCGGGCTCTTCGGCCTCCAGGCCAGCGTCCGCAGCATTTTCGAGATCGCGCGTCTCGACCAGGTTTTCGCCATTTTCCCGGACGAGGCGACCGCGCTCGCCGGAGCGTAGTCCTCACGGAAGGCGCGGGCCAGCGCGCCGGGTAAGGGCATGGTTTTTCCTCAGCAACTTTCAGCACTGCGGTTATTCAATGGGAGATACGAAAATGGACATTCAAATCCTTCGCGATGGAAAACAAACCGGCCCCTACACCGAGGACGCCGTGCACGAGCTGCTGAAACAAGGAAGCGTGCTCGTCAACGATCTCGCCTGGCGGCCCGGTCTCTCGGAATGGGTGCCGCTCGTGAATGTGCTCTACCCCGCCGCCACCCGCGAGCCCGCGCCACCGGTTCCCGCCGCCCCGGCAGAGGCTCCCGCCGCAGAGCCGCGTGAACCGGCGACAGCCCGGCAGAAGGCGTTCCTGGACTACGTCGGGATCGCCTTCGCGGCGGACGTGTCGAAGGAGGACGCGTCGCTCCTCGTCAACGAGGCGATGGAACATCCGAAAGATCCGACACGCCTGGCCCGCTGGAACGAAGAGCGCCTGCACCTTCATCCAGACCTCTTCGCCACCGAGATCCAAGCTCGGAAAGAAAACCGCCCGCAGCGATTCCTCGAGATTTGCCACGGCGAAGGCGCGCCACTTTTTGAGAAAGTCACCAAGGCGCACTGCCAAGTGCTCGTCTCGCACCTCGATGTGCACGCCCCAAATTGGGACACCCACGAGCAGGAAGCGGCGGCGAAATATTTCTTCCCTGCGCTGGCGGAAAAATTCCCGCAACTGCTCACCGAGCAGGGCAAGGCGAAATTCAAGGTGGGCGACAAATCGGCGGCTCCCGCCCGTCCGCCAAAATCGTCGCCCGTCGCCGTGAGAAGCCGCCCGCACTCGGGGCCCACGGTGGGAAAGGTGCTCTACGCCATGGCGCGCGGCGTCTTCGTCGGATTGATGATTCTCGGTCTCCTGTGGGTCGGGCGCGGATTTTTCGTCAGCAAGGCGCCGGCAAAAAAGGTGAGCTCCCCGGCCACCAACGTCTCCTCGGCGACACCAGCCCCCGAAACGCCAGCACCGCCGGCGACTCCGGAGTCCGCTCCCGAAAGCAAAGCGGCCAAGGTGGAGACGCAGGAGAAATCACCCGAGGCACCCGTCGCGTCCGAGCCTGCCGCGCCCACCAATCCAGAACCCGCGATGGCCGCCACCGAGTCGGCCACTCCCGCGGCCAGTCCCGCCCTTGGTCTTTTCGGCGAAGCGCCATCTCCGGCTGCCGCGCCGGCCGCCCCTCCATCCAGTCCAGCCCGGACGTCGGTGAACCTCACCAAGGCCGTCCAGATCACGCTTCCCTTTGGAAAGATCAACGTCCCGCCGGGAACCGCGGTCAAGCTCGTAGCCCAAAACGGCGCTGCGCTGACCGTGCGTTACCTCGATCATGAGATCGTCGTCCCGGCCAGTTCCACCGACCTCGGGACGGATCCCACAACCGGCAATACTTCGGCCACCGCTCAGTAGCCGCCCGCGGTCGCCTGGGTTCCGAGCAGTTCGCCGCCGTACTTCACGCTGCCAAGTTGCAGCGGATTCTCCAGCCCCAGCCCACCTAGCAGCGGCGCGGAGTCGTCGCCGAACGAACCTCCGCCCAGTGCCTGGAGGACGAAGTTCCCCGGATTGAGCGCCGGCGAAAAGTAGGTGCGCAGATTGTGACCGGTCGAATCCCCGAAGCTGTACGGTGCGGAGAGCGCGGTGATCTTCACCGAGTTTGGAATATCCCGGGTGTTCGTGCTCGCGAAGGTCGCGAGCCAGTTTCCACCCGAATCCACCACCACCGTCTGCGAGCCGATCTGCTCGCCGCGCGCGTTGTAGAGTGAAATGACCAGCGTCGCGCCGGGATCGGCCTCGCCGCTGTAGATCGGCACGAGCGGCAGGATCGCATCCGGCGCGGGATCGATCGACGACGTGCGGGCGAGTTCGCCGAGCTGGCGCAGACCTTCGTCGGCAAAGTTGTGGAACGTATCGAAGGCAAAGACGAACGGGGCCGGCACCGGAGCCGGGCGCGGGGCCGGGCGCGGAATCGGCACCGGCGTGGCGGCCGGCACCGTGTCCGTGTCGCTCGCCGCATTATCGCTCATCGTCACCGAATCGGGACCATAGGCACCGTCGTCCGCGATCGTCGCGCGGCTCACGAGCGGGGAGCCTGGCTTCACATCCATTTCCACCTGGACCACCACCGCGAAGGTCACGGATGTTCCCGCCGGCACGGTCCCTGTGAAAGTCCACGTGAGCGTCCGGCCCGCAATGACCGGCGTGCCGCTGAGCGCCGGATCGCTGCTCGACACGCCTTTCAGCTTCACCCCATCCGGCAGCGTGCTGGTCACGATCATTCCGTTCGCATCCTGCGCCCCCGCGTTGGTGGCCACGATGGTGTAAGTCAACGTCTGGCCGGGCTTGGCGATGGACACGTTATCCGTCGTCGTGATCTTCAGTTCCGGGACCGGCTGGAGATCGTCCAGGTCAGCCGCAGTGTTGTTCGCCGGCGTCGGATCGACGCCGCTGAGACCGTCGTCCGCCACGTTCACCGTGTGCGCGAGCGCGTCGTTATCCGGCACGGCGCCCGGCACCGTCCCGAGCGGCACCGGGATCGAGGTGAAGGTCGCGTTTACCACGCCGCGCAGCGCGAGCACGATGCTGTCGCCGGCCGCGAGAGCGCCGAGATTCCAGGTGACGGAGCCATTTTGAAGATCGACCACGCCGCCGTGATCCGCCGTGAACGAGGAGAAAATGCCCGTCGCGAATACGTCGCTGACGATCACTCCGGTGCCGTTCTGATTTCCGACATTCGTGACGGTGATCACGTAGTTCACGGTCTCGCCCGGTTTCGCGGAGGTGCGATTGTCCGTCACCGTGATCTGGTAGTCGGGCGCGCTCAGCAGCGTGTCCGTGTCGGCGGCGGTATTGTCCGCCGGCGTCGGCTCGATGTCGTCGTGCGTCACATCCACGACACTCGTCACCGACTCCAGCCCCGCCGACGTCGGCGTCGCGAGATCGACCACCACCGTGATCGTCTCGGTCGCCCCGACGGCAAGCGTCGGAACGCTGTAAACGACCTTGCCGGCCACGAGCGTCGCACCGGCGGTGCTGAGACCAGGATTGAAGGTTCCATCGCTCGGCAGTCCGTCAGAAACCAACACGTTCGTCGCGTCATCGGTCCCGTTGTTCGTCACCGTGATCGTGTAGGTCAACCGGCTGCCTGCGTTCGCCGTCGCCTGCCCATCATCGATGGTTACCGCGAGATCCGCGCCGACCACGGTGAGCGCGCCCGCCACCGAGCCAGAGCCCGCGCGCTGCTCGGGATTGCTGCCCGCCTGCGAGTCGTAGCCCAGCGCCACGGTGCTCGTGAGCGTGTCGTCGAGCCCGCCGAAGGTCCCGCCAATGATCGCCGGATTCGCACTCACCGTTGCCGTGAAAGTGATCGTCACGCTCTCGCCGAGCGGGAGCTGACTGAGCGAGAGTTGAAGTGCGCCGCCATTGGTCGAAGTGTTCGTGGTGATCGTCGTCCCCGGAGGTGCGCTCGCGAGCTGGATGCTTCCTGCGTTCAAGGACACACCCGCCGGCAGCGGATCGCTCAGCGTCAGGTCGAACGCACCCGCAGTGCTCGCGCCATTGTGCGAAACCACGATCGTGTAGGTCACCGTCTGCCCGAGATGCGGCGTGGCGTCGTCCACCGTCTTTTGGATGTCGAGCACCGGCTCGGCAATGGTCACATCCGCCGAAGTCGTCACCGGCACGCCGAGTCCGGTGTAGGTGCCATCGACGAGGTTTGTCTTCACGTCGCCGCTGTTGTTGCTCGCGTTGTTACTCACCACTTCGTCGTACTCGATCTTGATCGTGTCGTTCGCCGTGTTGTTGTCGCCGGGATTCGTCAGGGTGGCAAAGTCCAGCGCCAGCGTGTTCCCAATCACGCTCGCCGGGCTGGCATTGCTCGACGCCATGCCGGGCGCGCCGTAGGTGATCTGGATGCTGCCAGCGTCGATGGCCAGCCCCGCGGGAAGAACGTCCGACAGCACCAGCCCGGGCGTCGTCCCCTCGATCACGTTCACCGTGATCGTGTAGTGGACTCGGTCGCCGATCCGCGCCGTGCTCACATTTGCCAGCTTCGCGAGATTGAAGGTCGCATCGGCGGTCAGGCTTTCCGTGTCCGAGGCAGTATAGTTGGCGCCATTCGTCGGGCTGCCACTGCCGCGGGTGTTTCCGCTCGGGCTGACACTCGTCGATTGCGCGGTGACCACCGCATTGTTCGTCAGCACTTCGCCCGGCGTCACCGTGTTCTTGATTACCGCAGTGTAAGTTAGCACCACCTCGCCCCCCAGCTCGACGTCGAAGGGATTGAGCGTGGTGATCGTATTCCCGACCACTAGGAAATCAGCCAGCGACGGCAGCGTGCCCGCCGTGCCGCTCACGCCGGTCAATTGCACATTGCGGAACTCCGCCGGCAGCGTGTCCGTGTAAACGACGTGATAGGCGTTGCCCGTGCTCGCCACCCCGTGACCGATCACCACTTGAAAAGCAATCGCGTCGCCCGCGTTCGGATTCGGCGGCGCGGAGACCACTGTCTCCGCAGACGCGATCACCGGCTCCACGAGATTCAGCGTCACCGAGTCCTGCACGGTGATCGGCCCGCTACCCGGATCGTAGCTGGCATTGGCCACATTCGTTTTCACCGCCGTACTCGCACCGCCGAAGGCGTCGTTCGCCGCTGAATCAAGCACGTCCACGTCATAAGTGATCGTGATCGTGTTCCCGATCCCATCGACCGCGCTCTGCAACTGTGCGATGTCGAGCGTGAGTTGGTTCGGCGCGTAGATGAAACTAGCGCCGCTCGCCGCCACACCCGTGCCTGCCGTGAACGTTGCCGACCCGTTGACCAGCCGGAAGCCGGATGGAATCAAATCGTTCAGCGAGATGCTGTTGATGATGCCGTCGGCCACGCTCAGCGTCAGTTGGTAAGTCACGCGCTCGCCGATCTCCACGTTGTTGTCGCCGAGCACCTGCTTGTAGAGCGAGAAACCGCCCGCGCCGCCGTCGATCGTCGCGCTCACCGCTTGCTGGAGCTGATAGTCGTTCAGCCCGCCGCCGCCGAGCAAGCCGTTGCCGCTTCCCCGCTCATTCGCACTCACGCCATCGAGACTCGACC
Source organism: Chthoniobacteraceae bacterium (assembly GCA_049690035.1). Classification (GTDB taxonomy): domain Bacteria; phylum Verrucomicrobiota; class Verrucomicrobiia; order Chthoniobacterales; family Chthoniobacteraceae; genus Chthoniobacter. The sequence continues at coordinate 21,746 of JBAVML010000033.1, forward strand.
AGGTAAGATCCGCGAGATTGTTCAAGGTCGAACCGAGCACCGCGCTGCTCGTCACGGTCGCACGATACACTACCGTCACACTGCCCCCGACCGGGATGTCCCACACGCCGCCGAGGGTGCTACCGCCACCGCCGATCGCCGCCGCGCTCTGCACCTGCGCACCGCCCGCGAGTGTCACACTGTCGATCTGTGAAAATTGCAGTCCAACCGGGACCGCATCCGCGAGGGTCGCTTCCCAGGCCGTTCCGCCGCTTCCCGCCGCATGCGTGATGGTCACCGTATAAACGATCGTGTCGCCCGGCTTGATCACCGCTGGGGCGCTCGTGATTTGTTTGTTGAGCACGAGGATCGGCTCGGCCGCGACTGTCGTGACGGTATTCGCGATTCCCGGAGTGCCCGTCCCGTCATTGAGCGCATCGGTGGCGATCTCCGTGCCGGTCGCTGCATCATCCCCATCGCGGTCCACGCTCACGTAGCCCGACGAACCGTTCCCATCGGAATCGAGCAACACCGCGAACGTATCGTCATGCAGCGCACCAGTCTGGTTCGGCGCCGTATTGGTCACCACCGCACTGAAGCGGATGGTCACGTATTCACGGTCCGCATCGGGGCCATCATTGTTCGTCAGCGCGCCGAGCTTGAAGAAAACATCCGTGCCATCGCCATACACATCGTCATTCGCCGTGAGCGAAGCCGAGATCATGGCGTCCGCACTCGCGTTCGTGTAGGTGCCAGCCGCCAGTCCAGTCACCGTCGATGCCGCGTTTAAGTACGCGACTTGCACCGGTGCGTTCGGCAGGAACTGCAAGCCCGCCGGGAGCAGATCGTGCAGCACCACGCCCGCGTTAGCGCCCTCGGCGAGTTCGAATTTCAATTCGTAGGTCACGACCTCGCCGACCACCACATTGCTCCCGGTCGAACCTGCGTCGGAGGTGCTGATGAGCGTCAGGTTGGCCTGCCGCACATCGTTGTCGAGGATGGTTGCCGTGCCGCTTGCATCAGCGATGACGGCATTTACCGCCCCGCTCAACACCACCTGGAATGCCTCCGTGTTTTCGACGAAGCCATCATCGACGATGGGGACGATCACCGTCTGGCTCGTCACCCCCGGTGCGAAGTTCAGCGTGCCGCTGGCTGCCGTGTAATCCGTGCCAGTCGCCGCGGTTCCGTTGACCGTCGTGAAGTTTACGCTCACCGGAAAACCGCTCAACGAACTCAGCGTCACCGTGAAAGTCGCGGTCCCGGCGGATTCGTCGATGACCAGATCGTCGATGGAAAGGGAGGGCGGCACCTCGTCATCGATGATCGTCCCAGTGCCGGTCGCGGACGGGTTTTTCGTCGTCCCGCCGGTCACCGTGGCAGTCAGGGTGAAGTTCTCCGTTCCCTCGGTGATCGCATCATTGATCACGGGCGTGCGCACCAGGACGCTCGTGCTGCCCGGCGCGAAGGTGGCGCTCGCCGCCGGCACCCACGTCGTGCCGCCGTCGGTGGAGACTTCCAGCCCCGCGCCGAAGTCCACACCACCGCCCGTCGCCGTCCCGTTGGCCAGCGCCAGATTTACATTCACTGGTGTCGTCGAGGGATTCGAAAGGCTCACCGTGAAGACCGCATACGGATCCGTCCCTTCGGTGACCGTCACATTCGACACGCCCAAGGTCGGCGTGTCGTCATCCGAGCCGCCGCCACCCGTGCCGTCATCGAGGATGGTGCCGAGGCCCGTCGCATCCGCGATCGTTGCGTTCAGCGGCGTGCTCAGCAGCACGTTGAAATTCTCGCTCTGCTCGAAGAGCGCATCGTTCGCGATCGAAATCGTAATCGTTTGTGTCGTCACGCCCGGCGCGAAATTCAGCGTCCCGAGTGCGGCGGTGTAATCGGCGCCCGCCGTCGCCGTGCCGTTGCTCGTCGCGAAAGCCACGCTCACCGGCAGCGCGCTCGCCGCGCTCAGCGTCACGGTAAAGGTCGCCGTTCCGGCGCCTTCGTTCACCGTCACGTCATTGATCACGAGCGTCGGCGTCGGATCGTCGTCGGTGATCGTCGCCGTTCCGAGCGCGGAAGGATTCGTGGTCGTCCCAGCCGTCACCGTCGCCGTGAGCGTAAAGTTTTCCGAGAGCTCATCGAGCGCATCATTCGTGACCGGCGTGCGCACCAGCACGCTCGTGCCACCCGGCGCGAAGGTCGCGCTGCCCGCCGGCGTCCACGTCGCACCGCCATCGGTCGAGACCTCCAGCGTCGCGCCGAAATCCACGCCGCCGCCCGTCGCCGAGCCGTCCGCCAGCGCAAAGCTCACGGTCACCGCCGTCGTCGAGGCGTTCGACAAAGTCACCGCGAACACCGCATACGGGTCGGTCCCCTCGGTCACGCTCACATTCGACACACTCAGCGTCGGCGTGTCGTCGTCGCTGCCGCCCGAACCGGTGCCGTCGTCGAGGATCGTGCCGAGACCCGCGCCGTCCGCGATCGTCGCATTCACCTCGCCGCTCAGCAGCACGTTGAACGATTCGCTTTTCTCGAAGATCGCATCGTTCGCGATCGAGATGGTGATCGTCTGGCTCGTCACGCCCGGCGCGAAATTCAGCGTCCCGAGTGCGGCGGTGTAATCCGCGCCCGCCGTCGCCGTGCCGTTGCTCGTCGCGAAGGCCACGCTCACCGGCAATCCGCTCGCCGCGCTCAGCGTCACGGTGAAGGTGGCCGTTCCCGCCGCTTCATTCACGGTCACATCGTTGATCGCCAGCGTCGGCGTCGCATCGTTGTCCGCGATGGTCGCCGTCCCGGTCGCGTTCGCGTTTGTCGTGATGCCCGCGGCCACCGTCGCGGTGAGCGTGAAAGTCTCCGCGTTCTCGTCCAGCGCATCGTCAGTGATCGGCGTCCGCACCAGCACGCTCGTGCTGCCTGGCGCGAACGTCGCGCTGCCCGCCGGCGTCCACGTCGCGCCGCCGTCGGTCGAGACTTCCAGACCGGGGCCGAAATCCGTGCCGCCGCCCGTCGCCGTGCCATCGGCCAGCGCGAGCGTCAGGTCCACCGGGGTCGTCGATGGATTCGACAAAGTCACCGCGAACACCGCATGCGAATCCGTCCCCTCGGTCACGCTCACGCTCGACACGGTCAGCATCGGCGTGTCGTTGTCCGAGCCGCCTCCGCCGGTGCCATCGTCGAGGATCGTACCCAGGCCGAGTCCATCCGCGATCGTTGCATTCACCGGCGCACCCAGCAGCACGTCGAAGGTTTCGCTCTGCTCGAAAATCGCATCGTTCGCGATCGAGATGGTGATCGTCTGGCTCGTCACGCCCGGCGCGAAATTCAGCGTGCCGAGCTTCGCTGTGTAGTCCGCTCCCGCCGTCGCCGTGTCATCGCTCGTCGCGTAGCCCACGCTCACCGGCAGCGCGCTCGCCGCGCTCAGCGTCACCGTGAAGGTCGCGGTGCCTGCGCCTTCGTTCACCGTCACGTCATTGATTGAGAGCGTCGGCGTCGGATCATCGTCGATAATTGTCCCGGTTCCGGTCGCGGAAAGATTCGTCGTCGTGCCGCCAGTCACCGTCGCGGTCAGCGTGAAGTTCTCCACCGCTTCGTCCAGCGCATCGTCCGTGATCGGCGTCCGCACCAGCACGCTCGTGGTGCCGGCCGCGATCGTCGTGTTGTTCGCCGCCACCCACGTCGTGCCGCCATCGGTCGAGACTTCCAGCGCCGCGCCGAAATCCACCCCGCCGCCCGTCGCTGTCCCGTTCGCGAGCGCCAGATTCACATCCACCGGCGTCGTCGAGAGATTCGACAAGCTCACGGTAAAGATGGCGTGCGAATCCGTCCCCTCCGTCACGCTCACATTCGAAACGCTCAACGTCGGCGTGTCGTCATCCGTCCCGCCCGTACCCGTGCCGTTATCGCGGATCGTGCCGACGCCCGTGTCGTCGAGGATTCCCGCGTTCACTTCACCACTGAGCAGGACGAAAAACGACTCGCTGTTCTCGAAGATCGCATCGTTTAGAATCGGCACCGTCACCGTCTGCGTCGTCACGCCGGGCGCAAACGTCAGTGTGCCGACGACACTGGTGAAATCGAGCGCCGCGAGCGCAGTGCTGTTGCTCGTCGCGTAGTTCACTTTCACCGTCTGCCCGCTCGCCGCCGACATGCTCACCGTGAAGGTCGCCGTCCCCGCGGCTTCGTTCACCGTCACGTCGTCGATCGAGAGATCCGGCGGCCCGTCGTTGTCCGCGATCGACCCGATACCCGCCGCTGAAGCGTTCAGCGTCGTGCCCGCCGTCACGGTCGCATTGAGGGTGAATGCTTCCGCGCTCTCGTCGAGCAGGTCGTCATTGATGGGCGTGCGCACCAGCACGCTCGTGCTGCCCGGGGCGATCGTCGCGCTCGCCGCCGGAGCCCAGGTCGTGCCGCCATCGGTCGAGACTTCCAACGCCGGGCCGAAGTCCACGCCGCCACCCGTCGCCGTGCCATTCACCAGCGCGAGCGCCACCGTCACCGGCGTCGTCGAGGGATTCGAAATATCCACCTCGAAGACCGCGTGCGTGTCCGTGCCCTCCGTCACCGCCACGCTCGAGACGCTCAGGCTCGGCGTGTCGTTGTCGAAGCCACCGCCGCCCGTGCCGTCGTCGAGAATCGTCCCGATCCCCGTCGCGTCCGCGATGGTCGCATCGACCGCACCCGCGAGTGTCACCACAAAATTCTCGCTGCCCTCGAAGATCGCGTCGTTCGTGATCGGCACCGTCACCGTCTGGCTCGTCACCCCGGGTGCGAAGTTCAGCGCGCCACTGCTCGCAGAAAAGTCCGCGCCGAGCAACGCCGTGCCGCTGCCCGCCGAGTAGCTCACCAGCACCGCCTGTCCGCTCGCCGCGCTCAGCGTCACCGTGAAGGTCGCCGTTCCCGCGCCCTCGTTCACGGTAACGTCATTGATCGCGAGCGTCGGCAGCGCATCGTTGTCCACGATCGTCGCGATGCCGGTCGCATTCGCGTTGATCGTGAAGCCGGCCGTCCGCGTCGCCGTGAGCGTGAATGTTTCCGCTGCTTCGTTCACCGTGTCGTCGGTGATCGGGGTGCGCACCAGCACGCCGGAGCTGCCCGCCGCGATGGTCGCGCTGCTCGCGGCATTCCATGTCGCGCCACCATCGGTCGAGACTTCCAGCGCCGCGCCGAAATCGACGCCTCCGCCCGTCGCGGTGCCATTCGCCAGCGCGAGATTCACGCTCACCGGCGTCGTCGAGACGTTCGACAGGTTCACCGCGAAAACCGCGTGCGAATCCGTCCCTTCGGTCACGCTCACGTTCGACACGCTCAGTGTCGGCGTGTCGTCATCGCTGCCGCCGCCGCCCGTACCGTCGTCGAGGATCGTGCCGATGCCCGTGCCGTCGGTGATCGCCGCATTCACCGCGCCTCCGAGCAGCACGGCGAAGTTTTCGCTATGCTCGAAGATCGTGTCGTTCAGGATCGAAATCGTCACCGTCTGGCTCGTCACGCCCGGCGCAAAATTCAGCGTGCCCGTTGCGCCGGTGAAATCCGCGCCCGCGAGTGCCGTGGCGTCGCTCGTCGTGTAACCCACGCTCACCGGCTGCCCGCTCGGCGCGCTCAGCGTCACCGTGAAGGTCGCGGTGCCCGCGCCTTCGTTCACCGTCACATCATTGATCGAGAGTGAAGGCAGCGCGTCGTTGTCCACGATCGTCGCGATGCCGGTCGCGGCCCCGTTCGTCGTCGTCCCGAGCGTGCGAGTCGCCGTCAGGGTGAAGGTCTCGGGCGCTTCGTTAAGCGCGTCGTCCGTGATCGGCGTGCGCACCAGCACGCTCGAAGTTCCCGCCGCGATCGTCGCCGTGCTGCCTGGCGTCCAGGTCGCGCCGCCATCCGTCGAGACCTCGAGCGCTGCCCCGAAATCGACACCGCCACCCGTCGCCGTCCCATTGGCGAGGGCGAGTGACACGTTCACGGGCGTGGTCGAAAGATTGGACAAACTCACGGTGAACACCGCGTGCGTATCCGTCCCCTCGGTCACGCTCACGTTGGACACGCTCAACGTCGGCGTATCGTCGTCGCTGCCGCCGCCGCCCGTGCCGTCGTCGAGGATCGTGCCGAGACCCGTGCCGTCCGCGATCGTCGCATTCACCGGCGCGCTCAGCACCACGTTGAAGTTTTCGCTTTGCTCGAAGATCGTGTCGTTCGCGATTGAGACCGTGATCGTCTGGCTCGTCACCCCCGGCGCGAAATTCAGTGTTCCGCTCGTGCCCGTGAAATCGGCGCCCGCCGTCGCCGTGCCGTTGCTCGTCGCGAAATTCGCGCTCACCGCGAGCCCGCTCGCCGCGCTCAGCGTCACCGTGAAAGTAGCCGTTCCCGCCGCTTCATTCACCGTCACGTCATCGATGCTCAGGGTCGGCGTCGCGTCGTCGTCCGCGATCGTGGCGAGGCCGGTCGCATTCGCGTTTGTCGTGATTCCCGCGGTCACCGTCGCCGTCAGCGTGAAGTCTTCCGAAAACTCGTCGATCGCATCGTTCACGACCGGCGTGCGCACCAGCACGCTCGTGGAGCCGGGAGCAAACGTCGCGCTTGCGGCCGGCGTCCACGTCGCCCCGCCGTCGGTCGAGACCTCCAGACCCGCGCCGAAATCCACGCCGCCGCCCGTCGCCGCGCCATCCGCGAGCGCGAGACTCACGCTCACCGGCGTCGTTGACGCATTGGACAAAGTCACCGCGAACACCGCGTACGGGTCGGTTCCCTCGGTCACGCTCACATTCGACACGCTCAGCGTCGGCGTGTCGTCGTCCGAACCACCGGTTCCGGTGCCGTCGTCCTTGATCGTCCCGAGGCCCGTGCCATCGGCGATCGTCGCGTTCACCTCGCCGCCCAGGATCACATCGTAGCTTTCGCTCTGCTCGAAGATCGCGTCGTTCGCGATCGAGATCGTAATCGTCTGGCTCGTCACGCCAGGAGCGAAACTCAGCGTCCCGCTTGTGCCGGTGAAATCCGCGCCCGCGGTCGCCGTGCCGTTGCTCGTCGCATAGCCCACGCTCACCGGCAGCGCGCTCGCCGCGCTCAGCGTCACCGTGAACGTCGCCGTCCCCGCCGCTTCGTTCACCGTCACGTCGTTGATTGAAAGCGTCGGCGTCGGATCGTTGTCGATGATCGTCGCCGTTCCGGTCGCGTTGGTGTTCGTCATCGTGCCACCGGTCAGGTTCGCCGTCAGCGTGAAATTTTCTGCGGTTTCATCCAGCGCATCATCCGTGATCGGCGTGCGCACCAGCACGCTCGTGCTGCCCGGCGCGATCGTTGCCGTCGTCGCATCCAGCCACGTCGCGCCGCCATCGGTCGAAACCTGGAGATTGGCCGCACCGCCGGTGCCGAAGTCCGCCCCGCCACCCGCCGCCGAACCATCGGCCAGCGCGAGACTCAAGCTCACCGGCGTTGTCGAAGCGTTCGACAGGCTGACGTTGAAAACCGCGAACAGGTCGGTGCCCTCCGTCACGCTCACATTCGAAACGCTGAGCGTCGGCGTGTCGTCGTCCGTGCCGCCGCCGCCCGTTCCATTGTCGCGGATCGTCCCCACGCCCGTGTCGTCCGCGAGGATCGCATTCACCGGCGCGGTCAGCGTCACGTTGAACGATTCGCTATTCTCGAAGATCGCGTCGTTGAAGATCGGCACGGTGATCGTCTGCGTGATGTCGCCCACGTTGAAAGTAAGCGAACCGCTCGTCGCCGCGTAGTCGGCGCCCGCCGTCGCCGTGCCGTTGCTGGTCGCGTAGTCCACCGACACCGGAATTCCGCTCGCCACGTTGAGGCGCACGGTGAAAGTCATTGTCCCCGCCGCCTCATTCACCGTCACGTCATCGATCGACAACGAGGGCAACCCGTCGTCGTCGCCGATGGTTCCGGCGCCGAGCGCGGAGGGATTCGTGGTCGTGCCCGCCGTCACCGTCGCGGTGAGGGTGAAGTTCTCGGGCGCCTCATTGAAGACGTCATCCACGATCGGCGTCCGCACCAGCACGCTCGTGCTCCCCGCCGCGATCGTCGCCGAAGCCGCGTCGTTCCACGTCGCACCCCCATCGGTCGAGACCTGGAGATTGCCCGCGCCGCCGGTGCCGTAGTCGGTCCCCGCGCCGGCCGCCGATCCATTCGCGAGCGCGAGATTGAACGAAGTCGCCGAAGCCGACGGATTCGACAGACTCACGGTGAAGACCGCGAGACCGTCCGTGCCTTCCACCACCGACGTGCTGCTCACCCCCAGCGTCGGCGTGTCGTCGTCGCTGCCGCCGCCACCCGTCCCATCGTCGAGGATCGTGCCGATTCCGATGTTGTCGGCGATCGTCGAGTTGACCGCGGCGCTCAACACCACCGTGAAATTCTCGCTGCCCTCGAAAGTCACATCGTTGAGGATCGGCACGGTCACCGTCTGCGTCGTCACCCCGGCCAAAAAGTTCAGCGTCCCGCTCGCGCTCGAGAAATCCGCGCCCGAAGTCGCCGTGCCGCTGGCCGTCGCATAGGCCACACTCGTGGCCTGCCCGCTCGGCGCGCTCAGCGTCACGGTGAAGGTCGCGGTGCCCGCGCCTTCGTTCACCGTAATGTCGTTGATCGTGAAGGACGGCGTCGGATCATTGTCCGTGATCGTGGCGGTACCAGTCGCCGCGAGATTCGTCGTCGTGCCCGCCGTGCGGGTCGCGGTCAGGGTGAAATTTTCCGCCGGCTCGTCCAGCGTGTCGTTGATGATCGGCGTGCGCACCAGCACGCTCGTGCTGCCCGCCGCGATCGTCGCACTCGCAGCCGCATTCCACGTGGCGCCGCCGTCCGTCGAGACTTCGAGGCCCGCGCCGAAGTCCACGCCGCCGCCCGTCGCCGTGCCGTTGGCCAGCGCGAGATTCACGCTCACCGGCGTCGTCGAGGCGTTCGACAGGCTCACGGTGAAGACCGCGAAAGGATCGGTCCCCTCGGTCACGCTTGGGCTGCTCACCGACAGCGCCGGCGTGTCATTGTCCGAGCCGCCGGGGCCTGTGCCGTCGTCCTTGATCGTGCCGACACCGGTGTCGTCGGCGATGAACGAGTTCGTCGCGTTGCTCAGCAGCACGTTGAATTTCTCGCTGCCCTCGAAGATCGCGTCGTTGAGAATCGGCACGGTGATCGTCTGTGCTGTCACGCCCGGCGCAAAATTCAGCGTCGCCGCGGCCGTCGTGAAGTCGGCGCCCGCGGTGGCCGTGCCGTTGCTCGTCGTGTAGTCCACGCTGATCGGCAGCGCGCTCACCGCCGTGAGCCGCACGGTGAAGGTCGCCGTCCCGGCGGCTTCGTTCACCGTCACATCGTCGATCGTCAGCGACGGCGCGCCGTCGTCATCCGCGATCGTCGCCAGACCGGTGGCATTCGCATTGCGCGTTGCGCCCGCCGTGGTCGTCGCCGTCAGTGTGAACGTCTCGAGTGGTTCCGCGATCGCATCGTTCGCGATCGGCGTGCGCACCAGCACGCTCGTGCTGCCCGGCGCGAACGTCGCGCTCGCCGCATCGCTCCACGTCGTGCCGCCATCGAGCGAAACCTGCAGATTTCCCGCGCCGCCCGTCCCGTAGTCCGTGCCGGCACCGAGTGCCGAGCCACTCGCCAGCGCGAGGCTCACCGTCGTCGCCGCCTTCGCGGCATTCGACAGGCTGACCGTGAACACCGCATAGGGGTCCGCGCCTTCGGTCACCGTCGGACTGCTCACCGCGAGCACCGGCACATCGTTGTCCGAGCCGCCGCCACCGGTTCCGTCGTCGAGGATCGTGCCAATGCCCGTCGCGTCCGCGATCGTCGCATTCACCGCGCTGCTCAAAAGCACGCTGTAGCTTTCGCTTCCTTCGTAGGTCGTATCGTTGAGGATCGACACGGTGATCGTCTGGCTCGTCACGCCCGGCGCAAAATTCAGCGTGCCGCTCGCCCCGGTGTAGTCTGCACCGGAAGTCGCCGTCCCGTTGCTCGTCGCGTAACTCACGCTCACAGGCTGTCCGCTCGTTGCGCTCAGCGTCACCGTGAAGGTCGCGGTTCCTGCGCCCTCGTTCACCGTCACGTCATTGATCACCAGCGACGGCGTCGGATCGTTGTCGTTGATCGTCGCCGTGCCCGTGGCGACTGCGTTCGTCGTCGTGCCCGCCGTCCGCGTCGCGGTCAGGGTGAAAGTTTCCGCGGCCTCGTCCAGCGCATCGTCGATGATCGGCGTGCGCACCAGCACGCTCGCCGCGCCAGGCGCGATCGTCGCCGTGTTCGCGTCCGCCCAGGTCGCGCCACCGTCCGTCGAAACCTGCAGGTTTCCCACGCCACCGGTTCCGTAATCCGTGCCGCCACCCAGCGCCGATCCGTTCGCGAGCGCGAGGCTCACGATTACCGGGGTCGTCGAGAGATTCGACAGGCTCACCGCGAAAACAGCGTGCGTGTTCGCGCCTTCCGTCACCGTGACGTTCGAGACGCTGAGGCTCGGCGTATCGTTGTCCGAGCCGCCCGGTCCGGTGCCGTCGTCGACGATCGTGCCAACGCCCGTCGCATCCGCGATCGTCGCATTCACCGCGCCACTCAGCAGCACGTTGAAGTTTTCGCTGCCTTCGAATGTCGTGTCGTTGAGGATCGGCACCGTGATCGTTTGGCTGACCACACCCGCTCCAAAATTGAGCGTGCCGCCTTCCGCCGTGTAGTCCGCGCCCGCGAGCGCCGTACCGTTGCCCGTCGCGTAGTTCACACTCACCGCCTGTCCGCTCGGCGCATTCAGCGTCACCGTGAAGGTCGCCGTGCCCGCCGCCTCGTTCACCGTCACATCATTGATCGCGAGCGAGGGCGTTGCGTCGTTGTCGATGATCGTGCCCGTGCCGGTCGCCGCGAGATTGGTCGTCGTCCCACCGGTCCGGGTCGCAGTCAGGGTGAAAGTTTCCGCCGCCTCGTTGAGCGCATCGTTCACGATCGGCGTGCGCACCAGCGCGCTTGTATTGCCCGCCGCGATCGTCGCGCCGGCCGCCGCGCTCCACGTCGCACCGCCGTCCGTTGAGACTTCCAGCGCCGCGCCGAAATCCACGCCACCACCGGTTGCCGTCCCGTTCGCCAGCGCGAGGCTCACCACCACCGCGGTCGTCGAAGGATTGGAAAGCGCGACCGTGAACACGGCATGCGTGTCGGTCCCCTCCGTCGCGCTGACATTCGAGATCGTCAGCGTCGGCGTGTCATTGTCCGAGCCGCCCGGGCCGGTGCCGTCGTCCTTGATCGTGCCGATGCCGAGGTTATCCGCGAGCGTCGCGTTCACCGCGCTGCTCAACGTCACATTGAAGCTCTCGCTGTTCTCGAAGATCGCGTCGTTGAAAATTGGCACCGTCACCGTCTGCGTGGTCACGCCCGGCGCGAAGTTCACGGTCCCAGTCGCCGCGGAAAAGTCCACACCCGACGTCGCCGTGCCGCTGCTGGTGCCGTAGTTCACGCTCACATTCCGACCGCTCGCCGCATCCAGCGTCACGGTGAAAGTCGCGGTGCCCGCGGCTTCGTTCACCGTCACATCGTTGATCGTCAGCAAAGGTGTCGGGTCGTCGTCGATGATCGTCGCCGTCCCGATCGCGCTCGCATTCGTCGTCGTGCCGGCGGTTTTGGTCGCCGTCAGCGTGAAGGTTTCCGCCGCTTCATCCAGCGCATCATTCAAGATCGGCGTGCGCACCAGCACGCTCGTGCTGCCCGCCGCAATCGTCGCTGTTGCCGCGTCCACCCACGTCGCGCCGCCATCGGTCGAGACCTGCAAATTACCCGCGCCGCCCGTGCCATAATCGGTCCCGCCGCCGAGCGCCGTTCCATTCGCCAGCGCGAGGCCCACACTCACCGGCGTCGTCGAGGCATTGCTCAGGCTCACGGTGAAGATCGCAAATCCATCCGTGCCTTCCGTTACGATCGGGCTGCTCACCGCGAGCGTCGGCGTGTCGTTGTCCGTGCCGCCCGGGCCAGTGCCGTCATCCTTGATCGTGCCGAGGCCGAGATTGTCCGCGATCGTCGCATTCGCCGCACCGCTCAGGTTCACGTTATAGCTCTCGCTCTGCTCGAAGATCGCGTCGTTCGCGATCGTCACCGTCACCGTCTGGCTCGTCACGCCGGGTGCGAAATTCAGCGTCCCGCTCGTCGCGGTGAAATCCGCGCCTGCCGTCGCCGTGCCGTTGCTCGTCGCGTAATTTACACTCACCGCCTGCCCGCTCGCCGCGCTCAGCGTCACGGTGAAAGTCGCGGTGCCCGCGGCTTCATTCACCGTCACATCGTTGATCGTGAGGGAAGGCGTCGGATCGTCGTCGGTGATCGTCGCCGTGCCGATCGCGCTCGCGTTCGTCGTCGTGCCCGCGGT
>JBAVML010000034.1:0-3554 GCA_049690035.1 Chthoniobacteraceae bacterium
CCATTCCCCACTTGCTCGCGCCTGCCTTTTTGCGTTTTTGATTTGCGGCTCACTTGCCGGAGCGGCGGTCACGGACACTCCGCGACAGGTGGTTGCGAAGGCGATTATCGAGGAGGACGCGGAGAAGAAGATCGCGATCATCAATTCGCTGATCGGTAACACGGACCCGGTGATCAAAACGCTCTTCGACGCGTGGAAGGAAGACGCGATCTATCTCTACAAGGCGGAAGGAAGCGAAACCAAGATCCCCGTCACGATCGGCGAAGAAAAAGATGCCGAAGACAAGCAATCAGCCACCCGCCTCGACGACGGGCAACCGCTCAAGGACGCCGCCGGCAAGCCGCTTCGTATCGTCGCCTCCGATTTCGACACCGCCGAACACGACTCCAACATCCGCAACGCCATGAAAGGCGTGCTCGATTTGCTCGCGCTCGCCGCACCGGATCGGGAGAAACGCATTCAGGCTATCGGCACGCTCGGCATGGCGCAGGACCAGGAAAAACTGCCCGCGCTTCTCGCCGCGCAGGCGAAGGAAACCGATTCCAAGGTGAAGCGCTCGCTCAAGGAAGCGATCGCACTCATCCAGCTAAAGGACGAGAAACCCGAGGTGAAAATCGCCGCGGCGAAGACGCTCGGCGAAATGGGCTCCATCCCGAGCCGCGACTTCCTCACCGCGTTGAAAGGTGAAAGCGCCAGCCAGGCTGAAGTGCTAAAAGCGGTCGCCGCCGCTGAGGCTAAAATCGCCTCGCACATCCGGACCGTGGACGCGGTAGGCACCGGCTTTCGCGGCCTGAGCAAGGGATCGATCCTCCTCGTCGCGGCGATCGGGCTCGCCATTACCTTCGGTCTGATGGGCGTGATCAACATGGCCCACGGCGAACTCATCGCGGTCGGTGCCTATACGACTTATGTGGTGCAGGGACTCTTCGCGACCGGCGTCGTGCTGCAGATTCCTACCTTCGTCGCGCAGCCGATTACGCTGCGCCTCAGCGGCATGAATCTCAGCGGCAGTTCGCTCGACAATTACTTCCTGCTCGCCCTCCCGCTCAGCTTTATCATGGCCGCTCTTGTCGGCCTCGCGTTGGAGCGCGGCGTCATCCGGTTCCTTTACCGGCGCCCGCTCGAATCGCTCCTCGCCACTTGGGGCGTGTCGCTGGTGCTCCAGCAACTCTTCCGACTCACCTTTGGCGCGAATAACGTGCAGGTGTACTCGCCGAGCTGGCTGAGCGGCAACTGGACACTCAACGACATTATCTTCGGCTGGAACCGCGTCTTCGTCATCGGCTTTGCCGGCTTCATCATCTGGGGCACGCATCTACTGATGACGAAGACTTCACTCGGCCTGCTCATCCGCGCCGTCATGCAAAATCGGGTGATGGCCGCCTGTATGGGGGTGAAGACGGAGCGGGTGAACATGATGACCTTCGCCTTCGGCAGCGGCCTCGGCGGATTGGCGGGAGCGTTCATTAGCCAGATCGGCAATGTCGGTCCGGGCCTCGGGCAGGACTACATCGTCGATGCGTTCATGACCGTGGTCGTCGGCGGTGTGGGCAACCTCATCGGGACCGTGGTCAGCGCGCTGGGCATCGGGATCATCGATCAGGCGCTCCAGCAAATCCTGCTCAATCCCGTACTCGGTAAGATCATCGTGCTCGGTGGGATCATCCTCTTCCTGCAGTGGCGTCCGGCGGGAATTTTCGTCACCAAGAGCCGCAGCCTCGAAAGCTAACCCGTCATGTCGCGCAACATTTCCAAAACCGAACTCACGGCGGCGGCGATCATCGCCATCTTCATGGTCGTCATCTTTCCCGCCATGCACGCCGCGGGTTGGGTCAGCGACTTCACGATCAAGCTCTGGGGCAAATATCTCTGCTACGGTCTGCTCGCGATCAGCGTCGATCTGCTCTGGGGCTACACCGGTCTGCTCAGCCTCGGGCAGGCGCTGTTTTTCAGCCTCGGCGGTTACATGCTCGGCATGAATCTCATGCTGATGATCGGCGAAGAAGGTCAGTATTTTAAGTCAGGCAACAATCCGAACCTGCTGCCGGACTTCATGGTGTTCCTCGGCTACACGGGGCTGCCGGCGTTCTGGAAGCCGTTCTTTTCGTTCCCGTTCACCATCGCGATGGTGGTGCTTGTGCCGGGATTGCTGGCCTTCATTTTCGGCTTCCTCGCCTTCCGCTCGCGGATCAAGGGCGTGTATTTTTCCATCCTCACCCAGGCGCTGACCTACGGCGCGGCGCTGATGTTTTTCCGCAATGACATGATCATGGGGGGCAACAACGGCTTCACCGATTTCAAGCGCATCGTCGGCTTCAACGTGCGCGAATCCGGGACACAGCGCGGGCTCTACATCGCCACGGCGCTGACGCTCGTGCTCGTCTATGCCTTCTGCCGCTGGCTCACCACGACGAAGTTCGGCCTCGTGCAGCGCGCCGTGCGAGACTCCGAGACGCGCGTGCTTTTCTCCGGCTACGCGGCGGCGAACTACAAGCTGTTCGTCTTCGTGGTCGCATCGATCATCGGCTCCATCGGCGGCGCGCTCTACGTGCCGCAGGCCGGCATCATTAATCCCAGCGAAATGACGCCGGAGAAATCGCTCGAAGCCGTCGTCTGGTGTGCGGTCGGCGGACGCGGCACGATCGTCGGCCCGATCATCGGCGCCATCGGCACCAACGCATTGAAGAGCTGGGCCACGCGTGCTTTCCCGGACCTGTGGCTGATCATCCTCGGCGTTCTCTTCATCCTCATCGTGCTTTTCATGCCCAAAGGAATCTTCGGCCTCATCGGGCAGGCGCGTGAGCTCTTCAAAAGGAAGGCCGCGCCGGAAACGCCCGCAGCGGTCGCGACGGAGGGCGCGAAGTCATGAAAATCGAATCGACGCAGAAGCCGTTTCTCCTCGCCGCCGAGGGCGTGAACAAAAGCTTTTCGGGCTTCAAGGCCATCAACAATCTCAACTTCTACCTCGATACCGGCGAACTCCGCACCGTGATCGGGCCGAACGGCGCCGGCAAAACCAGCTTCCTCGATCTCATCACCGGCCGCACCAAACCGGACACCGGCACGATCGAATTCGAAGGCAGCGTCAGTATCCCGAAGCTGAACGAATACCAAATCTACCGGCTCGGCATCGGACGGAAATTCCAGACGCCCACCGTCTATACCGACCACAGCGTGTGGGAGAATCTCCTCCTTTCGTTGGAAGGCAGCCGCGGGGTCTGGTCCAGCCTCTTCCACAAACCCAACAGCGCCGAGCGCGATCGGATGGACGAGATCCTCACGACGATCAACCTCGTCGCGCAGCGTAACTGGAAAGCCGGCTCGCTCGCGCACGGCCAAAAGCAGTGGCTCGAAATCGGCATGCTCCTCGCGCAAAATGCGAAGCTTCTCCTCGTCGATGAACCCGCCGCCGGCATGACTGACACGGAGACGCACAAGACCGGCGAACTGCTCCTCTCGCTCGCGGGCAAACACACCATCGTCGTCATCGAGCACGACATGGTATTCGTCCGCCAGATCGCCGCGGGACGGAAGGTGACCGTGCTCCACCAGGG
>JBAVML010000035.1:0-1820 GCA_049690035.1 Chthoniobacteraceae bacterium
TCATAAGTCAGGCCGTCCCCTTTGGCTCCATAATCGCGAGGATCGAAGACCGGTTTCGGCGGTTTTCCGGGTTGGCCGGAATCGCTGCTTATCCTAGCCGAAGTCTGAACAGCGTCTTTGCCTGAAACACTATTCTCTTGCGCGGCGCAGGTGGCAAGAAACCCGAGTGATAGCAGGCAGACAACCGCATAAGCTTCAAACCAGCGCGATTTCACGTTGATCAAACCGAGAATTTGCGGATGGATAAATTTGAATTTCATGGCTGGTAGAAAAGCCGGTAAAAGACCGCCGCATTGGTGGTGCTAATGTAAAAATTGGTAGAGGTCACCAAAGCCGAACCCGGCAACGTGAACCAGTTGGTGGACAGTCCCACTGCCAGTGAACTGGTCTGCGCCTGCAAGCTCCAGCCCAGATAATTCGCCGGCCACGAGAGCGTGAGGACATTGTTGGAATAGGCATAGTTCAAGTTCGTGGGTGTGGTGGGAATCGCCGTCCCCACCCGCAGGCTGCCTGGCCCGGTGATGTAGGCCGTGTTGTTGCTGCCGTAAACACCCAGCGGCTGACTGACGCCGTTGAGCACTAGATTGGCGATCGTGTTCGTGACCGCCAGATTCAGTTGCAGCACGGAGTTGGTGGCCACCGCAATGGTCGAGTTGGGCGCGAAATTGGCGTTCGCCACCCGCAGCGTGCCGTTACTCACGGTCGTGGTGCCATAATAGGTGTTGGTGCCGCCGAGGGTGAGCGTGCCCGTTCCCGTCTTGACCAGATTGCCAGACCCGCTGATGACGCCGTTTAGCGTGACATTGGTCTCCGCCTTGATCGTGCTGGTTCCGCTCAGTGCGATCCCGCCCGTCCAGTTGCCTGTAAAGGCCGCTTCGGGTGAGAAAAGCAGCGTGGCCCCGTTCAACACCGTCGAGAACACATAGTTGGCCGAACCCTTGTATATCTGGAACGTGGTCCCGCTGTGGAATGTCATTGTGTTCGTCGCGCCGGAGCCGGTCCAAGTGTTGAACCCGATCATGAAGTTTCCGTTGCTGACGATGACATTGCCGGGATTCTGCACCAAGCCCGGCCACAACTGTATGTAGAGCTGATTGCCTCCGATCTTGGTCAGCGTGTGGCCGCCCATGTCCAGCCCGGAGGCCGGGTTACTCCGAAGATGCCACGTGTTGACCGTGCTCACGGTGGTGTCGGCCGTCATCGCCAGATTGGTCATGGCTTGGATTTGGGTGGCGCCAGAATTGATGATGGCGCCGTTGCCTCCCACGCCGTTGCCGGCCACGATGAGCGACCCGCGTCCATTACCCAAACTCTGCCCGTTGATATCCAGCGTCGCACCGGATTGAATCACCGCGCTGCTCGTGCCCAGCGCGTTCGGATGTGAAACCTTGACCGTTCCCTGGTTGATGGCGGCCACACCGGGGAAGTTGTTGGAAGCGGCCAGAGTCAGCGTGGCGATTCCATTTTTTGCCAAAGCGGCCAAGCCGGTGATGTTATTTGAAATCGTGGTGGCAGCGTTCGCGTTTATCGTGCCGCTGGCGATTCTTAACGGATTGCCTGTCAACCCATAGTTGCCATAAGCCACCGGATTCAACGTCAAGCTGTTGAACTGTGGACTGGTGTTGGTGACGGTGATGGTGCCCGGCACACCATAGTTACCGATCACCGCGTCGAGATTGTCCGCCCAGTTTTGGTTGGTGGCGCCGTTCCACCATTTGTTCGTTGCCGACCAGTCGCCGCCGCCGTCGCTGATTCCTCCCATCGCGCCGGCATCCCACTGAACGTAAGTGGTATTGCTGAAGGCCGGGTAACCATAGACC
>JBAVML010000036.1:0-8353 GCA_049690035.1 Chthoniobacteraceae bacterium
GAGCTGAACCCCGCCGACCTCGTGGCTGTGAAACGGAGCAAGGACGCCGCGGCCACCGCCTCGATGAAGAGCGGCGGCTGGGATGCCGTAGCCGAGTCGGGCGGCAAGAAGGATTACCGCGACCTGATCAAGAACAAGGACGAGGCGGTCTCGCTCGAGCAAAAGAGCCGGGTGTTCAAGGACGTGGACATGATCGACTCGCAGCTTCGCGAACTCTATCCGCAGTGGGAGGAAAACAAAGACGCGGTCGATATCTCGCGCCGCATCGCGAAGCTCTACGAAGACCGGCACGAGCTGGAGCCGGATCTCGATGTGCTCGGCTATGCGATCTGGTATTACTCGCACACCAACGATCTCGTCAGCGGCAGCGATCCCGCGGTCGCACGCAAGGTCTCCGACCTCGGTCAAAAGCGGCTCGATCTGCAAATCAAGCAAAACGAAGATTACGTCGCGCAGACCGAGGCATGGCTGGCCGGCGAAGGCGCGGTCCACGAGGATGCGGACACCTATCGGCAGGCGCTGGAGGATTCGAAAAAAGCTCTCGCGGATCTCCAGCAGGAGCGCTCCGAATTGCTCATCGCCGACGCAAAAAAGCGCGTCGAACGCAATCCGACGGACTTGCAGTTGCGCTTCGAACTCGGCGAACGCTTGCTTGCCGCGGGGCAGTTCAACGAGGCGATCCCGGAACTTCAGCGCGCCCGGCAAAATCCGAACTCGCGCCTCAAGGCCATGAGCATGCTCGGCCGCTGTTTCGTGCTGAAGGGGATGTACGACATGGCCGCCACGCAATTCAAAGGTGCCGCAAGCGAAATGCTCGCCATGGACAACGTGAAGAAGGACACGCTCTACGATCTCGGCCTCGTCTATGAAAAGATGGGCAAGAAAGAGGACTACCTCCAGTGCATGAAGGAAATCATGGAGTCCGACTACGGCTACAAGGACGTGTCGGTGCGGGTGGAAAGTTCCTACGGCGGGTGAGCAGAGCGTGATTGGTGATCGGCAAGCGGTGATTGGCCCTCGCCGCCGCGTTCCCCTTCACTGATCACCTACCCCACGCCCCGCATGCCCTGGTTCTCCTTCCACTTCAACGATTTCGCCCTCTCCTTCCTCAGCATCCTGCTGGAAGGCATCCCGTTCATTCTTCTCGGGTCGATCATCTCAGGAATCGTGGACGTATTCGTGTCGTCCGAGCGCATGGCACGGCTGCTCCCGCGCAACGGCACCGCCGCGATCCTGCTTAGCGGACTGCTCGGGCTCATCTTCCCGATGTGTGAATGTGGCAGCGTCATCGTCATCCGGCGCTTCATCAAAAAGGGTCTGCCCATTTCGGCTGCGGTGACCTACATGCTCGCCGCGCCGATCGTGAGCCCGATCGTCGCCTTCAGTACCTTCGCGGCGTTCAAGGGACAGAACCCGTGGGTCATGACCTCGCTGCGACTCTCGATCGGCTATCTCATCGCGGTCGCCATCGGTGGGATCGTGCGACGCATCAGCAATGCAGAGCTGCTTCAGCCCGGCATTCTTTCCGACGATCGAGAGCGTTCCCGCACCGGACTGCACACTGCCGCGATGCCCTCGGATCAGGATTTTTCCGCCGTCATCGAGTCGTCCAATTTTCGCCAGAAGATCCTGCTCACCATCCAGAGCGCGACGGCCGATTTCCTCGACGTGGCCTTCTTCCTCATCATCGGCGCGGCCATCGCCAGCATCTTCAACACCGCGGTCGATCAAAGCATCATCCTGCCCTTCGCCACGAATCTTCCACTTGCCATCGTCACTCTCATGGCGCTCGCCGCCGGGCTCGCCCTCTGCAGCACCACCGACGCATTCGTCGCCGCGAGTTTCGCGACCTTTCCGCCCGAGGCGAAGCTCGCCTTCCTGCTCTTCGGTCCGATGTTCGACCTGAAACTTTTCTGGCTCTACGGGATGATCTTCCGCCGTCGCGCGGTGATCACCCTCGCCATCGCGCTCTTCGTCGTCATCGCGCTCATCTGCTGGCGAATCGGCGCGATTCACATCTGGGGCTGACGATCCCTTTTGAAAAGCGGCGCCATCGGTTATCCTGATGCCGCCTATGAACAAGCTCTTCACCCGCTGGCTCCCCTGCGCGACGCTCGCCACCTGGAGCGCGATCCTCATCGGTTTCTATCTCACCGGCCGCGTCCGTGATTTCCTCGCGCCGGAATTCCGCCCCGGCGTCCTCGTCGCCGGCTTCGTCATGGGCGCGATGGCCCTGACTTTCCTGCTCTTCCCCGCCGACGCGTCATGTTGCTCCTCGGCCTCGTGCGGCCACTCGCTTTCGCGTCTTGCTTCGGGAAAAGTGCTCACGTTCTTGATCCTTCTGCTGCCGATCACCACCGCAGCAATGTTTTCGCCGGAAAGCTTCAGCAGCAATGTGGTGAAGAACCGCGGCGTCATCACCGACGCGAGCGCACTCGGCGGCCGCGGCCGCAGCGGACCTCCAGCTGCGCCCGAGTTGCCGCTGCCGACAAACCAACCAACGCCGCCTGCGGCCGAAACCGCCGCCACTCAATCCACGCCGCCAGCACCCGCCGCGTCGGCGCAACCTTCGCAGCCACCAGCGGTGCCCGGCGACTACCTCCAGCGCACGCCGGAAGGCACGATCATCGTCGAAGTGCTCGACCTCCTTTACGCCGCGCAGGACAACGCGCTGCGCAAGGATTTCGAGGGCAAGGCCGTCCAGTTGATCGGCCAGCTTATGCCCGACACCTCGAACAACGCGAACGGCAATCGCTTCAAAGCCGTGCGCATGTTCATGACCTGCTGCGCCGCCGACGCGCGCCCCGTCGCGACTCTCGTCGAGGCGGAGAAGAAGCCCGAGATGCCCGAGATGTCGTGGGTGAAGATCACCGGCACCGCGACCTTCCCGATCGAGAACGGACGCCGCATCGCCATTCTGAAGTCCGACAAGGTGGAAGCGACGAAGCCACCCGACGAGTCGATGCTGTATTGAGTTTGCGGTTTCGAGGCTGCGGACGTTGACGCTCCGCGCGGGCTTGCGCAGTATCGCGGGATGCGCCCGGAAATTGAACGGCTCCTCGTCCTCCAAGATCGCGATCGAAAGATCCGCACCTTAAAGCTCGAGCAGAAAGCCGCCCCCCTCGAACGCAAGGATCTCGACAACAAATTGAGCGCGGCGAATCTCGCGCTCGAGACGGCGAAGCTGAAGTCGAAGGAGAACGAGGTGGAGCGCAAGAAGCTGGAGCTCGACGCGCAAACGAAACGGGACCAGATCGCGAAACTCCAGACGCAGAAGTTTCAGACACGGAAGAACGAAGAGTTCCAGGCGTTTAACAATGAGATTACCCGCTTCGAGAGCGACGTGCGCGCCATCGAAGATCAGGAACTCGAGCTGATGGAGGCCGCGGAAAAGCTGAAGGCCGCCGCCGCCGAAGCCGAAAAGAACGCGCAGGCGACGCGCGCCTCCGTGCAGCGCCAGCTTGCCGATCTCGAGGCAAAAGCCGAAGCGTTGCAGGTGCAGCTCGACGAAATCGAGAAGGATCGCAACACGCTGGCCGGCGCGGTGGACGAGGATCTCTTCGATACCTACCAGCGGCTCTTTGCCAACAAAGGCGAAGCCGTCGTCCCGCTGGAACACGATGTCTGCACCGGCTGCCACATGAAGGTGATCGCGCAAACGTCGGTCTCGGTAAAAGGCGGTCGCAGCATCGTTCATTGCGAAAACTGCGGGCGCATTCTCTACCCGGGGGAAAGTTGATCTTTTGAGGGTTGAGAGTTGAGAGGCACCGTTCACGATGCATTGTCTCTGGCCGAAGTCATGACGCCTCTCGCCTCTCAACTCTCAACTCTTCGCCACGCGTGAATCGCGTCGTCGGCATCGAGACAGAATACGGTTGCCTCGTCACCGGCGACCCGCTGCACGGTCCCGACGCATGGCCGGCACGGGTGAAGAATCACATCTTCAAAAAGGCGAAGGCGGGCGTCATCGACTTGCACTATCGCGACTACGAGGAGCCGCCGGGGAATGGCGGCTTTTTGCTGAATGGCGGCCGGCTCTACATCGACATGGGCCACCTCGAATACTCCTCGCCGGAATGCCGGACTGTGCGCGACTCCGTGGCCTACGACCTCGCCGGTGATGCGCTGCTCCAGTCCACGCTCGAAGCGCTCGGCGTGGCCGATGACGTCTCCTTCATCAAGAACAACGTCGATCACCACACCGGCGCGACCTTCGGCTGCCACGAGAATTATCTGATGAAGCGCGAGCTGCAATTCAGCCCGCGCCTGCTCGGCACGCTGCTCTCCTTTCTCGCCACGCGGCAGCTCTTCACCGGCGCCGGCCGCGTGGGACAGGCCAGTCCGCTCGCGTTCGATTTCGATCCGCCGAGCGGCGCACCCGCCGTGCAGTTCCAGCTCAGCCAGCGGGCCGATCACATCGTCAACGACATCTACCAGTGGGTGCAATTCAACCGCGCGATCATCAACGCCCGCGACGAACCGCTCGCGGACTATCGGAAATACCGGCGCCTTCATTTGCTCATCGGTGATTCCAACATGAGTCCGTTTGCCACCGCGCTGAAGGTCGGCACCACCGCGCTGATCCTCTCGCTGATCGAAGACGGCAATCTCCCGGACGACGTGATCCTCCACGATGCGGTCATGGCCACGCGGCAGATTTCCCACGAAGGCACCGGCGGCGCGCTCGTGCCGCTCGAAGACGGACGCACGCGCTCGGCGCTCGATATTCAGCACGAATTCCTCGCCCACGCGCAGCACGAACTCGGCGGCTTCGACGAAGAGACGGACTGGATTCTCGATCGCTGGGCGTTCACGCTCGATGCGCTCGGCACGAAGCCCGAACTGCTCATCGGCGGCGTCGATTGGATTTCAAAAAAGTGGTTGCTCGACACCTTCCGCGAAAGCGAAGGGCTGAGCTGGAATGATCCGTGGCTGCAAAGCCTCGACCTCGAATATCATAACCTGAATCCGGCGAAAGGCCTCTTCCACGCGCTCACCCCCGCCAAGGGCATCGGTGAATTCAACGACAGCGTGCGCCGCCCCGAAGCCATGCGCACCCCGCCCTCCGACACCCGCGCGCAAGGGCGTGGACTGGCCGTTTCCCTGTTTCAGGGCCGGCAACTTCCGTACGTCATTAACTGGGATTCCATCTCGCTGGAGAACGCGACCTATCTCCCGATGCCCGACCCATTCGACACTTACGAGAACGAGGTTCGCGACCTCGCGAGCTAAGGCACGCGACTCACCACGTTCTACACCGTCGCGTGCTCGCGCGAACCGTTCCCCGTCAGTCGCGGCGTCACCTCGGTCACCAGCGTCGTCGCCGCTCCTTGGGATGGCGTCGCGCTCTCCAGCGCGCGGGGCGTGCCTGACGCTTGATTCGCCGGCGATGCAGGAGCGGTTTCAACCGGCGCCGGGGCTGCCGGCGCGGCCGCCGTCTGGCGGATCAGCGAAAGGTCAAAGTAACCCTCGATCCGATGCGGCTCTTCCCAATGCTTCTCCATCAGCCGCCCCACATTGGCATAGAGCGCTCCAGCCAGTTTCTCACGTGCCGTCTCCGCGTCATTGGAAGCAGTGTCGCGATCTCCCTCGACCCCTTTCTGAATGTCCCGCGCCTCGTTGAGCTTTCCGTAGTAGGCCGTCACCGCAGTCGCCAGCGTCGCGAGCTGCGAAAATTTGACCAGCCGTTCACCCAGCGTCTTCACCGACTGAATCCGTTCATCAATCGGCTCATTCTGAAACGCACTGCGCCCCGTGGGCAAGAGCTCCGCATACTCCGGCGTGTGATCGCGAAAGGTTCCCTGAATCGCAATATCCCAATCCCCGATCAGCCGCGACGAAAGGTCAGCAAGCAGCTTCTGCACGATATCCGTCTTCGCCCTATGCATTGCATCCAGATTTTGCCACGCGCTCCACGCCGTGGAAAACGTCGCCGCCCGTGCACTCACCCGATCCCGGCACGCCACGATGTCTGTATCCGGCGCCTCCTTCGGCCCCACCTTGGCGTTCAGCTTGGCCAGATGATCCTTCACGATCTTATTCATCAGCGTCCACGAATTCGCTGTGGAGCTTTCAAAAGTATTCTCAGCGTATTTCCAGTTAGATGCAGGCATAGCGATGGGTTTGTTTAGATTGGTTGTCGTCCTCGATTGCTCCAAATCGACTAGCAACCAACATGCCAGCCTCTGCCCTTGAGTTTGGAAGCGGGATCGCGGAAACGATTAGGCTCACCTTCACCAAGGACTCCAGCCAGCGGCACACCGTCACCTTTCACGTTCGTCAAATCGCAAACACCTCACCATCGGGACCCAGCCTGGCCGCCCGCGAGCGCCGCTTGTGTCCCTATCCCCATCTGATCTATCAACCGCCAGCCACCACTCGCTCCCGCCAACGCCGTACGCTGCTCAGGTCGAGCCGCTCGCCTTTGAACTCAATCTGCTTCACCGGCTTTGTCCCGTTCGCGCTTTCGCGCTGGAGCACGCTCGATATTTCCATCCAGCGCACCTCCTCAAATTCAACCTTGTATCCGGGCTCGAAAACATTCCGTTCTTCGTCAAAAGTGCCGATCACCAGCATCACCGGATGCGGCTGCTGGAGCCAGTATTCCACCCAGCGCTGCTTCTTGATCGTGAAAATCTCCGCGCCGTCGGTCTTGCGTTTCGTGAGGTGGGAATTGCCCGACTTCAGTTGCAGGTAGAGCCGGCACCCCGTGCCTTCGCCGTCGTCATTGGTGAATTCCAGCTCCATATCCAGCCCCTCATCCTCCGTGGCTGGAATCTCGAAGCACTTCTGATCGGCGCTGGTGATGCGCGCTCCCACCTCCAGCGCCAGCAGCTTCCCGCGTCGCCGCGTATCCAGCTTCGCGAGATCGTCGGCCTGCAGTTGCTCGACCTGTGCGCGCACCGTCTCGCTGGCAAACTTCTTCTCCAGCGCATCCCACAACAGGAAGCGCTCGCCGCAGTCGTCGCATTCCGTATCGGCGTTCTGCTTCTCGCGCAGGAGCTTCTTCATCAGCACCTCAGGATTGCCTTTCGGCGCGTGACACTTCGGGCAGACGTAGTGCCGGAGCCGCTGCGCCTGTTCGCAGGAGGTCTGGAGGTGCGCGTGGATGTAGTTGGCGAAGATCACCTGCTCCTGCTGCGTCACGCCTTTGCCGAAATACACGCTGATGTCCCCGTCGCTGCCGCTCTCGCGCGTGAGCTTGAGACCCATATGATGATCTCCCGCGAGCGTCACGAAGTCCGCGGCGTCGCGCCAGAGTTCCTTGAGTTGGAAAGACTCGCTGTCCGCCAGCTTCACCACCAGCGTCGCATAGATGTCGTCGAGAAAGCCCTTCACCGCGTAGCTCACGAAGACCGACGGATGCTCCAGCACCGCCGGGCGATCGCGCCCGCAATGGCTCGGGAAGACGAGCTTGTCGCCCTGGCGCAGGCAAAGGCCACGCTGCTCCAGTTGCCGCTCCATCTCGCCCAGCACCACGCGCTCCTCGGCGGGCGGCAGGCGCTTCATCTCCACGGGAGCGCCGTCGCGCCCGATGCTCTGGTAGATCAGTTTCCCTTCCGCGATGCTGCGCAGGGGCAGCACGCCGAGGTAGTTCTCCGCGCTGCGCAGGGTGCGAATCACGGCCTGCGCGTAGGCATTGATCCACTCCGGCGCGAGCAGGATGTAGGTGCCGTAGTCGAGTTCCTTCACCACGCCGGGACCGTCCAGCAGGCCGATCACCGTCTGCAAGGTCTCGTCCGTGAAGCGCGGCTCGTCCGGCAGTCGCCGCCAGAGCAGTTCGCGCAGTTCCTTGAAGGTGTGCAGCACCTGCCCTTCGTCTCGCAGCTTCAGGATTTCGTCCTTGATCAGTTTGAAAATGCGCGGCGACGTGCGCTTCTCCATCTGCGCCCACGGGATGCCGGCGATCATGGCCGCACGCAATTCGTCGCAGCCTTCTCCCGACTTCGCGCTCGTCTCGTGGTAGGCGAGGCCCTGCTCCCGCGCAAAGGCTTGCAGCTTTCCCCGGCTCGCCTTGAAGCCGGTGTCGATCCGTCCAGCCACGAGGAAGTGCGGAATCTTTTCCTTACACAACGCCGCAAGGCCGTCTGCGCAATTCGGTGGATGATACTTGCCCGATTCGGTCGATTTGCTTCAGGTCACTTCAATGCCGAATTGCTCATACGAGGACTTCACTATTAACTCACTGCATGTCGCGAATTTTTGTCAGTCATTCCCACAAAAATCGAGAGCTGGTCGAACGACTTCTAATCAAACCCTTGAGAAACAATGGATTAATCCCATTTTATTCTCCAGATGATGTGAATCCGGGCGCGGAATGGGAACGCGAGATCACGAAAGCGCTGCTCAGTTG
>JBAVML010000037.1:0-6784 GCA_049690035.1 Chthoniobacteraceae bacterium
CTCGTTCTCGTGACCGGCTCAGTGGGTTCCGGAAAATCGACCACGCTCGCCGCGCTGGTCGATGAGGTAAACAAGACGCGCCACGATCACATCATTACTCTCGAAGACCCGATCGAATACATCATCGAGTCGCGAACCTGCCACGTCACGCAGCGCGAGGTCCACACCCATACCAAGTCCTTCGGCGCCGCCCTCCGCGGCGCGCTGCGTGAAGATCCCGACGTGATCATGGTCGGTGAAATGCGCGACCTGGAGACCATCTCGCTCGCCATCACCGCCTCGGAGACGGGGCATCTCGTGCTCGGCACGCTGCACACCGGCAATGCCGCCCGCACCCTCGACCGCGTCCTCGATGTCTTCCCGACGGACCAGCGCGAGCAGATCCGCGTCATGGTCAGCGAATCCCTGCGTGGCATCATTTCCCAGCAGCTCATCCCGCGCAAAGACGGCACCGGCCGCGCGCTGGCTCTCGAAATTCTCACCAATACCCCCGCGGTCGGTAACCTCATCCGCGAAGCCAAGACCTTCATGCTCCCCGGCATCATGCAGACCGGCAAGAAGCAAGGCATGAAGCTCATGGACGACTCGCTCATGGAACTTTTCGACGCGGACATCATTACCGCCGAGGAGGCCTACACTCGCGCCGAGCAGAAGACCCTGATGCGCCAGTACCTCTCGAAGAAGAAGTAAGTCATGCCCTACATCGATCAGTTCTTTGAAGTGCTCGTCAATGCGGGCGCATCCGATCTTCACCTCGCGCAAGGACAGGCGCCCAAGATCCGCCGTCACGGCGAAGTCATCGGCATCCGCGAGGAAGTGCTCACGCACGACGAGATGGCCTACATGATGAGCGAGATCAGCGGCCCGGAGCGCTGGCAGCGCTTCGAGGAAGGCGGTGATCTCGACTTCGCCTACGAGATGGACGAGCACTCGCGCTTCCGCTGCAACTTCCTCAAGCAGGCCCACGGCTACGGTTGCGTCTTCCGTCTCATTCCGACGAAGATCATGACGCTCGACCAGCTCGGCATCCCGGCGGTGGTCAAGGAATTCGGCCACCTCCGCGGCGGCCTCGTGCTCGTGACTGGTCCGACCGGCTCCGGCAAGTCCACTACACTGGCCGCGCTCATTGACTACATCAACGCGAACTTCTCGCGCCACATCATCACCGTCGAGGAGCCGATCGAGTTCGTGCATTCCAACAAACGCTCGATGATCACCCAGCGCGAGGTGCCCGAGAATGCGATCAGCTTTCCCGTCGGCCTCAAAGCAGCGCTCCGCGAGGACGCGGACATCGTGCTCGTCGGCGAAATGCGCGACTTGGAAACGATCTCACTCGCGCTCACCGCGGCGGAGACCGGCCTGCTCGTCTTCGGCACGCTCCACACGAACAACGCGCGCAAGACCGTGGACCGCATGATCGACGTTTTCCCCAGCGACCAGCAGGCGCAGGTGCGCACCATGCTCGCGAGCTCGCTGCGCGGTGTCGTCGCGCAGCTCCTGCTCAAGAAAGCCGACGCCGGCGGGCGGCTCGCGGTGAATGAAATCCTCGTCGTCAACAGCGCCGCCAGCGCGATCATCCGCGAAGGCGCGACGCAGAAGCTGCAGGACGTCATCGTCGGCGGCAAAGGCCAGGGAATGCAGTTCATGGACGACGCCATCTGGCACGTCATGCAGCAGGGCATCGTCACGCCGCACGAGGCTTACATGAAGGCGATCGACAAGAATCGCTTCCACGTCTTCCTGCCTCCGGAGGAAGAGAATCTGTAGCCGCCGCGCCGGCTATTCCTCTTCTTCGTCGTCTTCCGCCGCTTCTTCGCGGCGCGACGCGAGCATCTGCTCGTGGATGGCTTCGTCCATGCCTTCCGCGATGAGTTCCTCGATGACGTTCTCGTTATCCTCGGGCCGCATGGTCTCCGCATGATGCCCCATCGAACCGACCACCATATCGTGCTCGGAGACCACCGTCTCCATTTCATACTCACCGTTGGTGTCACTGAGTTCGTGTCCCCCGTGCAGTTCGCGCTTCGCCTCGCGCCAGTCTTCTTCATTGAACTCCCGACGCCCGTTGATCGTCGCGATTTCCGCCGCCCGTTTTCGCACCGTCTCGGAAGTCGGAGCGCCGAGGCCCTCGGAGTGCTGGATGATCTTCGCGGAAGTCGGTCGCATCGAGCTCATGAATTACTGGTAGGACCGTCCTGCGGATGAGCAAGCGCGAGTTTTGCCGGGAAACCGCGCGGGCAATCCGCGCAGCGCGAAGAACGGGCAGGGTTTAAGCTACTCTTTCCGCGAATGCGTCAGATCAAACTCAGCGGTCGCGAACAAGCCGTCATCCGCTCCATCGACTACGCCACCGGCAGCACCGGGGGTGACATAGGCACGCGCACCCACATCGAGCCCGGCGATCTCGCCGATTTGCTGCATTCGCTCTGCGATATCGGATACCTGGAGCCGACGCCCTACACGGAGATGATCACCTTCGCGAACTACAAGGAGTTGCGCTTCGAGGTGAACCCGGCTTACGCGCTGGATTTGAAGCTCGCGATGCGGCGGAACTGAGGCCGCTAATCAGCGCTCGACGAAGGTCAGCTCCCAGCGGTCATTGCGCGTGCTGAGGCGCAAGCGGGCGTCGAACGTTTTGGAAACAAAATCGCTGGTCAGCGCCTTCTTCTTCTCGCCGGCAGCCAGCATGCGGCCTTCGCGCAGGAGCAGGGCGTGGGAAAAGACGGGCATGATTTCATCGACATGATGCGTCACGAGGATCAGGGCCGGCGCGTTCCTGCGGCGACCGAGGCGTTCGATGAAGGCGAGGAAATGTTCGCGCGCGACGGGATCGAGCCCGGCGCACGGCTCATCGAGAATGAGCAACCGCGGCTTCGCCATCAGCGCGCGGCCGATGAGCACGCGCTGGCGCTCTCCCTGGCTCAGTACCTGCCACGCGCGCTTGGCGAGATACTCGGCCTCGACGTCCCGCAGGATGCGCGTGGCCGCGACGCGATCGGCGGACTTCACGCGGCCCCAGTAGTCGATCATCGCGTACTTTCCCGAAATGACGGACGTGAGCGCCGGTTCGTGATCGGCCATCATCTGGCGGACGCTCGAACTCACGAGGCCCACGTGCTTGCGCAGCTCCCGCCAATCCGTCTCGCCGAAGCGCTGGCCGAGGACCGTGATCTCGCCTTCGGTCGGCGAAAGGTAGCCGGTCAGCGCGCTGAGCAGCGAGGTCTTGCCCGAGCCGTTCGCGCCGAGGATCGCCCAGTGCTCGCCGCGCTGCACGCTCCATGAAACCTGATCGAGAATGACGGTGTCGCCGCGGCGAATCGTGAGGTCGCGGACTTCGAGAATGGGCGGTTTCACTTTGGGTCGAGCAGGTCGGGGCGGACTTTCCTCGTCTTCTCCAGCGCCCGTTCACGACGCCACTTGGCGATCTCCGCGTGATGGCCGCTGAGCAGCACATCCGGCACGCGCCAGCCGCGAAACTCCACCGGCCGAGTGTACTGCGGGAACTCCAGCAAGCCGCTGCTGAAACTGTCGTCGGGCGCGGAGTTCTCGTCTCCCAGCACGCCGGGAATCAGCCGCACCACCGCGTCGATAACTACGACCGCGGCGATCGCGCCATTCGTCAGCACATAGTCGCCGATGGACACTTCATCATCGACGAGTTGATCGATCGCGCGCTGGTCGATGCCTTCGTAGTGGCCGCAGAGAATAATGAGATGCGGCGCGGTCGAGTAGGCCACCGCCGTCGCCTGATCGAACCGCCGGCCAGCCGGCGTCATCAACACCACGCGCGAATCCTCGCGGCGCAACGCTTCCACCGCCGCGAAAATCGGCTCGCATTTCATCACCATCCCCTGGCTTCCACCGTAGGGCATGTCATCCGTCGTGCGATGTTTGTCCGTCGCCCAGTCGCGCAGATTGTGACTGTGGATCTCGGCGAGGCCGCGGGCTTGCGCGCGTTTCATCATACTCTCGCCGAGCGCGGCGGTGGCGATTTGCGGGAAGAGAGAAAGGATGTCGATACGCACGGTGGAGAAATGACCCGTGGAAAATGACCAATGACCCGGGCTTCACCAAGGCGGAATACGGTCTGCCGTTGGTGATCGGGTCATTTTCCATTGGTCATTGCGGCTCCGCGGCGCATCTTCGCGCGGAATGCCCAAGCTCGACGCCAATGCCCGCAACAAATCCGGTTCCCGCCGGGTGCGCGCGCGCCGGCGCTGGCTCTGGACCGCCGTCCTCGCGGTGCTCACCGTCGCGCTCGCCGTTTGTCTGGTTTACGGATTCTGGGCCTCATCGTATGACCTGAATCAGGTGCGGGAAATGTCCGAGCGTTCCACGGTCTATGACATGGACGGCAAAGTGTATTCGCGTCTCCAGGGTGAGAATCGCGTGACCGTGAAGCTCGACGAGGTCTCGCCGGATTTTGTGAAAGCGCTGCTCGCCCGGGAAGACTCGCGATTCTACAAGCACCGCGGCGTGGACCCCATCGGCATCCTCCGCGCAATGGTCCGCAATGTCGGTCGCGGCTCGGCGCGCGAAGGCGCGAGCACGCTCACCCAGCAGCTCGCGCGCAATTCCTTCCCGCTCGGCGGAAAGAACATTCACCGAAAAGTTCTCGAGGCCTTCGTCTCGCTGCGGATGGAGCAGCATATTTCCAAGCAAGAAATCCTCGAGGCCTACATGAACCGCATCTACTTCGGCTCGGGCGTGTACGGCATCGAGACGGCGAGCCTCACTTACTTTGGAAAACACGCGAAGGATCTGAAACTCGGCGAGGCCGCGATGATCGCGGGCATCATTCGCGCGCCCACTTACTTCTCGCCGCACCGCCATCCCAAGGGCGCGGTGAACCAGCGCAACCAGGTGCTCGAACGCATGGCGAAGCTCGGCTCGATCACGGACGCGCAAGCCGAAGCTGCCAAGGCTGCGCCGCTGGCGGTGGCGAAAAAGAAAACCGTCTCGACGCAGGAAAACTACGCGATGGATGCCGTGCGCCGCGAACTCGACCTGCTGCTCACCGACGAGCAGCGCGGCGACGGCGGGTTGAAGATTTACACCACCATCGATCCCACGCTGCAACGCGCCGCGCAGACCGCGCTCGACGGCGAACTAACCAAGGTCGAGCAGCGGCCCGGCTACAAACATCCCAAGCGCGCCGACTTTTCCGCCGAGGCGAAAGCGCAGGAACTTTCCACACCCTACCTGCAAGGCGCGCTCGTGGTGATCGACAACCGCAGCGGTGCGCTGCGGGCGCTCGTCGGCGGGCGCGATTTTCAGGAGAGCAAATACAACCGCGCCATCCAGCCCGAGGCCGCGCGGCAAGTCGGCTCCACGTTCAAGCCCTTCGTCTATGCGGCCGCCTTCCAGCGCGGGATGCTCCCCGGCGCCACCATCGACGACGGCCCGATCGCGCACGGCGAAATCCGCGCCGCGAGCAACTGGACGCCGGACAACAGCGACGGCACCTACAAGGGACCGATGCGCGCCGAGGAAGGCCTCATCCTTTCCCGCAACACCATGAGCGTCCGGATCGGCGAGCGCGCGGGGCTCCCCGCCATCGGCAAGCTCGCCGCGGCGTGTGGCATCGAAGGCATGCCGCAGCAGCCGTCCGTCTATCTCGGCGCCTTCGAGCAAACCGTGGCCGATCTCACCTCCGCCTACGCCGTCTTCGCCAACAACGGCATGCGCCGGCAGAACTACATCATCGAGCGCATCGACGATGGCAACGGCGAGACGATCTACCGCGCCGCGCACATCCAGACCCGCGCCATCGATCCCGGTACCGCCTGGCTCACCACGCAGGCGATGCAAAAGGTGATGGAGCGCGGCACAGGCGCGACCGCGAAATCACAAATGGGCTTCAGCAAACCCGCCGCGGGCAAGACCGGCACGACGAACGATTTCCGCGACGCCTGGTTCGTCGGCTTCACCAGTTCGCTCACCTGCGGCGTGTGGGTGGGACTCGACCGCCCCGAGACCATCGTCAGCAAAGGCTACGGCGCCGCGCTCGCGCTGCCCGTGTGGGTGGATGTGATGAACACCGCCTCCCAGCAGCGCTACCCCGCGCAGCCGCTCCACTGCCCCGAGCCGACCCGCCGCGTCAGCGTCTGCTCCGTCACGAACGAACTCGCCACCAACTCCTGCGACCGCGCCGGCGCCGCCTACAGCATCGACCTTCCTGAGTCGCACATCCCGCGCGACCTGTGCAGAACGCATCGCGGCAATGCCCTGAGCGGCTCCGACCGCGACAACGAGCCGCGCCGCTCCGTTCCGCAGAGCATCTTCCGCTCGTTCAAGAAATTCTTCGGCGGGGAATAGCGGCACTTCTTCCCGCCCCCGGCGCGACGCGAAACGGCCTAGCTCCCCCAACCGTGGGCAGCGCGGACCTTGAGCATCACATCGAGGATCGCGTTCCAGGTCTGCGCCTGTTCGAGCTTGGCATTCGGGAACATGCAGCCGTCCCAGCAGATGTGCTGGATGCCGCGGGCTGCGGCGTCCTTCAGCCAGTAGCCCGCGCACTTCACGATATCGAGCTTGCCGTTCGGATCATCAGCCGGGCAGTGCTTGCCCGTCTTGTCGTGCGAGCCGGCGCCGTGCACGTGGCCGTCATTCTGCGCCACGTGGAAGTCGATGGTCCACGGCCGCAGCTTGTCGGTCATCTTCTCATAAGCCGGCCAGAATTCCGCGTCGCTGTAGCCTTCCTTCACCAGCGCATGCTCCGGCGCGTTGTAGCCCAGCAGATAGAGGTACGTGTGCGCGAGATCCGCCTGGAAGCCGACCGTCT